>JAUNBA010000006.1:63625-116363 GCA_030527325.1 Slackia sp.
CCACCCCCATTGTCACCGCCGCTAAAAAACACAAATGCCCCCGGGGGGGGGCCCGCCCAAAGGGGGGGGGGGGCCGACGTCGCTGCCGCGCTGAACGCGCACACCGCGTTCGCTATTCGATCGGCTCGGCTTCGCGGTTGCGCAAAAACGCATACGTTGCCGTCGCTGCCGCGCCCGCAACGCCCACGACGCCCGCCGCAACGGCGCCGAACGCCGTATCGGCCGTCTTCGGCACAGACGAACCGGCGTGCTGACCCGCGGCAGTCGCAGCATCGCTCTGGCCCGTTCCGCCAGAAGCACCCTGACCGCCGCCGTTCGGTCCGCCGACGCCGGCTTGCCCTCCATCATCCAGGCCGCCGGTACCGCCGCCCTGGGCATCTCCCGCACCATTGCCGACGCCGCCTTGGCCGTCTCCCGAACCGTCCGTGCCGCCGCCTTCGCCGGCATCGGGCCTACCGGCCACGATATCGAACTGGGAAAGCTTCGACACGCCCTCGAGCACCACCGTGTTGTCAGGCGACACGGTCGCCGTCAGATTCTCCCGCGCACCATCGGAATGGAACACCTCCACACGCGCTGCGGAACACGCCCATCCGTCGATTACGGGCAGCGTCAAGGCGATGGGGGAAAGGGGCTGCACTGCGGTGCCCGTCGTATCGAGCAACGTCACATCGTAGGAACCGATCAAAACATCGGCCTCGGCGAGCTCCGCACGCGGCGCATCGCTCGTATCCGCCACTTTAAGCGAGGCGTCCAGCGCGACGCCCGATGCCTTCACGCCCGTCGCAGCATCGACCAGATCATGAGAAACGGCGCTCGCTTGCGCATAGCGCGCAGCCACGTCTTCGGGCGTCAAGCAACGAGGGTAGAGACGGGCAAGGGCGACGCGTGTGCCCGACGCGCACATGAACTCAGGCTCCATGGCGGAAGACGTATCGGAGCAAACGAAATACGTTTTAGGACCGGGCACCGACAAAGCACCTGCACCGGGAACTTCATCGGCAAGCTCGCCGTTGATATAAAGCTTCGCCGTCGTTCCATCATGCGTGGCAACGGCATGGACCCACGCCCCTGCCTCGATCGGAGCGGCAGGCATGACGCGACCGCCTTCAAGGTTGAGCCAGAACTCGAGACGGCCATTTTCCACCTCGAATCCGGCGCCGGCCCCTTGCTGGTTGGAAAAGACGCATTGGTCGGACTCGACATCGACCATCTTGAAGAAGCATTCGGTCGACGACGCGTTTTTGAAGAAGCGGTAGTCCGTCGCTTCCAGAGCGTAACGGCACCCGCCGTGCCCATCGGTCTCGAAAACCTTCGCTGCGGCAGCACCCATCGTATCGTCCGCAACAAGAGCGCCTCCGAACAGCACGGCCTCATGCCCCATGGCATCGTCGAGGACCCCGTAGCGGTAATCGATATCAAGCAACATTTCAGGCGGTTCGGGAGCAGCGCCCGTCGCCGCGATAATGCCTCCTATCGACTCGCTCACGCCCGCCTCGCCGTTGTCGGCGAAAGAGGTCTCCGCACGCACCTCGACCTTGTAGGAAGTCTGCGGAGCCAAGCCTCCCGTGCGAACGGCCCACGATTCGCCGGTGTATTCGTGGCGCTTTTCGTCGACACGGTAGTAGTCGCTGAAAAAACGGCGCTCGATCGCGACGCCTGTCGGGTTTCCCTTCTCGTCGACCGGCGTCAACGTCACGAGATAATCGTGCAGCATATCAAGGTTTTCATCAGATCCCGACGAAAAAGCGGGAAAGCGCACCGTGAAGGCGTCCTCACCGATATCGTCAACGGTCACTTCTCCATCCGCAGGAACGACAGGCGCGACAGAAGAAACGCGCGAGGGCATATACGACGGCGAGCCCACCATCATGCCGGGAACGTCGACGACCCAGCTTTCGAACACCTGATACGGAGTGCCGCCCTCAAGCAACGGATAGAGATTCCAACGCTGAACCTCGACGGTATTGTCCTGCATGACGTCCACGATCAAGCATTGAGAGGCTTCTTCGTTGAAAGCTGGATACGAGCTCACCTCTCCCGTTTCCACGTCGTACATGGTGTGCGGCTGATTGCGTTCGCACTCGAAATACGCTCCAAGCGTCGAATCCTGAATGCAGGTGAATCCCGCCGACTGGTCGATGGACCGCGCATCCTCGATCGTCGCATGGCTATGGCCTGAAATATGGATGATCTGGGGGTAACGCGCCATCAAGGCGACAAGGTCGGCGCCCGTGCCTTGTCCGTAATTGCCGTTCCACTCGGGAGAGGTATACGCGGTTCCCTGAATGCCGTGGTGGCACAGCACGAAAATGGGGGAGCCGGGCGTATACGTTTCAGGATCGGCGGAAATAGCCGCGAGGGATTCCTCAAGGAACCCGTAATTGCCCACGTAATACTGATCGCTGAACCCATTCGGCCCCATCGTGATGACGGGAACGCCGTTCACGCTCAAAAGTTTATTGGCCTCCTGGCCCATCTTTTCTTTGAAACGGGCGGGCGCGGCAAGAACGCCGGGGTCGAACGTCTCATGATTGCCCTGGCAGAAGATATACGATTCGCGGGAAAACGGACCCGCATCTATCACGGCATTCAGCGCATCATATTGGTCGACCTGACCGTTATCGACGATATCGCCCACCAGGCACATGCGATCGGGAATGCGCCCCAGACCGTGCGCCCAATTCAACGACGCCGCCAGCTTGCGCTCCGACGAATAGGCGGGAATATGAACATCGCTGCCAACCATGAAGCGAGCCTTGATCGCCCCTGCCGCACAAGCGGTGCGCCTGAACAGGAACGGGCCGCATGCGACACCTGCAGCAGCCAACGACGCCTTCATGAAACTGCGGCGCGACAAACCGCCGACCTCTTTTCCGAACTCACCCATCGATACGCCCACGAACATCTCCTTCGTTGCCTCGGCATCATCCGACGCGCCATTGCGTCGCATAGCGCTTCAACTTTAGAAACGGGCTGTACGAGGTATGTCATGCGGGCGAAAGAAGGCCGTCAAAACCGAAAGGGAGAGAAAAATCGCCGCAAAGCGAAAGCCGCGGAAAAGACCGTGCGCAGCACGCAACAAAACAGGCCAGGCTTTCAAAGCCTGGCCTGTTAGTATTCGATGGTGGTCAGAGAGGGACTTGAACCCCCGGCACGGGGATTTTCAATCCCCTGCTCTACCAACTGAGCTACCTGACCAGTTGCGTTAAACGCAGGTATGTATACTACCGAAGCTTTCTTTTTTTTGCAAGAAGAATATCGAACTTTTTTACGGAGCACGCAGGAACACAGAAAGGCCGAAGCCGCCGAAAACGCCTTCGCTCCGACGGCCCGAAACTACGGCCGAATCTTCCTCGTAACCTTACTTCATCGCGCAACCGGCGCCGAAGAGCAAATCGCGCTCATCCTCGGGCAAAGCCGCACGAGCCTGGTCGCGCAGATTGTTCACGCCGATGAAGAACTGACGCATCATGACCACCATCAGATAGCGCCCCTTAGGGGTCAGCGTGATCTGCTCCTCGTCATCGATGGCAAACGCCCCCGACGCCTTCATGAAACCGTATTCGACAGGCAGGCCCGCAGCGACGCTGCAACCGAAGTCGCGTTTCCACTGCCTTTTGTCCAGACGCAAGCCGAACAGCTGCATCATGAAGCGATACCGCATGCGATTCCGCTTCGAAAACGTCGCCTTGCCCATCAAGGACATACGGCCCGATTCGATAGCCTTGTTGTATTCGGTCACGCTGAACGTATTCACGTATTGCGTGGCCCCCAGATACGTCATGCCGCCGGAACCGATGGCGGGATACTCCTCGTAATCGACGATGTACTCGTCGATCATCGCGTCTTCGCTCTTATTGAACGTCCACGCCGACCCGTGCATGAACGGCGGATTATCGCCGCCCGCCAACGTTTCGCTGATGATCTCGTAGAAACGCTGCTCGCGGTCGTAATCGACCTTACCCACGGTTGCGGCCAGGGATTTTTCCACCGAAGGGGACGCCATCAGAGGATAGAACGTCGTCTGGCTCGTGCCGCTCTCAAGCACCATCTCCAAATCGCGGCGCAAGATCTCTTCGGTCTGCGCAGGGAAATTGAAGATCATATCCACGTTAAGCGACTTGAAGTACGGAGCGGCCACCTTGATCGATTCGAGGATGCTTGCGCCGCTGCCGTACTTGTCGTATCGGTCCATCTGCTTAAGCAAGCCGTCATCGAAGCTCTGGACGCCCACGCTCATGCGATCGACGCGCCCCTGCAGCTTCTCAAGATACGACGGAATCAGATGGTTCGGATTCGTCTCGCACGACACCTCTTTAATGGAGAACTCGCGCTTCGCCAAATCGATAGTCTCGCACAGCTCGTCGAGCATAATCGTCGGCGTGCCGCCTCCGATATACAGCGCCTCGAAATCGTAGCCGAGCTCCTTGGCCATCATCATCTCTTTGCGCAGGTTCTTGAAGTAAGGAACGGCGCGGTCCTCCGCGAAGGGGAACCTGTTGAACGAGCAATACGGACACAAGCGCTCGCAAAACGGAACATGGATGTAGAGCATATACGGCTTGCCGGCCACAGGACCGGGAATACGAGCATCGTCGCAAGGCTTGATGTTCATGAAGCGCGATGAGCAAGTGCGCACCGCGCGCGTAAGCAATCGTTCGCTAAGCATACGTTCCTATCCCTCGAGAGCGCGCAGCGCGATATCGCGGCGCATCTGCTTTCCTTCGAAATTGATCTTCTCGCACGCCTCGTAAGCACGCTCGCGGGCCTGCTCGAACGTATCGGCCAACGCCACCACGTTAAGCACGCGACCGCCGTTGGTGACAAGCTCATCATCGGCGTTAAACGTCGTTCCCGCATGGAACACCGTGACGCCTTCCAGGGCCTCCGCCTCCTCGATGCCCAGAATGACTTTGCCCTTCTCGTAGGATCCGGGATAGCCCTCGCTCGCCAGCACGACGCACACAGCGCACTGATCGCTCCAGCGCAGGTCGATATCGTCGACGCGACCCGCCGCCACAGCGGAGAAGACCTCGATGGCATCGCTTTCCATACGCGGCATGATGACCTGCGTCTCGGGATCGCCGAAGCGCGCGTTGAACTCGAGCAGCTTCGGCCCCTCGGGCGTCAGCATGAAGCCGCCGTAAAGCACGCCCTGATACGGAACGGCGAAATCCTGAGCCGTCGCAGCCGCTGCCTGCTGCATGATTTCCTGCATGCGGGCTTCCAGCTCGGGCGTGACGCACGGAACGGGGGAGTACACGCCCATGCCGCCCGTATTCGGGCCTCGGTCGCCGTCGTAGGCGCGCTTGTGGTCCTGAGCGCAAGGCATGCACAAAGCCTTGCCGCCCGCCAAAAACGCAAGCATGCTGCATTCGGGGCCCTCGAGCATCTCCTCGATGACCACCACGCTGCCGGCCGCCCCGAAATCACCCGCGAAGCAATCGCGCACGGCCTCCTCGGCATCTTCCATGCAGTCGGCCACGATGACGCCCTTGCCAGCCGCAAGGCCGTCGGCCTTCACCACGATAGGAGCGCCCACCTCATGCAGGTAATCCATCGCCTCCTGCTCGCTCGTGCATTTCTTATAGCGAGCCGTAGGCAGGCCATGGGCCATCATGAACTCTTTCGAGAAGCTCTTGCTTCCCTCGAGCTGCGCACCCTGAGCATCAGGGCCGAACACGGCGATGCCCGCCGCACGCACCTTTTCGGCCACGCCCGCCACAAGGGGAGCCTCGGGGCCGACGACCACGAGATCGATATCATGGTCGCGCGAGAACCCGATGACCGCATCGGCGTCCTCGGCGTCGAGGGGCACGTTGCAAGCGATTCCTGCCGTACCGCCGTTACCCGGCGCCGCATACAATTTCCCGATACGGGAAGATTTGGCAATAGCCCACGTCAAAGCATGCTCGCGGCCGCCGCCGCCCAACACTAACACGTTCACGTCAAGCTCATCCTTTCAACAAGCCCGCGAAAGGAGCCGCCCTTCCGCAGGTATTTCACGCGCCCTATGGCGCATACGGTCATGTATGGTCGAAAACCCGAGGGCGCATGCCCCCGGGTTTGTCACACCTATCGGATTCCTCCAGAGATAGAAGCATCCATTCGATATTGCGCGCCATCGTTCAAGACGTCGTGGACGAAAAGCCCATCGAGCAGTTCAACGCCAAGGTACTCGAGCGCGTCGACAGGGAGATACGGCGCGCCGCGAACGCCCTGCAGCGCCGCAGCTTACCAGCCGCGCATGAAGGTCTGGTTGCGGTCGGGGCCGACCGAAATGATGCTGGCACGCACGCCGCTCAAACGCTCGATCTCGGCGACGTAATCCTTGGCCTCCTGCGGCAGATCGTCGAAGCACTTCGCAGCGGAAATGTCCTGGCCCTTCCAGCCGGGCATCGTCTTGTAAACGGGCTTCGCATGGAACAGCACGCTTTGCTGCATGGGGAAGTAATCGTAACGCTTGCCGTCGCACTCGTACGCAACGCAGATTTTCAATTCGTCGAATGCGGAGAGGACATCGAGCTTGGTCAACGCGATGTCGGTCAAACCGTTGACCTCGGCGGCATAACGCGCGATCACGGCGTCGAACCAGCCGCAGCGGCGCTTACGGCCCGTCGTGACACCGTATTCGTGGCCTTCGGCGCACATAAGGTCGCCGTCGATCGCATCCTGGCCCTCTCCGCCGTTTTCGGGGTATAGCAGCTCGGTGGGGAAGGGGCCCGCGCCTACGCGCGTCACATAGGCCTTCTGGATACCCAGAACGCGGTCGATCGCCGTAGGACCGACACCCGAACCGGTAGCAGCGCCGCCCGCGCAGCACGAAGAGCTGGTGACGAACGGATACGTGCCATGGTCGATATCGAGCAGCGTTCCCTGCGCGCCCTCGAACAGGATCTGCTTGCCCTCGCGCAAAGCGTCGTTGAGCAGCTGAGCGGTCTCCGCCATATGGGGGCGAATCACCTCCGCATAAGGAAGATATGCGTCGCAGATCTCATCGACCGTGAAGGTGCGCTTGCCGTACACCTTCTCGAGAATGGCGTTTTTCACCTCGAGGGCAGCCTCCACCTTCATGCGGAACACGTGCTCGTCGAGCAGGTCCTGGATGCGGATGCCGCTACGAGCTGCTTTATCCTGGTAGCACGGACCGATACCTCGGTTGGTGGTGCCGATCTCGTTTTTGCCCAAGCGGAACTCGGAAGCCTTATCGAGCTCGATATGGTAGGGCATGATGACATGGGCGTCGCACGAAATCTTCAGGCGATCGCAGCTCAGGCCTTCGCCTTCGAGCATCTTCATCTCTTCGACCAGCACCTGCGGGTTCACCACCACGCCGTTGCCGATGACCGGAACGGCGCCTTCGTACATGATGCCCGAAGGAATCAGATGGAGGGCGAGCTTTTTATCGCCGTGGATAACCGTATGGCCGGCGTTGTTGCCGCCCTGATAGCGCACCACGTAGTCGAAATCACGGGCGATAAGGTCGGTAACTTTACCCTTGCCCTCGTCGCCCCACTGGGCGCCGACTAACACCACGTTCGGCATGTTCGTCCTTTCGCTTGGCATTCCTGCGAGAAAATCCGTTTGATAACCTTTAGATTATAGCGTTACCGCGGCATAAACGCCGATTGATCGCCTGACGGCATGAAGAATCTCCTTATGGCAGGCCAAAACGACCTCAAAAACCAGCCATGACAAAAATAGGGCCGCGCTATCAAAGAAGGAGAAGGCCCCACTCGAAATCCTCAACGCGCAGTCGTCGGCAGAAAAGGCAAGATCGGCGCAAAAAAGCGATGTTTCACGTGAAACATCGCTCAATCTTTCACGGCTCAGAAGCGAGCCACGAAGTTCTCACACACGCAACGCGCGCCGGGATCAACAGAGCGCCATCCAAACATGAGCCACGGGCGCTCGCGCGCAGCGACATGCAGGACTTAACGGGGCACTTTCCCAAAAGACCGCAAAGCACTCGTCCGGCCGATCGAGTTCGAGCCCCCGATCCCTTCGATCATTGCAGGAACCACGGCGTATCGACGATATGACGCGTACATAAACGGGGCGCTTAAATCTGAGACGCGTCGATGTAGTTGCCGAACTTGGTGTATTCGGGGTTGAAGGAGAGCGTGATATCGCGCGTGGCGCCGTTACGATGCTTCGCGACGATAAGCTCCGCAGTACCCCATTCGGGCCTGCCTTCCTGCTCGCCTTCGACCTCATCCATGCTTCGATCGATGAACATGACGATGTCGGCGTCCTGCTCGATAGAGCCGGATTCTCGAAGGTCGGAAAGCATGGGACGCTTGGTTCCGCGCATCTCGACGGCACGAGACAGCTGAGAAAGCGCAAGGAGCGGCATGTCGAGCTCTTTAGCGAGGACCTTCAAACCGCGCGATATTTCCGCGACTTCGACGGCGCGGTTGCCATCGCGGCGATTCGAAGGAGGCTGCATGAGCTGCAGGTAGTCGACGATGATCAAGCCCTTCTCTTTATCGCGCAGCTGACGGCGCGCCTTGGCGCGCATTTCAAGCAGCGACAAGCCAGGGGTATCGTCGATGTACAGCTCGAGGCCCGAAAGCGTCGCCGCGGCGTTCATGATGGCGTTCCAATCGCCCTCGTTGAGCTTGCCTTGGCGCAGTTGACCAAGATTCACGCGCGCCTCGGCGCATAAAATACGCTGCACAAGCTGATTGGCGCCCATCTCCAAGCTGAACAAGGCGACAGCCGCACCCGATTTAGCAGCGTTCGTAGCCAAATTCAAAGCGAACGATGTCTTTCCGACGCCGGGGCGGGCGGCCAGGATAAGAAGGTCGCCGCCGCGCAGACCCCAAAACAGCTTGTCCACATCAGTGAAGCCCGTGGGGACGCCGGCCATATGGTCTTTATTGTTGACCAGATCGTCTATCTCGTCGAACGCCTGGGTAAGCAAATCGGTGATGTTCTGAAACGAAGACGTCACCCGCTTCTGGGTCACATTGAAAAGCATCTTCTCGGCGTCTTCGATGACTTGATTCGTATCGTCGGGCGCATCGTACGCAAGCGCATTGATATTCGTGGAAGCGTACACAAGATCGCGCAGCACGCTCGTTCGCTTCACGATTTCCGTATGGCTTTTCCAGTTAGTGAGAGCAAGGGTGTTGTTCGCCAGCTCGACAAGGTATGCACGACCCCCCACGGCCTCAAGCTGTCCCTCGGCCGCAAGGCGTTCGGCCAGCGATATTTGATCGATAGGAATATGCCTCGTATTGAGCTCGAGCATGCCCTCGAAAATACGCTGATGCGCAGGACGGAAGAAGTTCTCGGGCGTCAACTTCGTCGCAATGTCGTCAACAGCCTCAGGATTCAGCATGCATGCCGCTAGCACCGATTTCTCTGCCTCGATATTACTCGGCAAAGGCCTCCCCGTCGTGGATTGCAAAACAGGGGCCGTCGTATCGCCATTCTGATTCATTGCTTCGCTCCCGTGACCGAACGGTGCGCTCCGTGGGGCACCTTTTCTCTCGTCTCATGATATCGCTGAGAAAACGATAGCGCGCCATCGAATCACCGCACGCAAGCTTTCTCCTAGGAAACATAAAAATGCCCCGCCGAAGCGGGGCATTCTCTCCTTTGAGGTGAAGAAGATGCTACTCAGCAGCTTCCTCGGTCGCCTCGACGGCCTCAGCAGCCTCGACGACTTCCTCGACCTCTTCTGCAGCCTCTTCAGCCACAGCCTCGCCGACGACAAGGTTCAGATCGACCTTGATGTCGCGATAGATGGACAGCGAGACAACATGCTCGCCAGCGGTCTTGATAGCCTTCTTGAGCTCGAGACGCTTGCGGTCGATCTCGATGCCGAGCTCGGCCTTGACGGCGTCGACGATCATCTGAGTGGTCACGGAGCCGAAGAGGATACCCTCTTCGCCGACCTTGACCTCGACCAGGATCTTCTTGCCCTCCAGAGCAGCCTTGAGAGCGTTCGCGTCGGCGATGCGCTTCTCCTCGCGCTTGGCGATGTTGCCCTTGCGCTGCTCGAGCTGCTTCAGGTTGCCCTTGGTGGCCAGAACAGCCATCTTCTGGGGGCCCAGGTAGTTGTTGAAGAAGCCGCGAGCGACCTCGACGACGTCGCCTTCGCCGCCCTTGCCCTTCAACTCGGTAAGCAGGATAACCTTCATGGAAACCTCCTAGCGGTTGCGACGATCGCCGCGGCCGCTGACAGCAGGCACCGTGTAGGGCATGAGAGCCATCTCACGAGCATTCTTGATAGCGTTGGCGATATCGCGCTGGTGCTGGACGCAAGCGCCCGTCACGCGACGGGGCTTGATCTTGCCACGATCGGTCATGTATTTGCGCAGCATAGCCGTGTCTTTGTAGTCGACGTACTGCACATCGTCCTTGCAGAACTGGCAGTACTTGCGGCGCGGCTGCTTGGTGTATTCAGCCATGATTTCCTCTTTCGAATCCAAAAATACTAACGTCGGCGGTCAGGTTAGAAGGGGATATCCTCGTCGTAAACGGAGGTATCCACCATCGGGGCGGACGGCATCGCCGCGGGGGCGTATGCCGGGGCGGACATGCGAGACATGCCGGCGTTTCCGCCGTCGCCTCGCGCAGTCATCAATTCGATTTCGTCGACGACGACTTCGATTTTGCTGCGCTTCTGCCCGTCGCGCTCCCACTGAGACCAGCGGAGCTTGCCCTCGATTGCAACCTTGGAACCCTTGCTCAAGAAACGAGAAATACTCTCGGCGCGAGTGCCGAACATCGTGCAGTCGATGAAGTTCGGGTAATCCTCCCACTCTCCCGTCTGCTGGTTCTTGCGACGATCGTTGACCGCCACACCGAAACCAAGAACGGGAAAACCGTTCGCCGTTTGGCGCAATTCGGGATCGCGCGTGAGGTTGCCCGATATGACCACTTTGTTGATGCTCATTACTCTTCCTCATTCCTTGAAGCAACGAGGGCGCAAACCCTCAATCCGATAGCTCGACCGAGACTAGTCGCGGTCCTCGCGGCGGACGATCTTGTGGCGAACCACCGCATCGGCGATGCGCAGCACGCGGTCCAACTCCGCGATGTTAGCGGGATTTGCATGGAAATCGATCAGGGTGTAATCACCCTCGGTCAGGCCCTCGACCTCGTAGGCGAGCTTGCGCTTGCCCCAGTCCTCGACGTTATCGACCTTGCCCTCGCCCTCGGCGATGGTGGACTCGATACGCTTCATGACTGCCAAACGGGATTCGTCGTCGATCGTAGGCGCGACAAAGAACAACAATTCATAAGCCTTCATTATGTCACCTCCTCTGGACTTACGGCCCCGGGACGCATGAAGGCATCTGCCCGGGACAGGAAACCTGGCTATAGTACCAGCAAGGCAACCCCAATGCAAACGCAAAATCCCACGTCGCCGCACGCATCACAACTTGCACACGAGCATGGCGCACCATCCCGGCAAACGTTGCGACAAAACACTTGATTGCTCCGGCCCAAAAGCATCCGCTACCCGGCGCGGCGCGGCGAGGGTCCCCATGTCAGCGCGCGGCGTGGAAAATCACGCCATTGCCGTGGGATGCCACGCGCGGCAGGCCGTCCTCTTCTATACTCTCACCATCGCATAAAGCAGGGCATGCCGCCCTGCGGGAAAGAAAGGAGAAGGCATGGCGGAACACGCAGCCGAAACCGATATCGTAGAAGTTCCCGAACTCGACGAAACCCTCGAAGACCTCTTGATCCAGGTTATCGAAGAGGCCCAGCAGCGCATGGAAGACGGTGAAGAAGTGGTGCCGTTCACCGCCGTCATTATCGACGAATCGGTCTACGAAGAGACCCACGTCGGCTCGACCGAAGAATGCTTCGAATCAGCCCAGACGGCGATTGCCGAGGCCGAAGGGGCGCGCGCATACGCATTCTGCTACGACGGCTTCATAGAGACCGACGAAGGCGATAAAGACGCTATCATCGCCGAAGGCGGTCTTCCCGGAGACGAGGCGGGCGTTGCCGTGGGGCTCATCTACACCGAGACCGAAAACGGGTTCGAATTCGACGAGGAGGTCTGCTTCATAGCCGAAGCACCCAACTTCCTCGCAGGCAAGTAACCCGAACACCGACGGAACTGGCAAGACCGGAGCCGCATGCCGCAGGCTCCGGTCTTTTTTCATGCCCTTTACAAAGTTCGGCATCGCCGTAATGACCCAGAAAAGAGAGGGCGCTCGTATGTGCAAAGAACAGAACCGCACAGCAGGCGCCACGCAGATCGCGGAACGAACTCGCCCGCCTCGGGAGCGCCCGATGCCGCTTCACTTCTCGCCGAACAGCGCGGTCACGCTCGATCGACCAGCGACAGAAAGAAATCTCCGAACAAGAAAAAAGCGCCGCCCATTCGGACGACGCTTGCGCTATTCGCTGGCGGAGGAGGAGGGATTCGAACCCTCGTCACCCGGGTTACGGGTGAAACGGTTTTCGAGACCGCCGCATTCAACCACTCTGCCACCCCTCCGCAGGATGACACGGCTTTGCCATGTGCGGTAGTACATAGTATCAGGTTCGACGCATTCGGGCAACGATGTTTCACGTGAAACATCGTTGTTAAAAACAAAACGCCGACCAACAGGCCGGCGTTGAATGTATGGTGGAGCTTAGGGGGATCGAACCCCTGACCTCAGGCTTGCAAAGCCCGCGCTCTCCCAGCTGAGCTAAAGCCCCATAAAAGGGAGCACTTCATAATAAACGCTCCACCGGCTCGTGGCTCACGGTGGAGCGTCTATTCGTTGCGGATGGTGGGCCTGACAAGACTCGAACTTGTGACCTCACGCTTATCAGGCGTGCGCTCTAACCACCTGAGCTACAGGCCCGCAAGAAAAGTGCTTCGCTATAATACGACAGACATCCTCATTCTTGCAAGAACTTTTTGAAAAAATTTTTCCCTGCTTTTCGAAAAGGCGCTTCCACCAGCCAAAACGCGCAATAAAAAATCCCACGATGCCTTACGGCACCGCGGGATACGTCTACGCAAGCGAAAGAACCGTCTGACCCTTAGTCGGTCTCAGCCCCAGCAAGTTCGTCATCATCATCATCATCCTCAGAGACGATCGGCGAAGGGGTGTCGATCAGGGACACCTGGTTGGGATCTGTCGCCACAGCATCGACCTGCTCGGTCGCTTTCTTGGCGCGCTGCTTCTTCGAATCCGTTGCGATGGCCACCGCGGTCACCTTATCGGTATCCGCCACGTTCATGACGCGGACGCCCTGCGTCGAACGGCCGAGCTGGCTGACATCCTCGACGGGGGTGCGTATGACCACTCCCTCCTCCGAGATGATCATCAACTCGCTCTGAGGCTTGACGACCTTCATAGCCGTCAGCAAGCCCTTCTTGGCCGTCATGCTGATCGTGAAGACGCCCTGTCCGCCGCGATGATGCTCGGGGTACTCAGCAACAGGGGTACGCTTGCCGTAGCCCTTCTCGGTGATGACGAAAAGCTCGGTATCAGGCTTGGCTATCTCCATGCCCAAAACCTTCACGCCCGCAGGAACCGTCATGCCGCGTACGCCCATCGTATCGCGCCCCATGGCGCGAGCCTCGGACTCATCCCACATAATGGCCTTGCCCGCACTCGACACCATCATGACCTTTTCGCCCTGTTTCACACGGCGCACGGCGATCAAACTGTCGCCATCTTTGAGGTTGATGGCGATAAGACCGTCACGACGCGTACGGTCGTACAGGCTCATGGACGTCTTCTTGACCATGCCCTGCTCGGTGGCGAACATCAAGAACTCGTCTTCCGGGAAATCCTTCGTGGCAATGATGGCGGAAATCGTCTCGCCCTTGGCAAGCGGCAGCAGGTTCACGATAGCCGTGCCGCGCGCATGGCGGCTCGCCTCGGGAAGCTCGTACACCTTCAGACGATATACCTTGCCCGCCGTCGAGAAGAACAGCATGTAGCTGTGAGTCGACGCCACGAACAGGTGCTCGACGAAATCGTTGTCCTTGAGATTCACGCCCTGCATGCCCTTGCCGCCGCGCTTCTGCTGACGGTACGTGGCCACGGGAAGGCGCTTCACATAGCCGGCCTTGGTCACGGTAACGACCATGTCCTCTTCCGCGATCAGATCTTCGACGTCGAGATCCTTCGCCTCCGCAGCCAAGCGGGTGCGACGCGGGGTGTTGAACTTACCCTTGATCTCCTGAAGCTCGTCCTTGATGACCTGACGCATCAGAACCTCATCGGAAAGGATGCGCTTGTAGTACGCGATCTTCTCGCGCAGATCGTTCAATTCGGATTCGAGCTTATGGCGCTCCAAGCCCGTCAAGCGACGCAGGCGCATTTCGAGAATAGCCGCCGTCTGGGGCTCGGAAAGCCCGAAGCGCTCGGTCAGCTTGGCGGATGCCTCTTTATCGGTCTGCGAACCGCGAATGATAGCGATGACTTCGTCGATATTGTCGAGTGCGATCAGCAGGCCTTCCAGGATATGGGCGCGCTCCTCCGCCTTGCGCAGATCGTAACGCGTGCGACGGATGATGACGTCTTCCTGGTGCTTGATGTAGTGGTGCAGCATTTCCTTGAGGGAAAGCGTGTGAGGGACGCCGTCGACCAGCGCCAGCATATTGACGCCCCAGCCCACCTGCAGCTGGGTGTGCTTGTACAGCTTGTTCAAGACGACCTGGGGAATAGCATTCTGCTTCAGGTCGATGATGATATCGACAGGGCTGTTGCGGTCGGCGCCGTCGTGCACGTTCGAAATCTCGGGGAGCTTCTTCTCGCGGATGAGCTCGCCCAGCTTCTGCATCAAGTTCGTACGGTTGACCTGATACGGAATCTCGGTGATCACGATAGAGTTCTTGCCGTTTTTGCCCTCGACGATCTTATGCTTCGCGCGAATCGTCAGGCTGCCGCGGCCGGTCTCATACGCATCGATGATGCCTTTGCGGCCCATGATGATGCCGCCGGTGGGAAAGTCGGGACCGGGGAGAACCTCCATGAGCTCTTCGGTCGTCACGTCGGGATTGTCGAGCATCAAGCACGTCGCGTCGATGGTCTCGCCCAAATTGTGGGGCGGAATGTTAGTGGCCATACCGACGGCAATGCCGTTGCTGCCGTTGACCAGCAAATTCGGGAAGCGGGCGGGAAGCACTTCGGGTTCCTGCAGGCTCTCATCGTAATTGGGGCGCCAGTCGACCGTTTCCTTTTCCAAATCGCGCAAAAGCTCCATGGCGGGCTTTGCGAGACGAGCCTCGGTATAACGCATTGCCGCGGCGCTATCGCCGTCGATGCTGCCGAAGTTGCCATGGCCGTCGACCAGGGGAACGCGCATCGAAAAATCCTGGGCAAGGCGCACCATGGTGTCATAAACGGCCAAATCTCCGTGGGGATGGTATTTGCCGATAACATCGCCCACGGTACGGGCGGACTTGCTATGCGGGCGCGAAGGGGTGATGCCGCTATCGTACATCGCGTACAAAATGCGGCGATGCACCGGCTTCAGGCCGTCGCGAACGTCGGGCAGAGCGCGCGACATGATGACGCTCATCGAATACTCGAGGAACGACGTGCGCATCTCCTTGCCGAGCTCGGCGGATTTGATGCCGGACGCGCCGGAATCGATATCGTCGAAATTCTGTTCAGCCACGATTCTTCCTCCAAAGTAGAAGTCGTAGGTTCGTTAATCAAAATGCGGAAAACCGCCTGTTTCACGTGAAACATCGCCCCGATCCATTCGAGGGAGGGCGCCACAGCACCCGACGGCGCCGAGCGGTCGAAATCGCTCGGCGCGGGTGCGGTGTCTTAGATGTCGAGGAAGCGCACGTCTCGCGCGTGCTTCTGGATAAACTCCTTGCGCGGCTCGACCTGATCGCCCATCAGCTCGGAAACGGCCAATTCAGCAGCGGCCGCGTCCTCGATGCTCACTTGAAGCAGCGTACGCGTTTCGGGCTCCATCGTGGTTTCCCACAGCTGTTCGGGATCCATTTCGCCGAGGCCTTTGTAGCGCTGGATGTCGTATTTGTCCGCCTCGTCGCCCAGTTCCTCCATGAGCTGGTCTTTCGCCTCGTCATTGAAGAGGTACTTCAAAATCTTGCCCGACTTCGAGTTCTTCTTCTTCAGACCGTACAGCGGCGGCTGGGCGATGTAGATATACCCGCGATTGATGAGGTCGGGCATATAGCGATAGAAGAAAGTCAGCAGCAGGCAGCGGATATGAGCACCGTCGACGTCGGCGTCGGTCATGATGATGATGCGATGATAGCGCGCCGCGTCGCCGTTGTAATCGTCCCCGATGTTCGTACCGATGGCCGTGATCAGGCTCGAAATGGTCTCGCTGGACAAGGCGCGATGCAAACCCGCGCGCTCCACGTTGAGGATCTTACCGCGCAAAGGCAGGATGGCCTGGTATTTGCGGTCGCGCGCCTGCTTGGCCGAACCGCCTGCCGAATCGCCCTCCACGATGAAGATTTCGGACAAGGACGGGTCTTTGCTAGAGCAGTCAGCCAGCTTGCCCGGCATGCTGAAGCCGTCGAGCACGCCCTTGCGGCGCGTCATCTCGCGAGCTTTACGCGCGGCCTCGCGGGCCTTCAGCGCCTGGGTCGCCTTGCCGATGATGCGCTTGGCAGGGGTGGGGTTTTCCTCGAGGAACTCTGCGAGCCCCTTGGTCACGGCACCCTGCACCAATCCACGAATCTCGGTATTGCCCAGCTTCGTTTTGGTCTGGCCCTCGAACTGAGGATCGTGCAGCTTCACGCTCACGACAGCCGCCAATCCCTCGCGCGCGTCATCGCCCGAGAGGTTGTTGTCTTTCTCCTTCAAGATGCCGTGCGTGCGCGCATAGTCGTTGATCGTACGCGTCAAGGCGTTCTTGAAGCCGTCGAGGTGCGTGCCGCCCTCGTGCGTGTTGATATTGTTCGCAAACGCTAAAACGCCGCTCGAGGAATAGCTGCTCGACCACTGCATGGCCACCTCGACCGTGCCGTCATCGCTTTCGGCTTCGAAATAAATGGGCTTGTTCAGCGTCTCTTTACCCTCGTTGAGGTATTTCACGAAATCGACGATGCCGCCCGCATACTGGAACGCCTCGCTTTTCGGCGCGCCGTTCTCGTCGCGAACGCGCTCATCGCTCAGCTCGATATGAAGGCCCTTGTTCAAGAAGGCCATCTCGCGGAAACGCGTCGCCAGCGTGTCGTAATCGTACACCAGCGTTTCGGTGAAGACCTCGGGGTCAGGCCAAAACGTGGTCTTCGTGCCCGTGCCCTCGGCATCGCCGATGCGATGCAGCTTCTCCACCGTTTTGCCGCGCTCGAACGCGATGGCATACAGACCGCCATCACGCTTGACCTCGACCTCGAGGCGCGTGGAAAGCGCATTGACGCACGAAACGCCGACGCCGTGCAAGCCGCCCGAAACCTTGTAGCCCTCGCCGCCGAACTTGCCGCCGGCATGCAGGATGGTCAAAACGACCTCGACCGTAGGGATCTTTTCCTTCGGGTGCTTATCGATGGGGATGCCGCGGCCGTTGTCGACGACCGTAATGGAATTATCTTCGTGGATCGTCACGTCGATCTTCGTGCAGAATCCGGCCAGCGCCTCGTCGACCGAATTGTCGACGACCTCGTAGACCAGATGATGCAGACCGCGCGGACCCGTCGAACCGATGTACATGCCGGGGCGCTTGCGGACCGCTTCAAGGCCCTCGAGCACCTGGATGTCCGAGCCATCGTAATGGCCGGGATTCTTCTGTGCCACGTGCCTACTCCTTTTCAAATTCGTTAGACGGGCAGGATGATGTCGGGCGAAACGGGCGCGAATGCGCGGCGGCCGCGATGGAACTCCCGCATTCTTCCAATGCTTGCGCCGGAACCCCTATGCCAGGAGCCCCGTGAAAACGCATGTGAAAGGGGATGCAGAAAATCTTCCGACAGTCCTTGTATTTTACCACACGAACGCTTGTATAAATTGTTCGGACATAGCCCTTAAAAGCCTTCACAGGCCCTACAAGGCGGTGTTTTTGGTTTTTTCGGCATCATCGCCGTTTTTCCATTCAAGATCGGAAATCATCGCCTTGAGGAGAGCTTCTCGCAAGCGATCGTCGCCGATGGCCTCGCATTGCGCACGCAGCATATGCTCACGCTCTGCGGACAGGGGCACGCGATGACGAATAACGGCATCGCCCTGCTCGTCCCGCTCGTCGCGAAACGGATGGTTTCCCTTGTACGACCCCCGGGAAATACACACCCTGAACTCGTCGAGATTCTCATGGAATTGCTGCAGGAATTTCAGTTTTATCAACTCGCGGCGCGCATTGAGCTCCGCCGCGAAGATGCTTTCGTCCACATACACGATCAGCACCTTGCGACCATGGTCGTCGATGATGTAAACGGCGTTCGTATGGTCGAGCATGACCTGATCGACCGACGAGCGCCACATCTGATGGACGCGATTGGTGCGCGCCGCTTTAGCCGCAAGCTCATTGGCCGCCGCGGAATCGCGCAACGTCGATCCGAGGACCGACGACAAAGGTTTCATCGAAGCCATCATTCCCCCAATCGGCAAATGCGAGCGTCCCCGAGAAACGCCCCGTCGAAGCACGATAAATCGGTGGCGGTCACGAACGTCTGCGGGCAGCGCCCCAAAACGGCCGTCAACGACGCACGGCGCGCGGCGTCGAGCTCGCTCATCACGTCGTCGAGCAATAAGACGGGCGCGGCACCGGTCATGGCGTGCACCACGGACACCTCGGCCATCTTCCACGCCAGCACCAAAGAGCGCTGCTGCCCCTGCGAGGCGAACGAGGCGGCATTGCGGCCGTTCAAGAACAGCTCGACGTGGTCATGATGCGGACCGACCACCGCACGCCCGCGCGCATGCTCCTCCGCCGACCGTGCGCGCAAGGCCGACTCCATCGATGCCTCGGCCTGCGCGCGGTCGTAAGCGAACGAGACGGGCGAGGCCTCGGCGGCGCGGCGCGCGGCGTCGCTTTCCCACGAAGGGACGTACGAGGTTTCCACAAGCTCTTGCGAGCCGGAAATATCCGCGTACGCCTCCTGCATGCACGCCGTCAGCTTCGCCATCAAAGCATGGCGAAAACGATACAATCGGGCGCCCGCCGGCACCAGCATCGCATCGACGCTTTCGAGCAACGCGGGGGACGCGTCGCCTTTCAGCAACGCGTTTTTATGCTTCACGAGCCGCTCGAAATCGCGGCGCACGGTTCGGTGGGCCGCCGAAAGCTGACACCCCAAAACGTCGAGCGCCTGACGCCGGTACGAATGCGCGCCTTTCACCAATGCGAGATCGTCGGGCGAGAATGAAACAACGGGCACCATGCCTTGTATCTCTCCCGCACGTTTGCGTTTGCCGTTGAGGTCGTAAGACCTCGTGCGCGGACCCATCGAAACCCCGACGGTCAAATCGCGCGCCTCGGAAAGCAAGCGAGCCTCGATTCGGGCGGAAGAACAACCCCACCGCAGCATGTCGGCCGTATGCGCGCCGCGCAACGACCCGCACGCGAGAGCAAGTTGGATGCCCTCGATAACATTCGTTTTTCCTGCCGCGTTCGGCCCGATGAAGACCGTCAAATCATGCAAGCCGTCGATCGAGAATGTTTCGTAATTACGAAAATCCCTGAATCGCAGCCCATCGATGCGCAGCACGCCGATCAGCCCTAGGATATGCGGACGGGCATGACCAGATAGAGGTATTTTTCGTCTCCGACCGATTTGAAAATGCCCGGTTTCAGGGATGACTGGGTTTCCAGGTACACCTGCGAGCCGGGAACCGACATCAATCCTTCGATCACGTACTGAGGATTAATCGCTATTTCGGTGCTTTCACCCTCGACATGGCACGAAACGACTTCCTCGGCCGAGCCGACATCCTGCGACGTGGTGTTGATAACGACGTTTTGCGATGCCTCATTGATGTCGAACTTCACCGGAGACGCGAGGCTGCTTATCAGGCTGACGCGTTTGACAGCCGTAATGAGCTCCTGAGTGGAAAACAGGGTCTTCGTGGCATACGAGGCGGGAATGAGCTGTTTGTAGTTGGGGAACGTTCCCTCGATGCGCCTGTTGATCAACACCATGTTCTGGTAGATGAAAACGATTTGATTTTGAGAAAGCCCGATGTCGATGGTTTCCTCCATCTTGGGAAGCGATGCGACTTCTTGCAAAAACGTGCCGGGGACAATAGCCTCGAAGCCTTCTTTCGCACCGGCGAGTTCGATTTCAGATACGGCAAGACGGTACGAATCGGTTGCAACCATTTTCAGACCGGACGGGCTTGTCGAAATCAAAACGCCGGTGAGCACGGCGTGGCTCTGGTTTTTTGAAACCACTTTCGCAACGCGTTTGACCATCATGCAGAAATCATCGAAGGGTACCGTGATGCGGTTCGTGATATCGACCTCAGGGAATTCGGGGAAGTCTTCCGGGTCGAGCGTGCGAAGCACGAAGGAGGATTGGTCGCACGATACAGAAACGGTTCCGTCTTTCGTTTCGAAGCATACTGCTGCATCGGGAAGCTGCTTGACGATATCGAAAAGCAGCTTTTCAGGGATGACAATAGCGCCTTGTTCTTCTACGAGGGCAGAGACGTTATAACGGATAGAGCGCTCCAGGTCGGTAGTCTGCATGATGAGTCCGTTTGCTTCTGCCTTGATATAGACTCCTGCAAGAACGGGAAGCGTAGAACGGCTGGATGCTCCCTTAGAGACGATAGTGAGCGCATTGAGCAGTTCGCTCTTATTGATGTTGAATCTCACGTCGATATCCCTTCTGGCCATTTAAATATATTAATTAGAATAGTAATAATAATAAGGGCGGTGGAAATGAAGAAAAACTATTGTTTCCCCTTGTCATAGTGCGAATTTTGACGTTGAATACTTGTACCCGATATTCCACATCTTTCAACACGGTTTTTTCTTAGTTTTCGTTTTACACCGCATTCCCCAAGTTTTACCCTAGTTTTCCCTAATGTTTTTAGTAATGAGTTCTATCTCTTCTTGAAGCTCGCGGCTTTTCGTGAGCTTTTTTTCCACTTGTCCGACCGAATACATGACCGACGAGTGGTCGCGGTCGAATCGTTTGCCGATATCGTTATAAGGGATGTCGAGCATCTGGCGGCAAAGGTACATGGCGATTTGGCGCGCATACGTTATATTGCGCGATCGTTTCTTTCCGACCAGGTCGGCATGGCTCACTTTGTAGTAGCGCTCGACTTCTCGCTGGATTCCCGCCACATCGACGCGCTTCATCGCGCCTGATGAAAAGTGGTTTTCAAGAAGGACGCGCACGTCGGGCAGCGATATGTCGGGGTTGTCGAAGTAGGTGATCTGGGATATGACCTTGGTGACGGCGCTTTTCAACTCGCGTACGTTGGAGCTCGACACTTCGGCTATATACATTTGTATATCTTCGGGAACGTACAGATCGAAGTCGTTTTCCGAGATTTTGTATTCCTCGATGAATCCTTTGATGATGCCGAGTTTCGTTTCTATTTCGGGCGGCTGGACATCGGCGGTGCTGCCCGAGTTGAAGCGGCTTGTGTAGCGTTCGTCGATATCGATCATCTTCGGCGCGCGGTCTGCGGAGAGCACGACCTGTTTCCCCATGTCGGTAAGCTTGTTGAACAGCTGGAACACGATGTCGACCGTTGCCGTTTTTCCCTGGAAATACTGGACGTCGTCGATCAGCAGCACATCGGCGTCGAGATACCGGCTTTGGAAATTCTGGTAGCTGTCTTTATTTTTGTCATGCGCGGCGACGGCGGACGTGTAGTCGGAGAGGAATTCGGACGAGTCTATATAGACCACGCGCATATGCGGGTTCGTGGCGATGATGTAATTCTGTATCGCTCGCAGAAGGTGCGTTTTCCCCAATCCGCTGCGTCCGTAGATGAACAGGGGATTCAGGTTGCGTTTGCCCGGTTCTTCGGCGACTGCGACGGCCATGGAGTAGGCAAGCTTGTTCGAAGCGCCGACGACGAACGTCTCGAAGGTAAGCGAAGACGCAGGCAGCGCGGTGTTGTTGACTGCCTGGTCGCGTCCGTGGGCTCTGTCGTGCGGATGGGATGAGGGGCGCACCTGTTCGACGAAGGCGGCTTCTTCCCCCGCGGTGGTGGGGTAGATGATGTTTTTCTTCGTTGCCTGGCTTGCGGCATCGAACGACGGCTCGCCGACCGCCGCAGGCATAACGGGTGCGATTCCTGCGGGCGCCGCCCCCACGGCTGCGAACGGCTGCGTCGACCCGATAGGGGTCCCCATCTGCTGATAAACAGGTTGGACCTGGGACATTTCCGCCATAGGAGGCTGGCTTGCCGCCATGGCGGCAACGGGAATGCCGACGGGTATGGCCGGGGTGGGGGAGGGGGGAGGCGTCATAGCGGCGACACCCATGGGCATAGGAGCGGCCGTTGCTACGGGGTCGACTTCTATTTCTACGAGGTAGTCGATTCCGAACAGGTCTTTCAGGGCCTGCTGGATCGTTCCCATGAAGCGGCGTTCGACTTGGTCTTTGATGAATGCCGTGTCGGCGGTCACGATAAGGAAGCCGTCGGAGATGGCTTGCGGTTGGAGACGTCCGAAAAACGCGTCGACCTGCACGGGGTTGACGGAGTCGTAGCTTTTGATTTGCGTGCAGACGAGTTGCCATGTTTCGTAGAGATTGCTGGAATCCACCATCGCGTTTCCGCCTTTTTCGTCGAGCCGGATGCCTGCGTTCCGGCGGTCTTGCTGCGTAAGAGGGCCGCGATCCAGTCGCGGCCCTCGGTTCTGTGGAAAATATGCTTCGATACGCCCTGAAAACAGGTATTTCAACCGTGTTTTCAGGGTTTTCCTCCAGATGTTTTCTTCATTCTAAAATGACGTGGAAAGTTTTCCAAGGGAATTTTCAACCCTCTTCGAACGGTATGAAATGTTTCAACAGGGCACATGCTGGGTTTTCAACCTTTTATCAAGGAAGTGTTGAAAACGGTGGAATACCATGGAAGATGCTGTCTTATCCGGTGAAAAATGACTAATAACCAGGGGAAACAGGGTGAATGAAGGTGGAAAACATGGGTAAAATCCGGTGATTTCTTAAAAATGAGAAGACGTATTTCCCGGGTTTTAAACATTTTTAGAAAGTAGGTTGTTGAAATACATAAAACCAGGTCAGCAATACTATATATGGAGGTATGTTTATGGTTTTCACCAATTTCAACAGAAGGGTTTTCAAGGCTGCTTTGTTATTTTCAACAATTGCCGTTGCATTCGGTTTTTGTTTTCACCAATTTCAACATACTACTCGACAGGCATGATGTCGAATGGGGAAAACAAGGGGGAAAAATCGTTTTACCCAAATTCCACGGGGGAATGATCGCGAGGCCGTTCCGTTCTGGAAAAGCGGTGGATACCTTCGGGAGAGACCTTTTTTTGCCAAGGTGTATTCCCCTGCGTTTATCCCTTGGTTTTGCACTTTTTGGGTAGAGCACGCCCTTGTTTTCCACTTTATATACCATTTTGTGCATTCTCGACTGCTAGATGTTGTGGTCTGTGATCCGGCTGCGGATGGCGCTCCGCATCGGTGTTCTTTTGGTCTTATCCCTGTTGAATGGGTGAAAAAATGCTTTACTTTCTTCGTCAGCGAGGTATACTTATACAGCTATTCACCAAAGGATTATGGTTTTTGACCATGAAAAGGAGTCGATATGAAGCGCACTTATCAGCCGAATAAGCGCAAGCGCGCCAAGTGCCACGGTTTCCGTGCTCGTATGGCCACGAAGGGTGGTCGTGCTGTCTTGGCTCGTCGCCGCCTTAAGGGCCGCAAGCGCCTCTGCGTGTAAAGAAAGGGCATCGGTTTGAAATCGACCATCAAGTCGAGCGCCGATATATCCCTTCTTTTCTCGCAAGGAAAAAGATTCAGCACGCCGTTTTTGACGGTCATGGTGCTGGAACACAAGCAACACGACCATGATATCGATCATGGTCGTGTTGCTTTTATTGCGGGCAAAAAATCGGGAAATGCCGTTTGGCGCAACGGGGCGAAACGTCGCATGAGGGCCCTGGTCCACGATTGCGGCGGTCCGTGGGAAGGCTACGACGTAGTGTTTCTCGCCCGTAACCCAATCCTCAAGGCGTCTTATAGTAAAGTGAGCAACGCATGTATGAAGGCCCTGTCCAAAGCGGGGCTGGTGAAGTCTGCTTCGCGATAATGCTCCGGGCGGATAAAGAAGGTGCATATGGTTCGCATGTCGGTTTCGGCGTTCGTCAAAGCGCTGCCGAAAAACGCCGCGCTCGCCGCGATACGTTTCTACCGTGCCGCCATTTCCCCGCTTTTTCCTGCGTGTTGTCGTTATATCCCCACATGCTCCGAATACGGTCTGATCGCCATCCAGCGGTTCGGGTTCATACGAGGGGGCTGGCTTACGATTAAAAGGATCTGCAGGTGTCATCCTTTCCATCCCGGCGGATATGACCCTGTACCTGAAAAACGGTAGAAAGGTGTAGCGTATGTGGGACGCGTTCAAAGATTGGATATTCGCCTGTATCCAATTCTTCTTCGACATCGCGGGCGACTGGGGCCTGGCGATTATCATCATCACGGTAATCTTCCGCGCAATCGTGGCTCCGATCATGCATAAGCAGATCAAGTCGAATTTCCAGATGCAGAAGATCCAGCCTCTTTTGCAGGAGGTTCAGACCAAGTTCGCCAATGATCCCGTTCGCATGCGCGAGGAAATGCAGAAGCTGTACGCGGAGACGAAGTTCAATCCTTTGGCCGGTTGTCTCCCCATGCTTTTGCAGATGCCTATCTTCCTGGCCATGTTCCAGACGCTGCGCGAGCTCGGCGCGCACGGCGATGGCATTTCGTACACGTTCTACGGCATGGTGAACGATCTGACCCAGACGCCTGCGGGCGTTTTCGGCGACGGCTTCGCGGCGTTTTTCCCGTACTTGGTCTTGATGCTCGTCTTCGCCGGCGCCACCTTCCTTCCTATGGTGCTGCAGAATATCCACAATGACAGCTCCCAGCGTACCCAGATGCTCATCATGGGCGGCATCATGACGCTTATGATGCTGTGGATTTCCTGGGGCTCGCCGGCGGGCGTTTTGCTGTTCTGGGGCACCTCTTCGGTTCTCGGTATCCTGCAAAGCCAGCTGACCATGCGTATGCTGAAGAAGGAAGAAGCCACCAAGGAGGCGGCCCGTATCGAGGTCGAGCCTGTCAAGGTCAACGTCGAGCGTAAGGTGAAGAAAAAGCGCCCGACCAAGAAGCGCTAGCATGCATGCCTTCTTCGCCTCGATGGCGGGAAGGCTGGACGGAAAGGATGCGTCATGGCCGAAGAAACCATCATGACCGAAGAAGGCGCCGAAGAGCAGCGCTCCGATTGCGCGATGCAGGGCGATAGCGCTCATACCGATGTGGTCGAACTGACCGAGGAGGAGCTCGACCGCGTGGCCGATACCGCCATCGATGCGCTCCAGGGAATCTTGAAGCACTTCGATGTGGGCGAGGTCACGATCGATGAATACGAGGGAGACGAGGGCGAGCTGATCCTCGATATCACCGGCGATAACCTGGCCATCCTGATCGGTCGTCACGGAAAGACCCTCGACGCGCTGCAGTTCATCATTTCTGCCATCACGACGCGTACGCTCGGCTTTCGCTACCCGGTGGTCGTCGATGTCGAGGGATACAAGAATCGTCAGCGTCAAAAGCTCGAGTCCGTCGCTCAGTCGGCGGCTCGCAGGGCCGTTGTTCAGCAGCGCAACGTGAAGCTGCGGCCTATGACCCCGTACGAGCGCCGCATTGTCCATCTGTGCCTACGCGATCGCGATGACGTGGAGACGGCGTCCGAGGGCGAGGGCAGCGCGCGCCATGTGGTGATCATCCCGTTGGATCGCGCGTAATCCAGCATCGCGTGCGCACCGTACGTGCATTCGATTCGAATCAACGTGTAGATGCCGTCTTTGCAGGCGGCATCTTTTATTATGGCGTCAAAGCGCGCGCAAAGAATGCTCGCGGCGCGCATACGAGAGGAGCCTTATGGGTCGTTTGGCCGATATCATGAAAAGTCACCATGGCATGACCATCGCGGAGGATCAGGAGCGCATGCTCATGAGCGACCTGCACGCCATCATGAAGGTGAACGAGACGATGAATCTCACGCGCATTCTTTCCGAGGAGGGAGGGATGGTCCTGCATCTTGAGGACAGTCTGGCGGGTCTGCCTTATGTGCAGGACGCCCCCGACGGGCTGTATGGCGATCTGGGTACGGGCGGCGGCTTCCCTGGCATCCCCTTGTGCATCATGACGGGAAGGAAGACGCTGCTGGTCGATTCGGTGCAGAAGAAGGTTCGCGCCTTGCAAGGAGTCGCATCCGACCTCGGTTTGGGGGATAAGGTCGACATCTATGCGGGACGCATCGAGGATTTGGCGCTCGAGCGTCCGGGTGAGTTTTCGGTTTTGACCGCCCGCGCGCTGAGCTCCCTCGGCTCGCTTATGGAGCTCGCCTCGCCGCTTTTGAAGAAGCGGGGGCGTTTGGTGTGCTATAAAGCCCAGCCTTCCGACGACGAAATAGAGGTCGCGCTCGGCATCCAAGAGCTCGTTGGGTTGCGTTTGCTGTCGAAGGATGACTTCTCTTTGAGCGATGGATCGACGCGCTGCATATTCGTTTTCGAAAAGGCGGCCGATCCTCGTATTCGCCTTCCGCGCCGCATCGGCATGGCCCAGAAAGATCCGCTGCGTCCGCGCCATTAATGCGGGCGGCGAAGATTCTTGCATCGGGAAGTTTTGGCATGCTCGACGAGTCTCTTATGCGCTGCGTCGACGGCGCAGATGCGTGCCGAATTCGCGCTTGACGTGCGCCCGTTTCGTGCAAGATGGGAAGAAAACGCAGGCTGTTCGGCACTCCGAAACGTGCCGGTACGTAACGCTATAATAGCCAGCGTCATATGCGGCCGATCGCCGCGATTCGAGCGTGTTTCACGTGAAACACGCGGTTTTCCTGTTTGGCCCCGTATGGGCGCATCGTTTGCGATTCGAGGAGGAGTCTGTGGAGCTATCCGATGGTTTCAAGCGGCAAAGCGGGTCGTGCGCGATGTCCGAAGATGCGATGAGGGCCACGAAGGTCATCGCCATTCTCAATCAGAAAGGCGGAGTCGGAAAATCGACGACTACCATCAACGTGGGCGCCGCGCTCGGCGAGATGGGGAAGCGAGTTTTGCTCGTCGACCTCGATCCCCAGGGGAACACTTCGAGCGGCTTGGGTATCGAGAAGGGCGAGCTCGATCGTTGCGTGTACGATGTTTTGATCGATCCCGATGTCGCACTCGAGGATGTTATCGTTTCCGAGGTGTGCGAGGGGGTCGATGTGGCGCCCGCCACGATCAACCTTGCGGGTGCTGAGGTGGAGCTTGTGGCCGAAATGGCGCGCGAGAATCGTCTCAAGGGGTCTATCGCGCCGCTGCGGGGCGCATACGACTATATCCTTATCGATTGCCCGCCGTCGCTGGGGCTTTTGACGGTGAATGCCCTGGTTGCTGCCGATAAGCTGCTTATTCCTATCCAGTGCGAGTTCTACGCTCTGGAGGGCGTTACCAAGCTTCTTGATTCCATGAAGCGGGTGAAGACGTATTTGAATCCGTCGCTCGACATTTTCGGCGTTCTGCTCACCATGTACGATGCCCGCACCACGCTTTCAAAGCAGGTGGCAAGCGAGGTGCGCGGATTTTTCGATACGTTGGTGTTCGAGACGGTCGTTCCGCGATCGGTGAAGGTTTCGGAGGCTCCGAGCTTCGGGCAGCCCGTCACCGAATATGACACGAATGGGCGCGGCGCTCAGGCGTACCGTGCGTTGGCGAAGGAAGTGGTGCAGCGTGGCTAAAGGCGGAAAAGGCGGCTTGGGCCGCGGCTTGGGTTCTCTTCTCGCGGGATACGAAGCGGCGATGCTCGATGCCGACAACGGTGCGGCGGCGGGCGGTCTTTCGGGAAGTCTCTCTTCAGCGACGGGCCTGATCGAGGAGGTGCCCGTCGACTCCGTTCGACCTCATCCCGATCAGCCTCGTAAGCGTTTCGACGAGGAGGAGCTCGCCGGGCTTTCGGCCTCTATTGCGAAAGACGGATTGCTGCAGCCTTTGTTGGTGCGCAAGTCGGGCGATGGCTATGAAATCATTGCCGGCGAGCGGCGTTGGCAGGCAAGCCGTATGGCGGGCCTTTCCGTTGTTCCCGTTCGCGTGCTGGAAGCGGACGATATCCGCGTATGCGAATTGGCCATGATCGAGAATTTGCAGCGTAGCGATTTGAACCCGATCGAAGAGGCGTATGGATATCGTCGCATGATGGAGCTTGGCGATAAAACCCAGGCGGAAGTGGCCGAGGCCGTTTCGAAAGGACGCTCCACGATCGCCAATTCCCTGCGTTTGCTCGACCTTCCCGAGCGTACTCAGGAGCTTTTGCACGAGGGCGTTATAACGGCAGGCCATGCGCGCGCCGTGTTGTCGGTTCCGAGCGAGGAGGCCATGCTCAAGCTGACCGACAAGATCGTCGAAGGCAAGCTTTCCGTGCGCCAGGCGGAATCGCTGGCTCGCTTGTATGCAGGCAGGCAGAAAGAGGGCGCGGCGGCTCGTCGCCGCACGGTTCCTCCGACGTATAGGAAAACGGCTCGTACGCTCGGCAGGGCATTCGACACCAAGGTGCGTATCCGTAGCGCCAACGGAAAGAACAAAATCGAAATTGAATTCGCCGATGAAAGCGATTTGAAGCGTATTTTCGACAAGATGAATCTCGAGGACGAGCGATAGGTCGGATCCTGTATTGTGGATTCGAATCAAGGAGATGACAGTGGGCAAGGAAATTAAAGCGTATTCCTACGAGGGAATCGGCGAGCTCATGAAGCAGTGGGGGCAACCTCGCTTCAGGGCGAAGCAGGTCGTGCAATGGCTCTATCAGAAAGGCGTTTCGTCGTATGACGAAATGAGCAACTTGCCCGCAAGCCTGCGCGAGCGTCTGCAGAACGAGGCGCCGCTTTTGCCCGCGGAGGTTATCGACCGTCGCGTGTCGAAGGACGGCACGCGTAAATACGTGGTGCGATTCCACGACGGATGCGCTACCGAGATGGTGGCCATCCCGTCGCGCGATCGTCTGACGGTGTGCTTCTCGACCCAGGTCGGCTGTGCCATGGGGTGCGTGTTTTGCGCAACGGGCAAGGAGGGGTTCACACGTAACCTGCTTCCTGGCGAGATGGTCGAGCAGGTGCTTATCGCCCAAGAAGATATGGGAGCCCGCGTGACGAACCTGGTCGGCATGGGGCAGGGAGAGCCGTTTTTGAACTATGACAACACGATGGCAGCCCTGCGTCTGTTCAATGCTGCGGACGGCATGAATATCGGCGCCCGAAAGATTACGGTTTCCACGTGCGGCGTGCTGCCCGGCATCAAGAAGTTCGCGTCGGAGCCCGAGCAGTTCACCTTGGCCGTGTCGCTGCATTCGGCCATTCAGTTCTCGCGTGACGTTTTGATGCCGACGGTGGCGAACCAGCGGCTTACCGACTTGAAGAAGGCTCTGCAGGCGTATCAAGGGGAAAGCGGCCGCCGTATTACGTTCGAGTACATCATGATCGACGGCGTGAATGACGACGAAGAACACCTGCATGCCTTGATGAGCTTCTGCCGCGGTCTATCGTGTCATGTGAACCTGATTCCCATCAACGCTGTCGACGGTTCGTTGTTCCAGCCAAGCGCTGACGCGACGGTGGCGATGTTCCTCGAAGGACTCGAGCGTCGCGGAATCGAGGCGACGCTGCGCGCATCGCGCGGGTCGGATATCGCGGGCGCATGCGGTCAGTTGAAAAATCTGGGACGGTAGGAAAGACGCGTCGACGATTTGCGCGCCCGGAGATGTGTGGACCGTCGGCGCGTCTCCAATGGGCCCTTATGAAGAAAGCCCCGGAAAACCGGGGCTTTCTTCATAAGGGCTTGATGGCTTGCGATTACAGCGCTTCGGCGGCCTTTTTGTAGCCCGCCTTGTGCATGCCTTCGAATTTCGCGGTCATCTCGAAGAAGTGGGCGATGTCTTCGAAGCCCTCTTCACGCGCGGTTTTGGCGAATTCGGGATACATGCTCTCTTCCTCGTACTGCTCGCCGTTCGCGGCGCTTTCGAGGTTTTCCTTCACGCCGCCGAACATACCCAGATACACGGCTTCCGCAAGTGCGTGGGCGGTTTCTTCGGCCATCGGGCGGTCGAATGCTTTGGCGGCGTCGGAGGCGCCTGCCTCTTCGGCGATGTGCTTCCAGAGGGTGTACTTACGGTTGGCCTGGGATTCGCCGGCGAAAGCAGCGGCGAGGTTCTCGGCGGTCTTGGTGCCGGTCACATCGGCGGGCTGGTATTCGGAGAATGCAGCCTGGCCTGCGTGGCACATCGGGCATTCTTCAGGAGCGGAGCCAACGTGCAGGTAACCGCACACTTTGCAGCGATAGATTTTCATGGGTCCCCCTTTGTTGATTGTCGGCCGTATCGACGCGGATAATGATACTGCTTCGGTGTGTTCCGACGGAGGAACTTCATAACATATACCTGTTGGGATATATTTTACTTTTTGCACGCGCCCGCACTGCATCAAGGGACGTGCTCGCGTGCAATGGCGATTTTTCACGGGTAAGGATGGGTAATGGCTTATTCAGGCAATCCGAAGGATTATTCGGTAGCGGTCATTTTCGGCGGAACGTCCGGCGAGCGCGAGGTGTCGTTGAATTCGGGGGCATGCTGCGCCCGTGCTCTTGAAGAACTGGGGTTTGCCGTGGATACGGTCGATCCCGCTTCGCGCGACGATTTGAAGAAGCTGGTCGATAAGGAATTCGACGTGGCGTTTTTGGCCTTGCACGGCAAGGGCGGCGAGGACGGAACGATCCAGGGTTTTCTCGAGACGCTGCATATCCCGTACACGGGATCGGGCATTCTCGCGAACGCCCTGGCGATCAACAAAGCGCGTGCCAAGGAACTTTACGAAAAGGCCGGTCTGCCCACGGCCGCTTCTGCGGTGGTGGGTCGCGATGACGAATTGGATGCGGCCGATTTGGACGAAATCGTCGGAACGTGCGGCATTCCTTGCGTGGTGAAGCCTGTGACCGAGGGCAGTTCGCTGGGCATGAGCATCGTGCGCGACGCGGCCGACCTTCGTGCGGCGCTGGATACGGCGCTCGCCGTCGACGACGAGGCCATGGTCGAGCAGTTCATCGAGGGAACCGAGTTGACGGTGGGCGTTATGGGCAGCGACGACCCGATGGCGTTCCCCGTCATCCAGATCGTTTCGAACAATGACGAGTTCTACAACTATCACGCGAAATACGCGGCGGGCGGCAGCACGCATCTTTGCCCCGCACCTATAGCCGACGCGGCCGCCGAGCAGGCGCAAGCCATCGCCGTCGCGGCGCATGCGGTGCTCGGCTGCGCGGGAATTTCCCGCACCGACATCATCTTGGATGCGGATGGCCGCTGCTGGGTGCTCGAGACTAATACGCTGCCCGGCATGACGGACACTTCGCTGATCCCGGATGCCGCCCGCGCGGTGGGCATGAGTTTTTCCGATGTGTGCGAGAAACTCATCGAGATGGCTTTGGCATAGCGCGTATCGAAACGGGCCGCATCGACGCGGCCCGTTTTTTCGCACGTCGTGCGTCGCGCCTTAGAACAAGCCCATGGAACGCAGCAGCCAGACGACGCCCGCTACGAGCGCGAGAAGAAATGCCCAGCTGACGATATAGCATCCTATGCTGCCGCTGCGGCTTTTGTCGAGCAGCTTGTCATGCGCGCTGCGGTGGTCTTTCAAAATGACGGTCCGCCCGTCGCCCTTGGGGATTTTGACCTTGTTGGACGGCGTCCATCCGCTTGGATCGGCCAGCACGCGCGCCACGCCGGCGGCATTCATGGAAGGATCGGGGCGCGATCCGTCGGCGGCCGCTCTTGCGAAGGCCTTCACGAATGTATCGAATTCGTCGCGATAGCGCGGCGGATAGGCGAATACCGCGACTTGCCCCCAATAGACGCCGGGGGCGGGCTCTTCGCTATAGGCGGTGAAGCTGAGCACGTAGCGTAAAATCCACCCTTTCGCATGACAGAGGGCGAGCTTATGCGAATCGGCATGGTCGAGGCATCCGATCGTCTGGCCGTAGGGGTTTTCGAGCCATGCTTGCTGGCGCTTGCGTTCGTCGAGCTTCCAGACGATTTCGCCGATGTCGCCGACGGCGTTGTCCGAGCTTGCGAGCAGGGCTCCCGACCGTTTGTCGGCGGTTTGAAAACGGGCGTATGACCCGAAATACGTATCGGATGCGTTTGTAGACGCCATGGGCTTCCTTTCGTGATAGGCTAGCGTGACAGGACCGATATGAAAGATTCCATTATGCAGAATATGAGTGTATACGACTTCGTATCCCAAGGAACCCCCGACGATATCGTGCGCCGATACGCCTCTCTCGCGCAGGCCGCCGCGCGCTGCGATTTCGGTGAGCTCGATCGCAATGTGGTCGTGCTCGACACTGAAACCACCGGTTTTTCCCAGCATCACGATGAATTGACCCAGATCGCCGCCGCACGTTTGGAATGCGGCCGCATTACCGACTGGTTCGTCACGTTCGTCAATCCCGGCAAGCCCATCCCCGACGAAGTGGCTCGCCTGACCGATATCCACGATGAAGACGTGGCCGATGCTCCGTTGCCCGACGAAGCCCGCGCCCGCCTGGCCTCATTCGTGGGGGATGCCGTCGTCGTGGCGCATAACGCCGCTTTCGACAAGGGTTTCGTCACGAAGACGCCCTCGGGGTATCCCTTACTTGAAAACCTCTGGATCGATTCGCTCGATCTCGCCCGCATAGCCCTGCCGCGCTTGACGTCGCATAGGCTCATCGATCTGGTCAGGGCTTTCGACGCCCCTATTTCGACGCATCGCGCCGACGCCGACGTCGAGGCGCTGTGCGCGGTGTATCGCATCCTTCTTGCCGCCATCGACGCCATGCCCATCGATCTGGTCGAGTTCATCGCTGGCCTTGCGACGGAAGAGGATTGGCCGACCGGCGCGGTTTTCTCTCGCATGGCGCACATGATGGCGCAGCGTGAGGAGCGCGATTCCGACGCGGGCGAACGGCGCTACCCCATGACGGTGCGCGGCCTTCGCGCCGCCCGCCTCGCGTCTCGCGATTCCGACGCGACTCGTTCGCAGGAAAAGCCCGTCGCGCCCACGCGTTCGATGGCGTTTCCTTCCGTTGAGGAAGTATCCGAGGCGTTTTCCGCCGCGGGACTCGTGGGCTCTTTGTACGAAGGCTTCGAGCCGCGCGCCGAGCAGGTCGCAATGGCGGAAAGCGTGCTGAAGGCGTTTTCATCGTCGGAGAATCTCGTGGTCGAGGCCGGCACGGGCGTCGGAAAATCGATGGCGTATCTGCTGCCGAGCGCATGGGCGGCTTTGCGCGGCGATGGGGCGATGGGCGTGGCCACGAAGACCAACGCCTTGCTCGATCAGATCATGTATAAAGAGCTGCCGCGGCTGAGCGAGGCCTTCGCTTCCCGCGGCGCAGGCGAGCTTCGTTACGTGGCGCTCAAGGGGTTTTCCCATTATCCGTGCCTGCGCCTTGTCGAACGGCTGGTGCACGACGGCGCCCATAACGTTTCCGTCATGGGCAAGTCGGTCAGCCAGGCGCCTTCGATCGCGGCTCTGGTGTCGTTCATCGAGCAGACCGAATACGACGACATGGATGCGCTCAAGCTCGACTACAAAGCGCTTCCGCGTTACGCGTTCTCGTTGTCGTCGCGCGATTGCCTCAGGCGAAAGTGCCCGTATTTCGGAGAGCAGTGCTTCGTTCATGGCGCCCGCAAACAGGCGGAGCGCGCCCACGTCGTGGTGACGAATCACGCCCTGCTGTTCTGCGACCTTGCTTCCGAAGGGCGCTTGCTTCCCGACATCAAGCATTGGGTCGTGGACGAGGCGCACGGGGCCGAGGCCGAAGCGCGCCGCGCGATGGCCGTCAAGCTCGATGCATTCGATATGGTGCGCCTCGCGAACCGGCTCGCGTCTTCGGATGCCAAACGCAATCCGTACGAGCGCGTCGAACGCCGCATGCCTCTCGATGAAGGCCTGCAGCCCGAGGCGGCTTCGTTGTTCTACGGTCTTTCCGGAAAGGCGAAGGCGATCGCGCACGATTTCGCCGAGGCGGCGTCCGAGCTTGCGCATCGCATGAAAGACCTGCTTGAGTGCGATACGGGCCGCGGCAACAAGAGCTACGAGACCGTCGAGTTGTGGATCGGCGACGCAGTGCGCTCCGACGAGCATTTCTTGGCGCTGCGCGGCTTGGGCGTGCGTTTCCGCGAGCAGGCGGAACGCTTGATTTCCGCGAGCAGCGAACTTATCGCGTTTTTGGAGGGGACCGACGGGGTCGAGGATTGCCAGCGCGATATCGCCACTGTCGTCATTGACGCCAAGGAGATGCTGCAGGCAAGTGAGCTCATCTTGGAAAAGGCGGACCCTCGATTCGTGTATTCGGCGCGGTTGTCGCGCAAAAGCGAACGTGTGGCCGAACAGCTTCAGGCCCAGGTGGTCGATGTGGGAGGCGTGCTAGACGAAACGTTGTACGAGAATACGTCGAGCGTGGTGTATGCCAGCGCGACGATCGCCATCGACGGCGATTTCAAGAGCTTCGAAAATGCCATGGGCCTGGGTCGATCGGAGGCGTCGTACGCTTCGACCTGCCTTCTGGGGTCGAGCTACGACTTCGATTCCCATATGCAGGTCCTGGTCGTCAACGATATTCCCGAGCCTAATCAGCCCGGCTATCTCGATGCGTTGCAGGTCCTGCTCGAGGGCGTGCACGTGGCCCAGCATGGAAGCATGCTGACGCTGTTCACGAACAGGCGCGAGATGGAGGCGTCGTTCGAGGCGGTGAATCCCGCCATGAAAGAGGCGGGGTTACGTCTGGTCTGTCAGAAGTGGGGCGTTTCCACCAAGGGGCTGCGCGACGATTTCCTCAAAGACGAGCATTTGTCGCTTTTCGCCTTGAAAAGCTTCTGGGAGGGCTTCGATGCTCCGGGGGCGACGCTCAAGGGCGTCGTCATTCCCAAGCTGCCGTTCTCCAAGCCGACCGACCCGCTTTCGTGCGAGCGCGCGCAGCGTGATTCGGCAGCATGGTCGCATTACACGCTGCCGCAGGCCGTCATCGAGGTGAAGCAGGCGGCGGGCCGCCTTATCCGTTCGTCAAGCGACACGGGCGTGCTCATCCTTGCCGATCGCAGGCTGCTTACCAAAGGCTACGGACGGGTCTTTTTGAAATCCCTTCCGTCGCGCAACGTGCATAGCTGTTCGACCGCGGAGGCGATTGAGATCGTGCGCGCATCGGCGAACAGGGAGTCGTTGTAGCGCATGGCGGCGAACAAGCGCAAGGGCCGCTTTGCCGGCCCCGCCAGCATGCACGTCAAGAAGAGCACGGCGGGCACATCCAACGAAATATCGCTTTCCGTGCTCGACGAGCTGAAAAGCCGCGCCGACGACGCATGGGGCGAGGGCGACCCCAAGGTGAAGCTCGGCGACTTGTCGCTATTCACCGTCAAGCCGCGTTCGCCACGTGCGGGCGTTCCTCCGGAATCGCGCCCATGCGCGCCCGCGCCGTCGCAGGGCGCATCGGCTCGGCACCGTAGGGCTGCGTCGCGTTTGCAGCGCGCCCGCGAGCGTGCCCTGGTCGATCCCGAAAGGGAAATACGCCGTCGTAAGAAAAACAGACGCCTGCGCCGGGCGGCTGCCGTGGCGCTTTCCGTGTGCGCATGCTGCTTGCTTGCAGGCTCTGGCGCACTATGGCTGGCCAACGAGTACGAATGCGAGCAGGAGCGTCTCGCGACGCTTGACCGCGCATTCGACGAGATGGAGAAGGCCGACGCGCTCATCCTGTCCATGGACGATGCGGTCATGGCCGATGCCTCCGAACTCTCTTTCGACGACATGGATGCCGTGCGTCGCGGCATCGACGACGCCGACATGCATTTGAACGCCGCCTGCGCGTTCGCCGAGGATGCCGCTTCGTCTTTGAAAGACGAGACCGCTGCGGAAGCGGCGGGACGCGTGGGCGTTTCGGCCGACGCGCGCCGGCGCATGATGCAATATGCCGCCGCCCTGCTGACCGCCGATCGGGAGGCGAAAGCCGCCGTCGATGCGGCGCAGGAATGCTGGAGCCTCGTGCTGGAGGCCGACGGGCATATGAAGCGGGCGGCCTCGCTGGTGGCCGACACGACAACAGAAAACATCGATGCGTCCCAGGAGTCGACCGACGAGGCCGCGGCATTGCTCTCGCAGGCGCAGGGTCGTCTCGACGACGCGCTTCGCGAATGCCCCTCGGCCGATTTTTCGGCGTTGTCCGCCTATATTGCCAAGCGGATCGAACAGAACGAATATGCCTCGTCCAGCAATCGGGCTATTCGCGTGCAGGATAAGGCGACGGCCGAATCCTGGAACGATCGGTACAACCGCGCCGATGCCGAGGCGATAGAGCTGGCTGCGGCTCTGCCTGCGAAGCCCGCCCAGCCCGTCCTCGACGCGCTCGATGCCCAGACCGCGGAGACGCGTTCGCTGTATGCGGATGCACGCAAGAGGGCGGCCGAGTCAGATGCATTTATTAGGGATTACCTCGGTCAATCAGGCAGCTAGATTCAAATAGGCTATACTGTCCGGCATATATGCCCTTATAAACAAGGCGAACGAAGATTGAGAAGGCACGGATGAGCAAACCAATTGATCACATCGCCTATCTCTCGCAAGAGATCGGTCCCCGTCCCGCAGGAACGGAAGAAGAACAGCAAGCCGCGCTCTACATCACCGAGCGCTTCCAGAAGGAAGCGGGCCTTTCGGTGAACATAGAGGATTTCACCTGCAACTCCAACGCGGCGATGCCCATGCTTATCTGCTCCATCGTGACCATTGCGTCCGTGGCGCTCGGGCTGTTCGTTCCTATCGCGGCCATTCCGGCCATCGTCGCGTGCGTTTTGTCGGCGGCGATTTTCGTGGCGGAAACGTGCGACAAGCCTGTTTTGTCGCAGTTGTTCATGAAGGGCGTCAGTCAAAACGTCGTTGCTAAATACGAGCCCGAAAACGATCCTTCCGGCCCTGGCGCGCGCCGCCGCAAGGTCATTCTTGTTGCTCATTACGATAGCGGCAAGGTGCGCCACGACCTGACGGGCTTCATGCCTTCGGTCCAGCGTCCTTTGCAGTACGCCGCGCTCGTTTCCATGTGCGTGCTGCCCTTCGTGCTGGCTGCGTATCGTTTCGCGTTCGGCGGGGAAGGCCCCGTCGCCATCGCCCTTATGGTGCTCGCAATCATCGGCGCACTCATCGTGGCCGTTCCCGCCGCGTTCGCGGTGATCGAGAAAGCTTCCGCGTATAACGAGGGGGCGAACTCCAACGCATCGGGCGTTGCGGTGATGCTCGAAGTGGCGCGCCGCATCGGCAGCGGCGAGGCGCAGGCGGATGCCCCCCATGACGCCACGGTGCATGGAGAGCAGGCTGCTTACGATGCGGGCGTCGTTCCCGAAGGCGCGTCTCTTTCGTATGACGACGATACCCTTGCCGCAGCGAAGGCCGCCGTGGCCGCTCCTGCTCCCATCGAAACCTTGGCTGCGGTTGCGGCTAAGGCCGCCGAGCTGCACGAGGCCGCCGAGGCGGCCGAGGCGGCGCGTCTCGCCCAGGAGGAAGAAGAGCGCGCCGAAGCCGAGCGCCGCGCCGAGGAAGGCATTGTCGGCGAGGATGAGACTCAGGCCGAGGAAGAGCCCGCGAAGCCTCTGCCTGCAGGCGTTCCCGAATGGTATATCAAGGCCACCGAGAAAGCGCGCAAGCGCGAGGGCTCCAAAGACGAGGCTTCCGATGCCCCGTCGTATCGTTCGCGTTATGCCGACTTCCCCGACGACCGTCGCTTTTCCGACGACGCTTCCGACGCGTCCATCGATGACGATGTGATCGTCGATCAGGAGATTCCCGGGTCCGAGGCGCCTGTGCCCTACGAGGAAGAAGGGGCTTGCGACGCAGTCGACGCTGCGGTCGACGAAGAGTCGCACGAGGCGTCGGAGGGCGAAGCCGAGGAATCCGACGACGAGAAAGCCGAGGCTGCGTCCGACGAATCCGCCGACGAGAACGCTTCCGAGGCGCGTGAGGACGAGGTCGAATCCGAGGATGGCGCAGAGACGGCCGACGGGGTCGATCCCGATGCGACGGCCGCGCTCGATGCGGTCGATCCGCAGAAGGATGCTTCGGAAGAGGCGGCTGCTCCCGATTGCGCAGATGAAGCCGCTCAGACTTCGGTTCCCGATGCTTCTGTCGATGAGGTCGTTGAAAACGATGACGCGCGTTTCGATGACGCCGACGCTACGGTTGCGATGCCGGCTCTCGCCGAATCCGGCGAGGCGTCCTCCGAGCCGATTTCGGATTCCGCCGATCAGTCCTCGAGCGACGATGCTCAGGATGCGCCTTCTCCCGAGGCCGAGACCGGCGTCGTCGCCGAAGGCGAGCGAGCAGGCGATGCCGCAAGCCCTGCCGACGCCGATGCGGCGAAGGGGGCGGAGGCCGAAGCGGACGGCGCGACGAGCCGCCTGCCTCAGATGATGTATTACACGCAGCCGGAAGATCGAACCGAGGAATTGCGCGACCGCGCCCGCAAGGAGCGTTCGGTGGTCACGCTGACCGATGATGAAATGCAGGATATGGCGACCCCTGTCGCCGAGGCCGAGCCCGTGGCTCCTGCGGCGCAGGTGGTCTCGCTGCTTTCCGAGGAGGATGCCGTATCCGCCGCATCTGCCGACAAGACGGCGTCTCTTTCCGCTTCGGCCGACGAGACGGCCGTGTTGCCGGCCCTGCAGGATTCCGCGCCCGGTTCCGACGCTGCGTCCGAGGCGGACGCCGTCGTGTCCATCGAGGGCGATGCCGCCAAGGCCCCTTTGCTCGAAAGCATTCCTGCCGTGACAAGCCTGCCGAGCATCACGCTGCCCGCCGAGCCGTCTCCTCAGCCCGTTTCTTTCGACGACCTGCGACAGAGGGCTCCTCTTGCAAACGCCGCCGATGCCAAGGGGCGCGAAGCGGCGAAAGATCTTTTGCCCGTGAGCGTTCCTGCGGTCGAGCCGATCGTTCCTGCGTCCGACGAATCCGGTGTGCTGTTCGGCGCGTCGAACGCCAATGTGAGCAAGACCGGTTCCTTCGCCGCGGTGACGGCCATCGGCGCCGAGCCCGTGGGCGATGCGCTGATCGAAGGCATCGCGCCCGAGGATGTCTACGTCGACGACGCCGACGATTCGTCGTTCGAAGGCGAATATACGGAGACCGGCGCGTTCGCCGGACCCGGTTACGTGGAGATGCCCCAGTCGCGCATGAGCCGTTTCTTCGGCAAGTTCCGTCGCAAGAAGCACGAGGAGCCCGAAAGCGCTCACGAATGGCTCGACGTCGACGAGGATTTCGACGCGCGTTCCGTGGGCAAGAAGCGCGGCAGCTGGGAGAGCTTCCGCGATGAGGAGGATACCTGGAACGGCGGCGCTTTCGACGCCTTGAAGGCCCGTGCCGCCGGCAAGGACGACGAGGGCGATCGCGGCGAGGAAGATGTTTCCGCGCCCGCCCGCCTGAGCGCTCCTTTCGTGACCCACGACGCGTTCGCCGCCGCGCTTGCCGCCGCCAATGCGGCGGCCGAGGCGAAAGGCGAAGCCACGGTGAGCGAAAGCGTCGAGGAGTTCGAGGACGATGTCCAGCAGATCTACTCGTTCGCTGCGGGCGATATCAATACCGAGGTCTGGTTCGTCGCTTTGGGTTCGGAACTTGCGGGCAACGGCGGTATCAAGGCGTTTTTGGCCGAGCATGCTTCCGATATGCGCGGTGCGATCATCGTCAATCTCGAGTCGTTGGGTGCGGGCACGCTGTCCTACCTCGAGAAAGAGGGCCGTTTGAAGCAGGCTTCGTGCTCTCCGCGCATGAAGCGCTTCATACGCAAGGCTTCTCAGGCCTCGGGCGTCGATGTCGCTCCGGCCAAGCTCGATTGGCGCGAGAGCGCCGCGAGCTACGCGCAGAAGCATCGTATGCAGGCCATGACCATAGCCGGCATGGACGGGGTGAAGCCCGCCTATTACGGGCAGGCAGACGACGTCATCGAGAACATCGATGCCGCCGCCCTCGATCGCAGCGCCGATATGGTGGTCGAGCTTTTGAAGAACATCTAGCCCATGACGGGGCCGCGTCGAAAGCGCGGCCCCGTTTTGCATGACGCGCTAGCAACGGTTGCGCACCGTGCCCCCGTTTCGTCGCTTCGTGCGCTATTATGGGGCATCCTGATCGAGGCATCGGGATGCGGGGAATCGTAGGAGACGCGTTTTTGGAGGTAACAATGGCTATCGAGGCATATTGCGTGAAGTGCAAGGCGAAAAAGGTCATGCAGAATCCCGTGGAGAGCACCACGAAAAACGGCAAGCCCATTACGAAGGGAACGTGTCCTGATTGCGGTACCACGATTTGCCGTATCGGCGCTACGAAATAACGCATATATCGTTGCTTTTTGCGCGTGCGAAGCGGAGAAAGCGCTATAATCTTCCGATGTCGCATCGCGACATCCATGCGGGTATCGCCAAGTGGTAAGGCATCAGCTTCCCAAGCTGACATTCGCGGGTTCGAGTCCCGTTACCCGCTCCATTGTTCAGTCAAGGCCGTCGGAGGTTTCCGGCGGCCTTTTGCGTGGCGCCGATTCATGACCGCATCGCGGCGTCGTCGTGCACCGAGTCGTGCCTGTTTCGTGCGTGGTCAGGCGTATACGATGCCCGTCAGCTTCCTGTCGTGCGGTTCGGTGGGTATGCGCTCGATGCGCTGCTCGGCGAATGCCGCGCCGATGAGGGGCGTGGTGTCGGCAAGCCGTGCGATGAAGGTGTCGTAGTTGCCTCCTCCGTAGCCGAGCCGCCGACATCCATCGTCAAATGCGACGAGCGGCACGACCACCGCGTCGATGCGCGATGGGTCGGCAATGGGGAAGTCGGCTGCACGGCGGTCGTCGCGCCCGAACCGCGCGAGAGGGTTGCGTACGAAGGGCGCGCTTCCCGTTTCGTATTGCTCTGCGCTCACGAGGCGCATATACATCGGATCGTCGTCGACTTCTTTCTCGTTCATGCAGGGAAATGCTACGTGCACGCCGGATGCGTAGCAGCATCGCACGAAGGGGGCCGGGTCGGCTTCGTCGGGAAATGCGCGGTAGACGGCCACGGTCATACCGCTTTCCAAGGGAAAGACAACGTCGACGTCGGCGCTGTCTGCGAAGACGATGCTTGCTGGCGATTCGGGCGCGTTCGTTGCGAATTCGTCATGGGGCTGTGCGTCGCGCCCTCCCATTGCTCGAGCGGTCGCGTCGCAGAGTGTTTCGCGGGCGTCCAGGCATGCGCCGCCGATGCCGAATAATCTGCAGAGCAACGCGCTGACAGCCTCTGATTTATCGCGTCGCAGCTCGTGCGCTATCGCGCCGCGCCGCGCGCGCACGGCGGCGCGAAGTTTTCGTTTCTCGTCTATCGTTGTCGAATCGTTCGAGGTCATAAGGCTCCTTTCGGTGGCATCGATGCCGTTTTCGGCATATACCGAACGAAAAATCAAAAAAAGTGAAATTCTCATTTGACAAAGCAAAATCAGGAGGTTATTATAATCGAGCTGCATTTGAGATGCGCCGTTACCTCAGCTGGATAGAGGGACTGACTACGAATCAGTACGTCGGGGGTTCGAATCCCTCACGGCGCACCACTCGAACTTCTGCCGCCTTCGGGCGGTTTTTTATTTTTCAAAATCGCGGTTTTGAAAAAAGGGGTTTGACAGATGCAGAAATGCTTGGTATTATGACCAAGCTGCTTTGATGTGCGCCGTTACCTCAGCTGGATAGAGGGACTGACTACGAATCAGTACGTCGGGGGTTCGAATCCCTCACGGCGCACCACTTTTCTTTAGTGAAAAGCAGTAGCGGCGCGGAAGCGCCTTTTTTTATTTGTAGGGAGAAAAGGCTCGACTTGAAGGTTCGAAAACACAACAACCGACCGATGTAGCCTTGACTTCACCCTTCGTGCAGCAAGGCTCTACGTGCATGAAGGGGATCTATGTTCTATCTGACAAACATGCTCGGCCGCCCCGTGTATGATTCCACGGGTGAAAAACTCGGCACCGTATCCGATTTGGCGATTTCGACGGGTGAGGTTTTCCCTCGCATCACATCGCTTGCGTTCAGGGGGCCCGGCCGTACGCCGTTCATGATCAGTTGGCGCAAATACGTCGATGATTTCAGCGAAGACGAAGTGCGCCTCAACACCGAATCGTACAACATCCGATTCAGCTACCTGCAGCCTACCGAGGTTCTTCTCGCACGCGATCTTCTCGATCAGCAAATCGTCGATACGCAGGGTTTGAAGATCGTGCGCGTGAACGACCTGAAACTATCCCCCTCCGGTTCGCAGTTGCGCCTGCTCGGCGCCGAAGTTGGCGTGCGCGGTATTCTGCGCGGCCTGCATCCGCTGCTTGAGAAGGCGGTCGTTTCCATCGCGCGCCTTTTCGGCAAGAAAGTGGAAGAGAAGATCATCGCGTGGAATTACATGGACCTTCTCGACCGCGACCTGTCGAAGGTACAGCTTTCCGTCACGCATAAGCGCCTCGACGAGCTGCATCCCGCCGACGTGGCCGACATTCTCGAGCAGCTCGATCCTAAGCAGCGCGCCGAAGTCTTCAACCACCTCGACGACGCCCGGTCCGCCGAGGTCATCGCCGAGCTTGAAGACGAGTTCCAGGCGGAGACTCTTGACGATATGGACGACCGCGAAGCGTCCGGCCTGCTGGGCCAGATGGATCCCGACGACGCGGCCGACATCATTCGCGATCTTCCGTATGAGAAGGCGGAGACGCTGTTGCGTCTTATGGGCGTGGAGGACGCCGCCGAGATCCGCAGGCTTTTGGGCTATAGGGACGACACGGCGGGCGGCATGATGACCACGCAGTTTGTGGCCCTGAGCGAAGACGATACGGTGGGCGATGCCATCGAGACCCTGCGCGGCCTTGACGAGGATTTCCCCACGGTGCACTTCGTCTACGTAATGGAGGAGGACAGCGAAAAGCTCGTCGGCGTCATGTCGATGCGCACGTTGGTCCTTGCCCATAACGACACGCGTCTCGGCGATGTTATGTATACCGACGTCATCAGCGTTTCGCCCGACGAACCCGAGGACGAGGTCGCTTCCGACATCTCCAAATACGACCTGGTTGCTTTGCCCGTCGTCGATGAAAGCGGGCATATGTTGGGCCTTGTCACGGTCGATGATGCGCTCGACGTCATCGAGGAAAGCACCGAAACGGAAAAGACTACTAATCTCTGGATCAAGGTGGCGCTTGCTTTGTGCGGCGGCATCATGTTCTTGGCCCTGTATACGGCGGTTGTCGTGCGAATTCTGGAGGTAGGCTGATGGCGGCTGTGAAAAAGGGAGCTTCCTACGACGAGGTCATGCAGGCGGTGCGCGACGGCGACCGCAGCGCGATCGAGGCGGCTCAGGAGTCTTCCGATAAGCCTGCGATCGGAGAAAAGACCAGGAAGCGCGCGACCATCCTGCTTATTCTCGGGGCGATGGGCCCCGGCGTCGTGAGCGCTATGGCGGGCAATGACGCGGGCGGCATTTCCACGTATTCGACGGCAGGCGCCGATTTCGGTTATGCGGCTTTGTGGGTCATCCCCGTCATGTGTGTGCTGCTGCTCGTGGTGCAGCTGACGGCCGCTCGCATGGGCGCCGTCACCGGCAAGGGGTTCGCCGCCCTTATTCGCGAACGTTTCGGCATCCGCCTGACGGCGCTCGCCATGGGCGCGCTGCTCATCGGCAACGTCGCAACGACGTTCAGCGAGTTCGCGGGCATCGCGAGCGGCATGGAGCTTTTCGGCATCCCGCGATTCGCCAGCATTCCCGTGGCGGCGGCGGTGGTGTGGCTGCTTGTGGTCAAGGGAAGCTACAAAAGCGTCGAGAAGATTTTCCTGGCGGTTTCCCTGGTGTTCGTGACCTATGTGGTGGCGGCGTTTCTCGCCGGCCCTGATTGGGGCGCCGTCGCGTACTCTACCGTTATCGCGCAGGTGCCGGCCGACCCTCATTTCATATCGCTCGTCATCGCGATGATCGGCACGACGATCGCGCCGTGGATGATGTTTTTCACGCAAAGCAACGTGGTCGATAAAGGCGTCACCGACGACCCGCAGGAAATGATGCTGCAGAAGGTCGACGTGACGACAGGAACCATCGTGGCCTGCATCGTAGCCTGGTTCATCATCATCACGACAGGCGCCGTGCTGTATCCGCAGGGCATAGCCGTCGACTCCGCGGCGGCCGCGGCCAACGCGCTTGCGCCGTTTGCCGGCGAATACGCGCAGATCCTGTTCGCGGCAGGCCTGACGGCGGCGAGTTTTTTGGCGGCGTGCGTGTTGCCCCTGACCACCTCGTTCGTGATTTGCGAAGCCTTCGGCTGGGAGGCGGGCGTCGATTTCACCTGGAAAGAAGCGCCGATGTTCAAGGGCATCTTCACCTCGGTGATCGTGTTTTCCGCCGTCGTGGTGCTGATACCGCACCTCGACCTGATGGGCATCATGCTGACCGCGCAGTTCATCAACGGCGTCATTCTGCCTGTGCTGCTGGTGTTCATGGCGCTTATCGCGGCCGACAAGCGCATCATGGGCAAGCATGTGAGCACCTGGGCGGGCAAAGCCGTCATATGGGCCACGGTCGGTATAGTGACGGTGCTGACCGTGGCGTTGCTCGTCATGCAGGTTCTCGGCATATAGCATCGTCGTCGCGCGCGGATCGAACGAACGCCCCTCCCTCGAGGGGCGCTCGTTTTTTATCGCCTCGGGCGTTTCGCGGCCATGCGCCGTCCGGTAACGACTTTCGCACGATGCGTCATATCTGCTTACCGGGTGCGGCGCTTTCGCATACTATAGTGTGCGCGTTGCGCGGCGCGCCATGACCATGCTTTCGCGGGCCGCCAGGCCCTGGTCGAAGGCCGACCGCGCTCTGTGCCTTGAAGGGATTCATGCATGAAAGGAACGCCATGAAGGATGCTTTGCCCCTCTACCGCGATTTCGCGTCGATCCATGCGGTAGACCCCGAGTACTACGCCGCGAAATACGACGTGAAGCGCGGCCTGCGCAATGCCGACGGCACGGGCGTGATCGCCGGCGTCACCAACATTTCGAACGTTCACGGCTACGTGGTGTCCGAGGGCGATAAGGTGCCCGATCGCGGTCGTTTGTCATACCGCGGCTACAGCATCGACGATTTGGTCGACCACGTGGTCGCCGAAGACCGCTTCGGCTTCGAGGAGACGGCGTATCTGCTGATGGCGGGCGAGCTTCCCACGGCCGATCAGCTTGCCTCCTTCAAGTCGCTTATCGATGAGCAGCGCGATCTGCCCGACGGATTCACGGCCAATTACATCATGAAGCCTCCGACGCGCGACATCATGAACTGCCTCGGGCGCTCGGTCTTGCAGCTATACGCGTTCGACGGTCGCGCCGAAGAACGCACGCCCGAGCACGAGGTGGATACCTCGATCATGCTGCTTTCGCGTCTTCCCCGCATCATGGTGTTGGCGTATCACGTGATGCGCGACAAGTTCCACGGCGATTCGATGTTCATCCATCATTTCGTCGAAGGGCAAAGCACGGCGGAAACCATCCTTTCCATGCTGCGTCCCGACCGATCTTTCACCGACACCGAAGCGAAGACGCTCGACATCATGCTGATGCTGCATGCCGAACACGGCGGCGGCAACAACTCGACGTTCACGTGCCGTGCGTTGACGAGCGCCGATACCGATCCGTATTCGGCCTACGCGGGCGCTATCGGAAGCTTGAAGGGCGCGCGTCACGGAGGGGCGAACAATCGCACGCTCATGATGACGGACGACATCAAAGCGCACGTGGCGGATATTGCCGATGAAGGCCAGGTCGCCGATTATCTGCGCAAGATCGTGCGTAAGGAGGCCTATGACCGCACGGGTCTCATCTACGGCATGGGACACGCGGTTTACACGCTGTCCGACCCGCGTGCCGAGCTCTGCCGCAAATACGCCGAACGCCTGGTGGTCGGCACCGAATACGAGGCCGAGTTCCGCTTGCTCGAAAACATCGAGCGTCTGGCGCCGGTGCTGCTTGCCGAGGCGGGCAAAAGCAAAGACATATGCGCCAATGTCGACCTGTACAGCGGGTGCGTCTACAGCGCGCTCGGCATCCCGCGCGAGCTGCTTACGCCCCTGTTCGCCTGCGCGCGCATGGCGGGCTGGAGCGCCCATCGTTTCGAGGAAATCGTTTCGGGCAAGCGCATCATGCGCCCCGCCTACAAGAAAACGGGATGTGCTCGCGATTACGTGGCCATGGCCGACCGCGTTTAGCGTATGCGAGAAAGGAACCGGCCGATGGCCCCTGCGTTGAATTCCGCCCTTGCCGAACTGCAGCTTTCGGGAATACGCCGCATTACGGCGCATGCGAAGCAAACGCCGGGCTGCGTGCTGCTGACGCTTGGCGAACCTGACGGCGATACGCCCGACGCGGTCAAGTCCGAGGTGGTCGCATCGCTTGCGGAAAACGACACGCACTATCCGCCGAATAACGGCAGGGATTTTCTTCGCGCGGGGCTCAGCCGTCATATGAAGAAGCGGGGCCTCGATTACGGCCCCGATGAAATCGTGGTGACGTGCGGCGCGACCGAGGCGTTGTTTGCTGCGTTGACGTGCGTTTTGAATCCAGGGGATGAGGTAGTGGTGCCCGTTCCCGCCTTCGGTTTGTACGAATCGATCGTCACGTTGAATCGCGGCTCGTTCGTGCCGCTCGATACGTGTGCCGACGATTTCCAGATACGCGAGGACCGCCTGCGCGACGTCATCACCGATCGGACCAAGGCGTTCGTATTGACGTCTCCCAACAATCCGACCGGGTGCCTTTACGACCGAGAGAGCCTCGACGCCGTCGCACGCGCCGCCTGTGCGTGCGACGCGTTCGTGATCTGCGACGACGTGTATGCGAGCCTGGTTTATGACGGGTCCGATGCGTACTGCGGCTTCGCCGCCTGCTATCCTGATCTGCGCGACCGCATCATCGTGTGCGACAGTTTTTCGAAGCCGTATGCCATGACGGGCTGGCGTCTGGGGTGGGTCGCCGCCGATGCTCCGCTTGTCCAGGAGATCGCGAAGATCCATCAATACATGGTCTCCTCGGTGCCGTCGTTCGTCCAAAGGGCGGCGGCGCGGGCGTTGTCCTGCGATCGCGCCGCCGTGCGCGACGAATACCGCGCGCGCCGCGATTACGTGCTGCGCCGCTTGGATGCCATGGGCCTGCATGCGGTGCACCCTCAGGGCGCGTTCTACGTGTTTCCCTTCATCGCGCATCTCGGGATGACGTCGGAAGAACTGTGCATGCGCCTTATCGATGAGGCTGGCGTCGCCTTGGTGCCTGGGTCCTGTTTTTCCGCCGAGGGCTTCGTGCGCCTGTCGTATTGCTGTTCCATGGAGGCGATCGAAGAGGGGATGGATCGCCTCGAGGGCTTCGTGCGAGCCGTCTCCGCTTCGTAGCGCCGCCGCTTCGCATCATCCTGCAGACTGCGCGAAGAACGGGGGCAGGCGGCCGCATCGCCGAGAAGTGCGCGTATACTGGAGCCATACGTGCTTACGTGCATGAACGGAAGAAAGGCAGAAATGTCCATGGCTGATATGAAGACCATTCTCGTTACGGGCGGCGCCGGTTTCATCGGCAGCCACACGTGCGTCGAACTGCTCCAGGAGGGCTACGGCGTCGTCGTCATCGACGACCTTTCCAATTCGAGCGTCAAGGCCGTCGATCGCGTGCGCGCTATCGTCGCCGATGCGGCCGCGGCAGGGAAGGCGCCTGCCGATGCTGCCGATAACCTGGTATTTTACGAAGACAATGTGCTCGACCGCGCCGCGCTCGAGCGTATTTTCAATGCGCATGATATTTACGGCGTCATCCATTTCGCCGGATTCAAGGCGGTCGGCGAAAGCGTCGAAAAACCGCTCGAATACTATTACAACAACCTCACGAATACCCTGGTCCTGTGCGATGTGATGCGCGAGCACGGCTGCAAGAACATCGTGTTCTCCAGCTCGGCCACGGTATACGGCGAGCCCGATAGCGTGCCTTTGTCGGAAAGCGCTCCGAAAAAGGACGCCACGAACCCCTATGGGTGGACGAAGTGGATGATCGAGCAGATTCTGACCGATTTCACGGTCGCCGATCCCGAGTGGAACGTCGTGCTGCTGCGCTATTTCAATCCTATCGGAGCCCATGAGAGCGGCTTGATCGGGGAGGACCCCAAGGGCATTCCGAACAATCTTGTTCCGTATGTCGCGCAGGTCGCCATCGGTAAGCTGCCCGCTGTTCGCGTATTCGGCAACGATTACCCCACGCCCGATGGAACGGGCGTGCGCGACTACATCCACGTGGTCGATTTGGCGCGCGGCCATGTGGCGGCACTTAATTGGATGGCGGATAAGCACGGCGTCGAGGTGGTCAACCTCGGCACGGGCACGGGTTCGAGCGTGCTCGACGTCGTGGCGGCCTTCGGTCGCGCTTGCGGCCGCGAGCTTCCCATCGATATTCAGCCCCGCCGTGCGGGTGATGTCGCCGAAAACTACGCCGATCCGACCAAGGCGAAAGAGGTTCTGGGCTGGGAGGCTGAGTACGATCTTGATCGCATGTGCGCCGATTCCTGGCGTTGGCAATCTATGAACCCCAACGGATACGCCGATTAGGCGCCGGGGCCGCCTTGAAGAAATGATCGCAAACGAGGACGACGGACTCCGTCGCCCTCGTTTGTTTTTTCGGATGCGGGGCTTTCTGCATATCCGAGGATTTGCGGGGCGGCCGCATCATTGCCTGCGGTCGCTCCGTCTTGTGTTTCTGCATGCGCCGGCATCGGCGCGGTTCGACATGACAACGGAAGGCGGGCCTTTATGCTCGAATTGAGAAGCATCACGAAAGACTATGCGTCCGGCGATGCCGTGGTGCATGCGTTGAAGGGCGTCAGCCTCCGATTTCGCGATAGCGAATTCGTCGCCGTTTTGGGCCAGTCGGGCTGTGGCAAGACGACCATGCTCAATATCGTCGGCGGCCTCGATCGGTATACGTCGGGCGATCTGGTGATCGACGGGGTTTCCACCAAGGCGTATAAGGACCGCGATTGGGATTTCTATCGCAACCATCGCGTCGGGTTCGTGTTCCAAAGCTACAACCTTATTCCTCATCAGGACGTGCTTTCCAATGTGGAGCTCGCCCTCACGCTTTCGGGGGTCTCGAGGTCCGAGCGTCGCGCTCGTGCCGCGGCGGCGCTCGAGCAAGTGGGGCTGGGCGATCAGCTGCATAAGAAGCCCTGTCAAATGTCGGGCGGCCAGATGCAGCGCGTGGCCATCGCGCGTGCATTGGTGAATGACCCCGCTATCGTGCTTGCGGACGAGCCTACGGGCGCGCTTGATTCCGAAACCAGCGTGCAGGTCATGGAAATCCTGAAGAAGGTGGCTCGCGATCGGCTGGTCGTCATGGTGACCCATAACCCCGAGCTCGCCGCCGATTACGCCGATCGCATCGTGCGTTTCAAAGACGGCGTCGTGGTCGACGATAGCGATCCGTACGATTGCGAGGCCGAAAAAGTCGCCGAGGACGCCGCGTGTCGTTCCGCCTGCGCACGGGACGGCCGGGTTCGCCGTACATCGATGAATCCTCTGACGGCGTTTTCGCTTTCGCTCAATAATCTGATGACCAAAAAAGGCCGCACCATCCTCACGGCGTTCGCGGGATCGATCGGCATCATCGGCATCGCGCTCATCCTCTCGCTTTCGAGCGGCGTGAACGACTATATCGCCAAAGTGGAGCAGGATACGCTTTCTACTTCGCCGCTTGTCATCGCCAAACAGAGTTACGACATGTCGTCCTTGCTGGCGGGCGACCCGTCGGCGGATTCCGGCGACGAAAGCGCTGCCGCTGAGAAGAATCTGCAGGACTCATCGGAAGGGGCGCTTCCAGGCCCCTCTGACGAGATAACTGAATTTACCATGCTGCGCGATATGTTCGCCAGCGTTCGATCGAACGATATGGCGTCTTTGAAGGCGTTTCTCGACGAAGGTGGCGACGGCATTTCCAGCGACGTGAACGCATTGCAGTACGATTACGGCATCACGCCATTGGTCTATAAGCCCGACACGTCCGCAGGCGCCGTGCGTCTTTCGCCTAACGCCATGAGCGCCGCCATGATGGGCGGCATGTCGAGCGGAGCCACAGCTGGTATAGGCATGGGCAACGGCACGGTTTTCAGCGAAATGATCGACAATGAGGAATTGCTCGATGAGCAGTACGATGTGGTGGCGGGTCGTTGGGCCGAGGCTTCCGACGAATGCGTGCTCGTCCTCTCTTCGAGCGGCAAGATCAGCGACTATACGCTGTATGGGCTCGGCGTGCTCGACGTTGCGGAGCTCGATTCCATGGTCGATACCATGATGAGCGCATCGGGTGCGGTCGAGGTTTCCGAGACGGATGTCGATTTCACGTACGAAGACGCCCTCAATACCAGCTTCAAGGTTCTCGGGCCGTTTGATTCGTATCGCAAAAACGAAGAAACGGGCGGCTGGACCGATATGGCCGATAACGCCGAGTTCATGAAAGAAAGGGTAGCATCCGGGCTGGATTTGCGCATTGTGGGCGTCGTTCGTCCCAATCCGGCCGCGAAGGCCGCTGCGCTCAGCCAGGGCGTGGCGTATACATCGGGCCTGACGAGCGAGCTGATGGAGCGCGCCGCCTCTTCCGAGATCGTGCAGCAGCAGCTTGCGGAGCCTGACGTGGACGTATTCACGGGCAAAACCTTCGATGCTTTGAAAGATGAAGCCGAACAGGGCGTTCGGCTTGAGGATATGTTCACGGTCGATGAGGCCGCTTTGAGGAATGCATTTCGAATCGACCAAGACGCCTTGAGCGCGGAATCGGACCTTTCCGCATTCGATTTCGCGGGCCTCGATATGGGATCGCTGGATATCGATATGGCAGACATCGGGGATTCGCTGGATATTTCCTCGATGGTGGGCTCGGCTCCCACCCCTGATTTTTCTGGAGTATTCGAAGGACTGAAGAACGATCCTCCGCTTTCTTCCGAGGAGTTGGCGTTGCTGGGCGAGTTGAGCGGAGCGTTGATGAGCGATTTCATCACCGGGTGGCTGCCCGTGCACGGCAGCGGCCTCTCTCCGAACGATCCCGATTTCGGGAGGAAATTGCTCGAGCAGTTCCAGGCATATGCGACAAGCACGGAGGAGCAGGGGGGTGCGGGGACGCTTGCACGCATAGCCTCTCTTGCAGGCGGTGCTGCGGGAGAAGCCGTGCAGCGCGTTGCGCAGGATTATGTTGCGAACCAGCTCGCTCCCTTTATGCAGAATGCCTGCTCGGAATTGGCCGGGCAAGTGTCTGAGCAGGTAGGTCAGGCGGTCTCTTCGCAGCTTCGCGCCGCGCTCGCCGCGGCCATGGCGCAGATGGGCCCTCGTATCGCCGATAGTCTTGCCGCGTCTGTGCAGAATGCTTTCGTGTTCGATCCCGGCGCGTTTGCCAGGGCTATCGAATTCAACATGGACGCCGAAGACCTGTCTTCGCTGATGGCCAATTATGCGAACGCGAGCAAACTGACGTACGAATCGAATCTGATGGCGCTCGGATACGCCGATCCGGCCGACCCGCAGGCGATTAAACTGTATCCGAAAGATTTCGAGGCGAAAGAGCGCGTGCTTGCAAGCATCGATGGATACAACGATCGCATGAAGGCCCAGGGTGCAGAGGAGAAGGCGGTTTCCTACACCGATTACATGGGCGTGCTCATGAGCGGCGTGACCGATATCGTGGACATGATTTCGTACGTGCTCATCGCATTCGTGAGTATTTCGCTGGTGGTGAGTTCCATCATGATCGGCATCATCACATACATCAGCGTGCTCGAACGAAGGAAGGAAATCGGCATTTTGCGTGCGATCGGCGCATCGAAAAAAGACGTGTCGCATGTGTTCAACGCCGAGACGTTCATCATCGGATTAGCGGCGGGCGTTCTCGGCATCGCCGTGACCATGGTTCTCGACATTCCGATGAATATGATTATCGAGCACGTGTCGGGCGTGCAGGATATGGCCGCCGTTCCTCCTGTGGCGGCAGTCGTTTTGATCGCCGTCTCGGTGGCACTGACGATGATAGGCGGCATTATTCCGAGTCATATGGCGTCCAAGAAAGATCCTGTGACGGCCTTGCGGGCGGAATAGCGTTGCCGGTGGCGGTCGCCGGAATGCGGTTCCAGGCTGCGGCGAGCGGGCCGCCTTCGCTGCGGGCGTCTACGGTCTGCATCCTGGGCCGACGTGTTCGTACGAGGGTTATAGGGAAAAAGGTGGTTGGACGTAATTCCGCACAGAAACGGAGGTCCGCCACGGAAGGCGTCTACGCAGCTGTGCGGAAGAGAAACGCGGTCGCGTTTGCTGCCTTGAGTTCTTGTCAAGGTGTTTTCGTCGGGGTTTGTTTTCGTTCGGCACCGCTCGCCGAGGCGATAAAAAGAAAAGCCGGTCAGAAGCGCTCCTGACCGGCGGTTGTTCGATGGTGCCCCCGGGCCGATTCGAACGGCCGACACCCGCTTTAGGAGAGCGGTGCTCTATCCCCTGAGCTACGGAGGCTTATATAACGGATTATTTTAGCATTGCCTGTGCGGTTCTGCTCCATCGTGTTTAATTTTCATCGTTCC
>JAUNBA010000007.1 GCA_030527325.1 Slackia sp.
ACCACCCCACCGAGATCGAGCCCTTCGGCGGCGCGGCCACCTGCGTGGGCGGCGCGATCCGCGACCCCTTGTCGGGCCGCAGCTACGTCTATCAGGCCATGCGTCTGACGGGCGCGGCCGACCCCACGGTTCCCGTGTCCGACACCCTTGAAGGCAAGCTGCCCCAGCGCAAGCTGGTCACCACCGCAGCCGCAGGCTATTCCTCGTACGGCAACCAGATCGGCCTCGCAACGGGCCAGGTCAACGAGCTGTACCATCCGGGCTACGCCGCCAAGCGCATGGAGATCGGCGCCGTGGTGGGCGCGACGCCCGCCGATCACGTGCGCCGCGAGACCCCCGCTCCGGGCGACGTGGTGGTGCTGCTGGGCGGCCGCACCGGCCGCGACGGCATCGGCGGCGCGACGGGTTCGTCCAAGGCGCATAACCTGGACAGCATCGAGACCTGCGGCGCCGAGGTGCAGAAGGGCAACGCCCCCGTCGAGCGCAAGATCCAGCGCCTGTTCCGCCGCAAGGACGCCTGCGAGATGATCAAGCGCTGCAACGACTTCGGCGCGGGCGGCGTGTCCGTGGCCGTAGGCGAGCTGGCCGACGGCCTGTCCATCGACCTCAACCGCATCCCGAAGAAATACGACGGCCTCGACGGCACCGAGCTGGCCATTTCCGAAAGCCAGGAGCGCATGGCCGTGGCCCTGGCCGCCGAAGACGTCGAGAAATTCATCGCGCTGGCCCACGAGGAAAACCTCGAAGCCACGCCCATCGCGCAGGTGACCGAAGAGGCGCGCGTGCGCATGAACTGGAACGGCGACGATATCGTGGATATCAGCCGCGCGTTTTTGGCGTCCAACGGCGCGCCCAAGCACCAGGACGTCCACATCGCGCAGGGCGGCAGCTACACGCCCGAGTGGGCGGGCGACACCCTGGCCGAGCGCATGCAGGGCCTGGTGAGCGATCTGAACGTCTGCTCCAACAAGGGTCTTTCCGAGCGTTTCGACTCCACCATCGGCGCAGCCACCGTGCTCATGCCCTTCGGCGGCAAAAACCAGCTCACGCCCGCCATGGCCATGGCGGCCAAGCTGCCTGTCGACGGCGAGACCACCACGTGCTCGGGCATGGCCTGGGGCTTCAACCCCTACCTGTCCGAGGCCAACCAGTTCGAGGGCGCCTACACGGCCGTCGTCGAAAGCGTGGCCAAGCTCGTCGCCGCCGGCTTCGAGCGCAAGCGCGCCTATCTCACCTTCCAGGAATACTTCGAGCGCCTGCGCGACGAGGCCGATCGCTGGGGCAAGCCTGCCGCAGCCGTCTTGGGCGCACTGAAGGCCCAGGTCGAACTCGGCGTCGGCGCCATCGGCGGCAAAGACTCCATGTCCGGCAGCTTCGAGAACCTCGACGTGCCCCCCACGCTGGTCAGCTTCGCGACCGCCGTGGGCAGCGTCGAGCGCGTCACCTCGCCCGAATTCAAGAAGGCAGGCAGCCGCATCGCGCTGATCGAGCCCGCGTACACGCAGGGCACCGCCATGCCCGAGGCCGAAAGCTTCCTGGCAGGCGCCGACATGGTCGAGGCCCTCATCGCCGACGGCAAGGCGCTGGCCGTCTCGACGCCCGGCTTCGGCGGCCTGGCCGAGGCGCTGTTCAAGATGTGCGTCGGCAACGGCATCGGCGTGACGCTGAACGAATCCGTCGCAGCCGACGCGCTCTTCGGCCTGAACTACGGCGCCTTCGTCGTCGAGCTGGCCGACGACGCCGAGCTGCCTGCAGGCGACGCAGCGGTCTCCGTCACGGAAATCGGCGTCACCTCCGAGGCGTACGAATTCGTCGCCGCAGGCGAGACCCTCGACCTCGCGAAGCTGCAGGAGGCCTGGGAGCACGGCATCGAAGACGTCTTCCCCTACCGCACCGACGAGGCCGAACGCGCCGCGGCGCCGAAGGTCGAAGCCGTCAGCTACACGGATGCGCTGCCGCTGGCCTATTGCGGCAGCATCGCCAAGCCGCGCGTGGTCATTCCGGTCTTCCCGGGAACCAACTGCGAGTTCGACACGGCGCATGCCTTCGAGCGCGCAGGCGCCGAGGCGCAGACGCTCGTGATCAACAACCTCACCCCCGCCGCGGTGGCCGAAAGCACCAAGGCGCTGGTCGAGGCCATCCGCGCCAGCCAGATCGTCATGCTGCCCGGCGGCTTTTCCGGCGGCGACGAGCCCGACGGCTCCGCGAAATTCATCACCGCGTTCTTCCGCGCCCCCGAGGTCACCGAAGCCGTGCGCGACCTGCTGCAGAACCGCGACGGCCTCATGCTGGGCATCTGCAACGGCTTCCAGGCACTCGTGAAGCTGGGTCTGGTCCCCTACGGCGACATCCGCCCCATGGACGACACGTGCCCCACGCTGACCTTCAACGAGATCGGACGCCACCAGAGCCGCCTCGTGCGCACACGCGTGGCTTCCAACCTCTCGCCGTGGTTCAGCATGTGCGAAGTGGGCGACGTGCACACCGTGGCCATCAGCCACGGCGAAGGCCGCTTCGTCGCCAGCCCCGAGCTGGCAGCGCAGCTTGCCGCCAACGGCCAGATCGCAGCGCAGTACGTCGACGAGGCGGGCGCGCCGTCCATGGACCTCGCCGTGAACCCCAACGGCTCGGTCATGGCCATCGAAGCCATCACCAGCCCCGACGGCCGCGTGCTGGGCAAGATGGGTCACACCGAGCGCAACGGCTACGGCCTGTACAAAAACGTGCCGGGCGATACGTTCCAGCCCCTCATCGAAGGCGGCGTGAACTACTTCACCGCGTAAGCGCCTAAACACGCGCATCGTTTTCGACGCACGACGAAAGGGCCTGGGATGCGCCATGCATCCCAGGCCCTTTTCATGTCCGCACGATACGGCGATCGCGCAACCGGCAGCGCAGCGCACTCAGCGTTGCGACGGCCCGCTTCGCGCAAGGCGGACGGCCCCGACGTGCGACGCCGCCCACAACAACGACGTTCTGCGCCTCGCGCATGACGCAGCGCGCATCCCCGCACGAACGCGGCGACTAGCGGCGACGCACGCCGTCGCGCACGAACGCGTACACCTCGTCGGCCAAAAGCCCCGCCTTTTCCACCACCTCGTCGGCGCGGGCCTCAAGGCCCATCGCCTTATCGGCATCGTCCATCAGCGTGGTGTTGATGAACACGCTGAGCGCGGCCGCTTCGACGGCGGCCTTGGCCAGCGCGGCGGAAGCCCCCACGTCGGACAAGGCAAGATGCACGGAATTGCGCGCGAGGTACGCGTCGATTTCCACCACGCGCACGCAGGCGTCCATGATCTTCAGCGGCACGGCGCACGCTCCATCGAGCGCATCCTGCTCGGCGCGATGGCGCGCAAGCAGCTCGTCCTCGGTGCCGCGCGGCATCTTCCACGTGGCGGCCAGCGACGAAAAAGCCGCCGCATCAGCGTCGATCAGCTCGAGCAGCGCGCCGCGGGCGGCGTCGAGCGCCGCGAGCGCCGCGTCGATATCGGGCTGCTGCGCGGCGAACTTCTCCTTGCCCGAAGTAAGACGGGCGACCATCGAACCGAGCGCCGCCGCGAGCGCGCCCGCATAGGCCGCCGCCCCGCCGCCGCCGGGCGTAGGGGCCTTGCTGGCCAAAGCGTCGGTAAACGCGGTATCAACCATGACAATCTCCTTTGCGAAAAAACAAAAGCGGCGACCGCACGCGCAGCCGCCGCTTTCCCTGCAGCCGTTTCTTAGAACAGGCCGATGATGCGGCCGGTTTCGTCCACGTCGATGTTTTCGGCCGCGGGTTTTTTAGGCAGGCCCGGCATGGTCATGATGTTGCCGGTAAGGGCCACGACGAAGCCCGCGCCCGCCGACACCTTCACGTTGCGCACCGTGATGCGAAAGCCGCGCGGCGCGCCGAGCTTCTTGGCGTCGTCGGAGAAGCTGTACTGGGTCTTCGCCATGCACACCGGCATGCCGCCGAAACCGAGCTCTTCGAGATGCTTGATCTCCTTGCGGGCCGCAGGCGCGAAATCGACGCCGTCGGCGCGGTAGACGCGCTTGGCGATGGCCTCGATCTTCTCGGCAAGGCCCGCTTCGTCCTCGTAGCAGTACGCGAAATCGTTCGGCTGCTCGCACAGACGCACGACTTCCTCGGCCAACGCGATGCCGCCTTCGCCGCCTTTCGCCCACACCTCGGAAAGCGCCACGTTCACGCCCAGTTCCTTGCACTTGGCCTCGACCAGCGCGAGTTCCGCCTGCGTGTCGGTGGGGAAGGCGTTGATAGCCACCACGCACGGAAGCTGGAACACCTTGGTGATGTTCTCGACGTGCTGCAGCAGGTTGGGCAGGCCCGCCTCGAGCGCCTCGAGGTTCTCCTCGTTGAGGTCGGCCTTGGCGACGCCGCCGTGGTTCTTCAGCGCGCGCACGGTGGCCACCACGACCACCGCATCGGGTTTCAGGCCGGCAAGGCGGCACTTGATGTCGAGGAACTTCTCGGCGCCCAGATCGGCGCCGAAGCCCGCCTCGGTGATGGCGTAATCGCCCAGCGCCATGGCCATGTTAGTGGCCATGATGGAGTTGCAGCCGTGCGCGATGTTGGCGAAGGGGCCGCCGTGGATGAACGCCGGCGTGCCTTCGAGCGTCTGCACCAGATTGGGCTTGAGCGCATCTTTGAGCAGGGCGGCCATAGCGCCGTGCGCGTTCAGCTGGCCCGCGGTGATAGGCTGGTCGTCGCGGGTGTAGCCCACCACGATGCGCGCCAGGCGCTCTTTGAGGTCGGTGATGCTGGTGGCCAGGCAGAAGACCGCCATGACCTCGGAGGCCACGGTGATGTCGAAGCCGTCCTCGCGCGGCACGCCGCACACCTTGCCGCCCATGCCGCACACGATGTTGCGCAGCTGGCGGTCGTTCATGTCGACCACGCGCTTCCAGGTGATGCGACGCACGTCGAAGCCCAAGGCGTTGCCCTGGTGGATGTGGTTGTCGATCATGGCCGCAAGCAGGTTGTTGGCCGCGCCGATGGCATGGAAGTCGCCCGTGAAGTGCAAGTTGATGTCTTCCATGGGCACCACCTGGGCGTAGCCGCCGCCGGCCGCGCCGCCCTTGACGCCGAACACGGGGCCCAGCGACGGCTCGCGCAGCGCGACGACCGCGTTTTTGCCGAGCTTGCGCATGCCGTCGGCCAAGCCGACGGTGGTCGTGGTCTTGCCCTCGCCCGCAGGCGTGGGGTTGATAGCCGTCACCAGCACCAGCTTGCCCGGCGTGCGAGGCTCGTCGAGCAGCAGGTTGTAATCGACTTTCGCCTTGTAGTTGCCGTACAGCTCCAGGTATTTCTCGGGAACGCCTGCGCGCTCGGCGACGGCGGATATATGCTCGGGGGTGACGGATTGGGCGATTTCAATGTCAGACAACACGTCGGGCCCTTCCTTTCCTGCTCGGTATGTTTTTAGGATGCGGCCATTCTACCTGTCCGCGAGCGCGGACGCGGCGAACTTCGACGAACGCCCCATCCTCTCCGGAACCGGCGGAAAATGCGCCGCATCCGTCCCGTTTCTTGCGAAATGTCAACGCAAATGCAACATACGGGCAACTCTTCGGCTGCAAGACGGTGACGCTTTTTCGGCGTGCTATGATGGAGCGCATCGGCCGACGCGGGCATCGCGAACGCACCCGAACACGATAACCGCGCAGACGCACCGGCAGAAAACGATACCTCTCTCTCACGTTTCGAACCGCGGGGCGCCTGCGCGCGAACGCCGCGCGAACGCGGCCTCGCCCCAGGGCCCGGCCGGCAGGCACCCACGCCGCGGCGCATGCCCGCGAGAGAAAGGAACTCCCGTGAACGAAGAAGCAGAATCCATCCTGGTCGTCGACGACGAGCAGTCCATCACCGACTTCGTTTCCTACAGCCTGATGAAAGAAGGATTCAAAGTCGACATCGCCTCCAACGGCGAAGCCGGCCTCGAAGCGGCCATGCGCAAGCATTACGACCTGTTCGTGCTCGATATCATGCTCCCCGGCATGGACGGCTACGAGCTGTGCCGCCGCCTGCGCGCCCGCACCGCGGCGCCGGTGCTCTTCCTTTCCGCCCGCGACACCGAGCTCGACAAGGTGGTCGGCCTCGAAATAGGCGGCGACGACTACCTGGCCAAGCCTTTCGGCGTGCGCGAGCTGATCGCCCGCGTGCGCGCCCTGCTGCGCCGCGGCTCGATGGACGCCGCAGCCGATTCGGGCGCGCTGTGCGCCGCAGGCATCACGCTCGACGAAGACCGCCACACCGCCGTGGGCGAAAACGGCCCCATCGACCTCACGCCGCGCGAATTCGAGCTGCTGGCGGCCCTGATGAAAGACGCGGGCAAGGTGGTCACGCGCGAAGACCTGCTGCGCGAGGCCTGGGGATGGGAGTACATCACCGAAACCAAGACGGTCGACACCCACATCAAACGCCTGCGCGACAAGATATCGGCCGCAGGCTTCGACCCGGGCATCATCGAAACCGTGCGCGGATACGGCTATCGCCTGCGCGCCTAACGCCGTCCGAGTATTCCGCGTGCTGCGCGCGATCGAGCGTCGCGCGACTTCGCCCCGCTCCGCATCGCGCGCTTCTCCGCTTCGCCTTGCCGGCGCGGCGAAGCGCAAGACCGAGGATCTTTTCCGTTGAAACGACTGCAAACATATTTCTCCGTCCTCACGGCGCTGTTCTCCATGGCGTCGGCTTTGGCCATGCTGTTCATCATCGTGTTCGTGGGACTCGAGCACCCGGCCTTCCTGGCCTGGTGCATCTTCGTCGGCTGCACGTTCACCTTCATCGTCAGCCTCGTCATCGGCCACTATATGGCCGAGCCGCTGTCCACCATGCACCGCGAGGCGCGCGCCGTGCTCGAGGGCGACACCCGCGTGACCGTGCGTCCCGACGGCAAGCTCTACGAGGCCGACCTTCTGGCCGACGACTTCGCCGCACTCAGCGAGCAGACCAAAACCAAAATGAGCGATCTGGCCGTCCAGCAAAAACGCCAGACCCAGTTCATCAGCGATGTCGCGCACGAACTGCGCACGCCTCTGACCGCCATCCGCGGCAACGCCGAAACCCTCATGGATCCCGACATGCCGCCTGCGCTGCGCGAACGCTTCTGCCACACCATCATCAGCGAATCGGAGCGCCTCACGCGCATGGCCAACGAGCTTTTGACCCTGCAGCACATCGAGGAAGGCACCGACCAGGTGATGATGCAGCGCGTTAACCTGCACACGATCGCCGAAGACGTGGCCGACGCGCTCGGCCCGCTCGTGGAAGAACGCGGCGGCACGCTCGAGATCGTCGGCGAGGCGCCCGACGTGCTGGGCATACCCGACCGCCTGCAGCAGGTGCTCTTCAACCTGGTGGCGAACGCGGCGCGCTTCATCGGCGAAGGCGGGCATATCGAGGTGAAGCTCGAAGGCCTGGCCGACCGTTCCGTCGTCAGCGTTTTGGACGACGGCCCGGGCTTCGGCAACGTCGATCCCAAGCTGCTGTTCACGCGCTTCTACCGCGGCGACAACTCGCGCGCGCGCAACAGCGGCGGCACGGGACTGGGCCTCGCCATCGTGAAAAGCGCCGTAGAGGCCCACGACGGCACCATCGAAGCATTCAACCGCGCGACGGGCGGCGCCTGTTTCATCGTCACCCTCCCCAGCATCCACGAACACGTGCATTAAGGCCGAAACGGGCCGTTTCCGCCTATTTCGCGGCGAAATACCCGATATCGCGCGATAAGCCCTCCCCGCTGCGAGCCGTATAATGGCGCGTCGCCGAAACGAATCGACCCGCCGCGACCGAGGAGACGCCCCATGCGCGACACGGGATATCGCGCGTTCCTCGCGACGCGCCACGTTCCCAGCATCGTCATAGCCATGACCCTGGCCCGCCTTCCTATGGGCGTGGTCACGCTCGTCTTGGTGCTGTTCGTCAGCATGCATTACGGCGCCGCCGTATCCGGCCTCGCCACGGCGGCCTTCACCGCAGGCGTCGCCTGCTTCGGCCCTGTGTTCGGACGCATGGTCGACCGCGGACGCGGGCCGCAGGCGCTGCGCGCGCTGGGCATCGCCGAGCTGTGCGCCGTGACCGCGCTGGTCGGCGTCGTGGACGCCGAGGCGCCGGCCCCGATCGCGATAGCCTGCTCGTTTGCGGCAGGCGCGCTCACGCCGCCCATCGCGGGCACCACGCGCTCGCTGTGGCCGCATATGCTCGACATGCGGCTCGTCTCAACCGCCTACAACTTCGAAGTGCTCGTGGTCGATTTGATCTACGTGGGAGGGCCGCTTGCGGCCAGCGTGTTCATCGCATTCGGCAAGCCCGAGTGGGGCCTGATGGCCGCCACGATCGGATGCACGATCGGTTCTTTGGCGCTGGCCTCGCTCGCCCCCGTGCAAAAGCACGCCCGGCGCAATCGCCTGCGCGAACGGCAACGCCGCGACGCCGCGGACGCCCGGCGCGCCAAGCCGCGCCTTATGACCGCGGCCGTGGCGCTGTTGCTGCTCGTATGCCTCGCCCGCATGTGCTACGCGGGATGGATGGAGGCCCTCATACCGCTGTTCTATGCGAGCATGGACGCGGGCATCCTGGGATCGGCCGCCATTTCCGCCTGGTCGATCGGAGCGGCCGTAGGCGTCGTGCTGTTCAACCGATTCCAGCCGAGCACGCGCACGATCGCGCTGCGAATCCAGCTTCCGTTGTTCGCCGCGCTGTTCTGCGCCGTCACGCTGTTCGGCGCGGGTGCGCGGGAATTCCCCACCCTGTGCCTGGCCCTCTTCGTCATCGGCATGGCGGGCGCGCCGTGCGATAACCTGTATTATCAGATAGGCGGGCCGCTCGCCTGCCAGGAGCGGCAGGCCGAGATGTTCTCGTGGCTTAACACCGCTACGAGCGTCGGCGTGTCGGCCGGCGCGTTTTTCGCGGGCGTATCGGTGGAAGCCGGCGGGTTTTCGGCGGCGTTCGCGCTGCCCGTCGCCTGTTCGGCCGCAGCGCTCATGCTCGCCATCGCACTCGCCCGGCGCATCGGAACGCACGGCCGTGGCGATGCACGACGCGCAGGCGGACGCGATACGACATGACGGCGCCACGACGCCGACCGACGGGCGTCGGCGCGGCGGCTTTCGGATACCGAAGCCGCGCGACGAACGACCGAGCCGCAACGAAACGAACGGGCGCGTTCGCCGCACGACAGCGCAACCGAGCGCACACACCATCGAACCAAGGAGACCCATCTATGCTCGAAGCCAAACCCGTACCCCTGTTCGGCGCCACCACGCGCCGCGTGAAAAAACTCTACGTCGAGACGTTTCCCGCCGAGCAGCGCATTCCCTTCTGGGCGCTGCGCCTGCGCGCCGGCATGAACGGCATGGAAGTGACCGCCTACACCGAAGACGGCGTGTTCTGCGGATTCAGCTACTACGTGGTGCTCGACGACCTCACGTACCTGTATTACCTGGCCGTCGAGCCCGAAATGCGCGACCGCGGCCTCGGCGGGCAGATGCTCGACATGCTTGCCTCCAAGCGCCCCGACGTTCCGCTCGCCATCGACATCGAAATGCGCGACCGCAACGCCGACAACGCCCGCCAGCGCGAAGCGCGCCGCTCGTTTTTCATGAACAACGGATTCGCCCCGTCGGGCAGCGGCTTCAAAGACGGCGGCGTCTTCGAGATCTTGGTACGCGGCACGAAGCCCGAAAACCCGTCCCGCTACGCATCGGCCATCGACCGCCTGGCCTTCGGCCTCACGCAAACGCTGATACGCCCCGTCAAAGAACTCAAGGCAGGCAAGAAGCACTAGATCGTCGCCCGAAAACGACCGAGCCGCGCCGTGCACGAACGCACGACGCGGCTCGCAAACGATAAGGCGGGCGCAACCTCGCCGACGGCGATGATGCGACGATCCGCCGCCGCGGCCTACTCCGTCCGGCGCAAGCCGCGCAACGCGGCCAGCAGCGCGACGCACGAAGCGAGCGCCGCGGCAAGCGCTCCCACGAGCGCTCCCGCCGCCGTATCGGACGTCTTCGCGATCGCATCGCTCGGCGCGGCCGCGTCGAAGTGCGGCGCGCCCTGCGAATCCTGAGACCCCGTGCCGCCCGACGAGGAATCGGGCTCCGTCGAGCCGGGCGTGCCTTCCTCCTGCGCGTAGAACGTCCACGTGAGCACGCGCTCGTCGCCCGCCGTATCGGCCCCGAGGCTCGTCGGCACCTCTATCGTCACCGAACCCTCGACGGCGCCGTCGCCTTCGAGCGTCGCCAGGCGCACCGGCTGCGCCATCCCGTGCGAATCGCCCACCGTGCCGCGCTGCATCCGGCCGTCGAAGACCGCTTCCACCGCGATGTCCTCGATGCCCGCCACCTGACCCGCATCATACGAAGCGCCCGCGTACACCGTCACCGGCTCCTGCACGCCCACCGCTTCGATGGCGAATTCCTGCCGCGCCGTATCGCCCGGCATCAGATCCTTGCACGACGCGAACAGGTCGCCGCCTTCCGCGTCGCGATACGAAAACGTCTTGCTTTGCCCGTCGTAGACAAGCGTGGGAACGCCGTCGGCGGGCAGCGCCGCGAACGCCGCCGCGCCGCCGCATGCCAATGACGCCGCCAGAGCCACGGCCGAAACCGCGACCGCTCCTTTATATGCCGAACGCTTCATGCTCATCGCGCTTCCCCTTCCGCCGCCGGTGCTGCAGCGGCGCCGTCCGCCAACACGCCGTCGGGTCCGACGGCCAGACCGCTCGAGGGGCCCCATGCCGCCGCGAACGCATCGGCGGGATCGGCCTGGACGGCCTGCATGGCGATATCGACCACCAACCTGCGGCCGTCGTCGTAGCGAGGATGCTCCGTGCAGCGAGCGATCAAATCGCCGCTCGAAGCGCCGGGCTGCAGCGGAGACGTCCAGTAATACAGGCCGTCGTCCGCGCGCACCCACGAAGACGCCTGGCCAGGCGCGCCGAACGCGCCCCATTCCATGGCGTAATCGTACGCCTGGCCGTCGTCCGCCGGCGCGGATGCGCGCTCGACGGGCTCCTGGCCGAGCCTGACGCCGTTCGCATCCTCCCAATACACGCTCACCTGGGCACGCATGTACGAGTCCACATTGCCGGGATCGGGCGGATTGGCCGCCTTCACGTGCTCTTTGACGCCCGCCTCGGGCGCGAACTGCTCGTCGATGGCAGGCTCGAGCGTTCCCCTCGTGAAGAGGTTCGGCAGCTGCGATGAGGCCTGATACCACGCGAACACGCCGCCCGCGCACGCGAGCGTCAGGCATACGCAGGCCGCCGCCGCGATAAGCGCGCGGCGCGCCGGACGCGGCGCGCCATCGCGCGGGGGCATCGAAAACCCTGCGGGGTCCGATGCCGTCGTGCGCTTCGTCGATCCGCCGCGCTCGATGCGCACGGGCGCCGCATGCATCCCCTGCTTCGATCGTTTCATTTACGCTTCACCGCCTTCTTGGGCCGAAGCCGCCGCATGCTGGGCGGCGAACTCGTTTTTCGCACGCACGGATCCGTCGAGCCACGAGGAATCCTTCAACGTGTTCGTGCACGTCACCGTCGCGGGGGAAACCAGGTCGAGCACCGCCGAAGACGGATCGGCCGGATCGATCGTTCCCTGCGGGCATTCGATCGTCGCCTCGTAGCGCCACGCCCATGCGGCGTCTTCGCTCACTTTGTAGCGTCCGACCGGCATCGCGAGCGTCACGCGCGCGCTGTAGAAGCCGTCGGCATCAGGCGCGGCGGGCATATCCACGAAGACCATGCGCGTCGCAGGCGTTTGCCCGGGCGCGACCGGACCCGCGTCTTCGACCGTCAAGGCGAACGTCTGCCCTGCAGCGGCGCTATCCTTCGTGCGCTTGACCAGCGTCAAAACGGCATCGAAGTCGAAGACCGCATTGCCCTGGGCGTTCGTCGGCTTCACCGTCGGATCGGTCGACGCGCTCGAGACGTACAGCGCCACATTGCGATCGCTCAGCGGCGCGAAGGTCGTGCCGACGGCGCCTTCGGGCGTCGGCGCGTAGGAAACCTGCTGCACGTTCACCGTGAGGCGTGCCTGCGCATACGGGGCCTTGAAGTACGCCTTCACGGGCGTTTCAGCATGCGAATCGAGCGCCCACAGCAAATCGTCGGTGTTGACCGCGCCCGCTGCGTCGGCCGAGCGAACCTGCCTGGTCACCGGATACAGATCCATATCGGAGGCGATCGGCGTGCGGCAGAACTCATCCCACGCGGCGATAGAGGCGTCGGGACGCACCCACTGCCACGTGTTGAAGAGCTCGCGCATATCGAGCGCCGTCGATGCGTCGAGCTGGGCGGCGATGGCCTGCCACGCCTCGGAGTCGAGCACCACGTCCTGCATCATCCCGTCGGGACCGGGTTCCTGCGTCACGAAGCTGCGGCCTTCCGTCTCGGAAACATGGGCCGTGAACAGCACGCCGCCGTCCGTGCCGTGATAGCGCACCTCATGCACGCGCTCGAACACCGCGGTATAGACGGCGCCCGAGAACACGTCGCGCGCGTCGAGCGCATGCTCCTCGCCCGCCGACACCAGCGAACCGGGCTCGGCCGCGGATACGTAGCCTTCATACCAACCTTTGAACTCATAGCCCGCATACGGCGCGGCCTGGAGCATCAGCGCGCCTTCGGGACCGCGCGCAAGCGTACGCACCGTGGAAGGGTCGACGCCTGCGGCCGCAAGCACGTCGTCGATGTTGGAGTTCACCGTCACCGACGCGACGCGATACACCGCGAACAATTCCATGGCATGCTCGACCGCGTCATGCTCGTCGGTCAACGCGGGCGTGCCGTCGGCGGCCCAGAGCGCGTATTCCGCTCCGTCGGCAGGACGCTGCTCGGTCCATCCGACGAACACCGCGCGGCCGCCCACGGCGGCATCGACGGCGTTCATGTCGAATGCGGGCACGCCCTCGGGAGCCTTGCCCAAAGGATCGCCCTGGTTGCGCACCACCGTGGCGGTCTTGCCTTCCGCGACGTGATACACCACGGCCAAAGGCTCGTAGTTCGCCACGAACGTATACGTATAGCCGGGCGCGATCTTATACGTCAACACGGCATGCTCGTTGGAAACGGGCGTACCGTCGGGTGCCGGCGCGCCGCCGGCGTCGACGGCGTCGACCGTGCGCACCGCGCCGTCCGAGCGCTCGACCGTCCAGGACTTGAGCTCGTAGGGAACGCCATCGGCGCTGACCAGGGTCGATGTATCGGCGGTCACGCGCACGTCGATCGTGTAGTCGTCGTTTTCCGCAGGCGCGAGCTCGGCGGTGGGATCGAGCGGCACGTTCACGCCCGAGCCTGCGACGACGCCCGAGCGGGCGATGTTCGTCGTGGTGTCGTACGCGTATTTCGCATAGACCGGATACAGGTCGGTGGCGCGCTCCGTCTCATCGCCCACGTCGATCGTGTAATTCAGCGCAAGGTCCGCGTCGGCCGTGCAATAGCCGTCGCCCGTGTTGTAGATGGCGTTCCACAACGCGCCGCCGCGCTCGCACGGCTGGCCCGCGGTGCCGTCGATCCAGCCCAGGAAGCGATACCCGGGTCGATGCATCGAGGCGTCCGACGGCGAAGGCTCGCCGACGAGGTCGGCGGCCTGAGCGCCCAGCACGGCATCGAGGTCGGCCTCGGCGATCGGATTGCCCGAAAGCGGGAAGCTGAAGTCGCTCTTCGGGTCATGCGCGGCGTCCTTCAGGATGGTGGACAGGTACTGACGCTGCACCGTCACGTCGGAAACGCCGCCCGCTGCGACGGGCACCTCATGAAACACCACGTCGGCCGTCATGTGGGCCACGTATTCGTAGGTCCTGTCGGTATTGTGCTGGAAGCGCGTGCGATCCCAGTCGGGTTCGGCGGACAGATTATGCTTGCCGCCCGAACCTTCGGCCACCCAGAACCAGAACGTGTAGCCGGGCTGCGCCGTCACATGCACCGCGAAATCGCCGATGCCGGACGTCAGGCTGTTCGGCTTGCCCGTGAAGTTCACCGTGCCCGCTCCCGGGAAGTCGACCAGGGCCTTGATGTCCCATTCCCTGTCTTTGGTCATGTGGCCGTACGCCTTCATGGCGGAAACCACCTGGTACTCGGCGGTCAGCGCATCGGCTCCCGAACACGGGTCGGGAGCTGCGGCCCAATGCTGCAGATTCGTGCCGTAGAACACGCCGAATTCCGCAGGATCGAGCACCTGAAACGCGCTTCGGTACGGCTGCCACACGCTGCGGCCCAAAGCGTATTCCTTATGGTTCTGCATGTTGCCGTCGCCCGTCAGCGATTTGATCATGTAATCCACGCGGTATTCGAGTCGCGCCTCGTACGTATGCTGCTGCGTCAGATCGACCTCTTCGGGAAGCACGTATTCGGGTGTATCGGCCACGCGGCGGCTGCTGCCGTCGGGCATCTGCTCGTACCAGCCCAAGAAACGGTACCCGTCGGGCAATGTGCCGTCGTTTTGCGCGCCCGTCATCGTCACGGCGTACCGGCCGTCCTGCTTTTTGACCACGTCGGTGCGGCCCACGCCCTCGCGCAGCGTGAAGTCGTCGGAGGCGTCTTGCTCGTTGCCTTCGAAGCGCGTAATGATATTCGAGGCGTAATCGGCGTAGACGGGATACAGGTCCATCGGCTGCACGATGGCGTCGCCTGCTTTCACGAAGGCGCCCGCCTGCTCGATATCGCCCATCTGCGATGCCGTCACAGACGGATAGCCGCCGCCCGTCACCGGATGCGGCAACCAAGTCCAGCCCAGAAACACCGCGTCGGGGCCCACGCCGCCCGTCGTGCGGTCGGCCTGCGGCTCGGCCGCCTGCGGCAACGCGGCTTCGTGGTCGTACCAATCGTCGCTCGTATCGGCATCGGGCGCGCCCGCCGTATTCACCACGTTGCCCGCCACGTCATGGAAGAGCACCTGGCCCTGGCAGTACGCCACGAACAGATCGCCGCCCGCGAAGCCTTCGGCCGTGCCGGGGCCGGTATTGCGCGCCGTATACGCCGCATCGGCAGAGACGCGCTTCGCCGGGTCGGACACGATGGGATCGAAAAACACATGGGACTCGTCGACTTTATCGACCCTCACGTCGGGCTGGCGGTACCAGCCGTTGAAGCGATAGCCCCCGTTATGCGCGGCGTCGGATACCGCGGGCGTCGTCTCGGGCGAAACGCCGTTGAGCGTCATGGAAAAATCCATGTCGAAATCGCTCGGCATGAAGCCCTGCACCGCGAACTCGTAGGGCGTGCTCGTCGACTGCGGGCGGCCTGCGCCCAACACGTCGCTTTCGCCGATGCCCGCCGTGCCCGCGCCCGGGAAGTCGAACGTCGCCTTCACGGCGTCGCCATGCACGGGAATGCCCAGGTCGTAATCCATGACCCACCTGTTGGCGTGCGGCGCGCCGTCCATATACGCGGTGCTGCGCTCGGTGCCGCCCGTGAAGTCGAAGTCGTGCGATTCCCAGAAGGAGCGGTCGGCATACGTCGTCTCGTCCTGCGCGCCGAACGAAGCCCCGCTGTAGACCTTCTTGTTATTCTTGTTGAAGATGGCGGGGATATCCTTGTTCGTGCCCGGCTCGGCGCTGAAATGCGGCGCGAAATACGAATTCGTGATCGTGCAGCCGCCATCGTGGTCCCATTCCACCAAGCCGCCCAGATACAGGTTCTTCTGGATGATGGGGATGACCAGCACGGCGTTGTACAGATACGAATGCAGGTTGCCGGCGTAATGGCTGCGCACCACGTGGACCGCCTCGTCCGTGCGTGCCACCAGGCCGCCGACATACCCCACGTTGCCGGCGCCGACGCTTACGTACGTGGCGGCGTACGTGTAGCAATCGGCCGTGGAAAAGCAGTCCACCATATTGGCGGAGTTGCCGTACAACGAGCCGCAGATGCCGCCCGCGTACACGGCCTGACCCGCCACAGCGCCGACCGCGATGTCGTACTTGTTATGCACCTGGGTGAACGTCAGGTTCTTCGTTCCATCGGCCTGGGTTTCGCGCAGCGGGGTCACGCGGCTGTATTCGATCGTCGAATTGTGCGCCACGCCGACGAGCGCGCCGAGGTACAGGCCCTCGCCGCCCAAGCCCGAAACGCCGACGGTCGAATTGTTGATAACGCGGCCGCCCTGCACCTCCACGTCGTAGACGACGCAGTTCTCAAGCTCGCCCGCCACCATGCCGCCCGCCAGGCCGGCGTTGGTGATCAGCGACACGGCATTATTCGCCGGCGTCACCGACGACGTGCAGTTGGTCAGCTTGATATGCTCGAGGCGCGTGTTCTTCGCGCATCCCACGATGACGCCGCCGCGGTAGTCGGCGCCCACATAGGCGTCGGTGAAGTTGATGTTCTTGATGACGGCGCCGTCGGTCCAGGCGAACAGGCCCGTATCGGGGGCGGGAACGAACAGCTGGCGCTCGTAATTCAGTCCTTTGATGGTGTAGCCGTTGCCGTCGAAGGTGCCGCGAAACGGGTTGTCTTTGCTGCCGAACGTCAGCGATCCGATTTGAGAAATAATCTGGTCCACCTGGTCGCTCGTCAGATCGAGCGTCTTATCGGGCGCATCCGACATATCGAGCATGTAGTACACGCCCGACGTGTCGGCCGTGCGCGACAAAAGCACCTGGGCAAGCAGGTCGGAGAAGCTGCGGATGTAGGTGATTTCGCCCGCAGCCGCGCGCTCGGACGCATCCGTCGATCGAGGGTCGACAGGCGCAGGCGCGCTTTCCGCCTGGACGGATTCCGACGCCTTCGCGCCGTCGCTTGCCGCAGTCTGCTCGACGGCAGGATCGGGCGCAACGACGCCTTGGTCGGCCGCCGCGCTTTTCTGCTCGGGCGCGGGCGCAGCCGTCTCGGCCCCCTGCTCGAGCGCGTCCGCCGGCACGCTCTCTTCGGCGTAGGCGCTTTGCGGGGCCAAAGGGCACAGCGTCAGCGCCAGCATGAGCGACATCGCCACGGCGCAGCACCGCTGCCACCGCGTTCGCTTCGCCTGCATTCCCGTTCGTTCGGCATTCCCTCGCATTAGCGACCTTCTTTCTGCGGCCAGCCCTCGGCCTCGAACACGCTCGGGCCGTTGTTTTCGCTTTGCACGGCCACGGCATCGACGGTGAAATCGAGCGTTCCGCCGCGATACCGTTCCTGCGCTCCGTCGGCGTCGATCGAAAGGCCCGTGATCACCGGGGCGCTCGTCTCGCCCGCGCCCAGCACGGCGTCGTAGTAATACCAGCCGTCCCGATACGACCAGGCGGGATCGCCGATCGTATACGACGCCAGATCATCGGCGTTCGACGCCGCGCCGTGCTCGTCGGTTCCCTGCATATGCAGCGACACGCGCACGAACACCGGATGCGAGCTCGTGTTGCGCACGCGCACGATGCGGCTATGCTCGCCTTCGATGCCCACCGCCACCGGCTCGTCGGGCACCGCCACTTCCTCCCCCGAGGGGCCGCGCATGGTCTCGACCGCCTGGATGCCCACGTCGCCGAAGGAAAGCCGGTTGTTCGCATCCACCGAACGCACCGAGAACGAAACGGCCTGCAGCGCGGCCAAAACCGCGATCAGCGCCGCAGCGCACGCGATGCACAGCCTGCGCGTCTTGGCCGCAGGCGATGCTTTCACGCAGCCCGCGGCAGCGTCGGATGCGCCGCCCGCAGCAGCGTCGTCTTCGAAGGACTCGCCGGTAAGAGATGCCCGCGCCGCGTCATCTCGCATCGAAGAATCCTTGCTTCGCGCCTTATCGCCCATAGCCGCAACCTCCTGTTCGCCGTATCCCGCGAGGCGGCGGCGCACCGGGCGCCGTCGCCTCGACGAAGGGCGGGGGCGGCCCAAGCCGCGCCCCGCGCTCCGCTACAGCCGAACGGCGCCGCCCGCAAGCCGCGCCGTTCGACCGTCATTCGCTATTTCTGGCTTGCAGCCCACGCGATAGCGGCATCGGTCGCGTCCTTGGCGGACAGGACCTCGCTCGCGTTGGACTTGGCCACCATGTAGCAGCTCACCGTCATCGTGGGGCTGCCGGCGATGGAGGCGTTGGGGTCGGCGACGACCTCGGAGAACAGCTCGCCGGTCCACACGTCGGTCGTGCTGGGCTGCAGCATAGCTGCCTCGGCACCGTCGGCGACGTACATGAACAGACCGCCCTCATAGGCCTGAGCGCCGCCCGTGGCATGCTCGGTCGCCTGGCCGGCAACCGGCTTCCAGTGATCCTTCAGCGTGAAGTACGTACCGCTGCCCAGGTCGTTTTTCACATAGGCGAACACGTATGCGGCATCGCTCTTAGGAGCAAGGCCGATGTTGGGGTTTTTGGCCACGTGGCTGCCCGCGGTAAGCTTGGAGCCCTCGACCCACTTGTCCTCGACGATATTGCCGTTGACCTGGCCCTGATGGCCGCCCTCTTCAGGCTTCACTTCAGGCTTGAGGGGCTTTTCAGGCTGATCGGGATCGGTCGTAGGCGGTTTGATGTTGCCCACCGCGAACGTGTTGGTCAGCGAGCTTTGAGAGGCGTACCACGCCATCACGCCGCCCACGGCCGCAAGGGCCAGGCACAGCACCAGGGCGACGATCAAGCCCGTGCGCTTCTTCGTTTTTTCCATGTTCATTGCTCCTTCCCATGCGAGCGCATCGCCCGGACGCGTCGCATACGGTGAAGGCCCGCAGGCCTTCGGTTCCGACCTTCGTTTCGATCGCTGGATTCAGCGGCGCGCGTGGGCCCCGCGCACGCCGTCCGACGAGGCGCCGTCCTTCTTGCGGCCGCCGAACAGCTCGACGGCGATGGACAGAGCCAAAAACACCCCCACGAGGGAAACGATCACGAAAAAGCCGGTGCCACTCGTGCACCATGCGTTGAGATAGCCGAGGAAAGGAATGCAGAACACAGGAACGCCCACCATGCGGGAAAACGGAACAGGGGCGGCATCATGCACGATGGCGCCGTTTTCGTCGACGTTGGCGATGCCCTGCGTGTAGAACAGGGACGATTCGGCATCGATGTCGTACACCTGGTGCGTGACCAAGGTGCCCGATTCCAAACTGAACGTGATGGCGTCGCCCACCTGCACGCTGGCGGGATCGTGTTCTTGAACGTAGATAAGCGAGCCCACCGGATATTGGGGCTCCATGCTGCCGCTGAGAACGGCATACGGGGTAAGGCCTATGAGGCGCACGCCTGCAAACGCGATGAGCAGTGCCACGGCCACCGCCAGCACGATTCCGGATACAACATTGAAAACGCGCCGCAGCACGCCGACTCACCTCTGTTTCTTACAGCTCGATACCCTTTTCAAGCGAGGAGAAACGGCACTCGTAACGTGAGGCGAGGGTTGTAAAAAACGGTCGTCGGACTTGCGGGGTCGCTTGTAGAATTCTCCTCGAATAATTCAAGGATACGGAGCCGACCCCCCCCCGTCAATTATTCGCACATAAGAATAAAACCACACTACGGCAATAAAACGCTCATTAATGTGGCGCAACTTCGCGCTAAAACGCAGGTGAGGCGGGTCTTCCCGAAGGAAAACCCGCCTCAGAAAACGCGTGTAAAAATTTTTCGAAAATTTGCAAACGGCAATGCCGAAACGCCGCGAATCCGCTACCGGGTAGACACTCCACGGCGGCGCCAACGCGTCATCGCGCGCTCCGCCGCATCGAACAGCTCGTAGAGCACCACGCCCAAAAGCGCCATGGCGATGATGCCCGCGAACATCTTGGGATACGCGAGCAGCGCCCAGGAATCCACGATGAAATACCCCAGCCCCGTGGACCCCGCCAGGCTTTCGGCGAAAAACAGCAGCGCCACCGCCGTGCCGCTGGAAATGCGCAAGGCCGTGAACAGGTCGGGCAACGATGCCGGCACGATGACGTGACGATACACGTCGAACGCATTTCCTCCCAGCGAGCGCATGGACACGACGCTTTGCTCGGGAACGTTTTGCACCGCGCCGCGCACCGTGACCAGCACCTGGAAGAACACCGTCAGCGCGATCAGCGCGATCTTCGGCGCATCGGCCAAGCCCATCAGCACCACCAGCACGGGCAGCAGCACCACCTTCGGCAGCGGATAGAGGAAGTAGAGCACGGGCGCGAACACCGCATCGACGCGCGCCGAGCGGCCGCATACCAGGCCGCACGGAATGGCGAGCGCGGCGCCGATGAACATGCCCGCCACGACGCGATACAGGCTGGTCAGAAAGGCGGGCCACAAATCGTCGAAATACACGGCCATCATGGGAAACGCCTCGAAGGGACCCGGCAGCACGGGATTGCCCACCGCGCGGGCGGTCAGCTCCCATCCCGCAAGGATGAACGCGATGGCGGCGGCATAGCCGATCGCCTTGCGCACGAACGCATTACGCATGCGAGGCTCCTTTCCGCTCCGTCGCGCCCCATGCGGCGCGGCTCGATGCCTCGGGCTCTCCCGCGCCGGCATCCGCCATCGCGGCGACATCGCGCAAAACGGCGCGGATCGCACGGCAGCGCTCGAAGAACAGCGGCGCATCGCGCCAGCCGTCGCATGACGCCTCGGGGTTGTCCAGCACGGCGGCCACGCGGCCGGGGCGCGGCGCCATCACCACGATGCGCTGACCCAAAAACACCGCCTCTTCGATCGAATGCGTGACGATCACCTGGGCGTATCCGGCCTCGCGCCAGCAGGACTTCAGCATGTTCTGCATCTCTTCGCGCAGCAAGGCGTCGAGCGCGGAAAGCGGCTCGTCCATGAGCAGCAGATCGATGTCGCACGCCAGCACGCGCGCCATGGCCAGACGCTGGCGCATGCCGCCCGAAAGCTCGGAAGGATACGCCTTCGCGAACGCCTCCAGCCCCACTCGGCGCAGCGCCTCATGGGCACGGCGCACACGCTCGCGCTTCGCCACGCGGCGCACCTGCAGGCCCAAAGCCGCATTCTGCTCGACGGTCTTCCACGGCATCAGACCGAAATCCTGCAGGATCAGGCCGGTTTCGAGACGCGGTTCGCACAGGGGCGCGCCATCGACCAGCACCGAACCCTCGCTCGGGCGGCGCAGGCCGCACGCAATGAGCAAGGAGGTGGACTTGCCGCAGCCGGACGGCCCTAGAAGCGCCACCGATTCGCCCGCCTCGACGCGCAGATCCATCCCGGAAAGCGCCACGGTTTCGTCCTGAGCGCCGCCGTAGCGCTGCGTCACCCCGCGCAGTTCGAGCTTCGCGGGAGCGCCGCCTGCGCGGCTTGCGGCGCTGACGGCGGCCGCCGCATTCGAACAGTCCTTCGCCCTACGCACCGCACGCCGCCTTGTCCTGCGCGGCGCGGGCCTTGAGCTTGCGCAGCTCGATGACGACGAACACCACCACGGTGAACACCGCCAAGAAGTCCGCCAAGGGCACCGCGAAATACACCGCGTCCAAGCTGTCGAGCATCGGGGCGATATGCGGCAGCACCTCGGGCAGCACGAACAGCAACGGAATCAAGAACAGGATCTGGCGCGTCAGCGACAAGATGATGCTCTTAAGCGGCTGACCTGTGGCCTGGAAGTAGTTCGCACCGACGATCTGGAAGCCGATCAGCGGCAGGAAGATCAGATCGACGCGCAGCGCGAACGCGGTGAAATCCACCAGCACTTGGTCCTTGATGCCGAAAAAGCCCACGATCTGCGGAGCGAACGCCATGATGCCCGCCCACATGACCGTGCCCAGCACGGTGGCGCCGATCGAGCCCACGTTGAGCGTGGTCTTCACGCGCCCCCACAGCTTGGCGCCGTAATTGAAGCCCAGAAGCGGCTGGATGGCGATGGACACGCCGATCAGCGGCAGGATGACGAACATGCCGATACGCTGCACCACGCCCACCGAGGCGAGCGCGTTATCCGCGCCGATCGGATCGAGGGAACCGTATTTGACCAGCATGAAGTTGATGAAGAAGTTCACCACGGCGCCTGCGGCCTGCACGGCGAACGACGCGGCGCCCAGCGAAAGGATGCCGCGGGCCAGTTTGGCCTTGATGGGAAAATAGCGGCGGCGCAGGCGCAGCGGCACGCCCGGCGTCTTCGTGAAATACCACAGCACCGTCGCGCAGCTGATGGCCTGGCCGCACACCGTGGCCCATGCGCTGCCGGCGACGCCCCATCCCAGCCACAAGACGAACACGGCGTTGAACACCGTGCAGCCGACGGCGCCGATCAGCATGGTGACCAGCGCGCGGTTCGGCGCGCCCACCGTGCGGATGAAGTTGTTCAGGCCCATGCCCACCACCTGGAACACGCAGCCCAGGCTGATGATCTGGATGAACTCGCGCGCGTACGGGCGAACCGAATCGGTGGCCGACGACAGCGTGAGCAGCGGCTCGATGATGAAGGGGATATGGGCCGCCACCGCCAACACGACGCTGACAAGCACGCCCAGCATGGCCGTATTGCCCAGGATATGCTCGGCTTCGTCGCGCTTGCCTTCACCCAGGCGCAGCGCGCACAGCGCATTGCCGCCCGCGCCGATCAGCATGGCGAGCGCCAAAAATATCGTCATGGTAGGAGACGCCACTGTAATGGCGGAAAGGCCGATTTCTCCCGCTCCGTGCCCCAAAAACACCGAGTCGATGACGTTGTAGGCCCCGTTGACCACCATGCCCAAAATGGCGGGAACGGCGAATTCGACCGCCAATTTGGGAATGCTGTCCGTGCCCATGCGACTGACGCGCTCGTGCCCTTCGCGCTCGGCTGCCGTATGCCCGCCCTTCGACGCGACGACGCCCGGCGAAGCGGATGCCTCGCCGGGCGCGTCGGATCGGTTATGCTGCTTGATATCGCTCATATGCTCGTACCGCCTTTTCGCCTCGCCTGCCTTTTCATGCGTTCATGCATCAAACGACTTATTTTAGCGAGGGGCGCCTGGCGTCGCGCAAGGGGCGGCTCATCCCTCCATAACAACCGCAAAAGCCGCGAGCAGCTTTTCGAGCAGGTCGTCGAGAGCGCACAGCGACGGGGCGATGTAATCGGCCGCCACGTCGCAGACATACGCGGGCTCGTTACGCCCGTCGGTCACGATGGGACGGTCGGAGTGGAACACGTTCACGCCCACGCCGACGACGATGACGCCGTCGCGCGATTCGAGGGATATGCCGCACAGCTTCCCCTGGTCGCACACCACGTCATTAGGCTCTTTCACGCGGATGACCTCGTCGGCGACGCCGCATTCTTCGCGCAGCACCGCGGCCACGGCCTCGGCGAACGCCCTGCTGTACGCAGGCCAGCGATGCTCGGGGACGCTCGGGCGCATGAGCAGCGAGAAATACAGGCCGCCTTCGGGGCTCATCCACACGCGCCCCCACTGCCCGCGGCCCGAACGCTGCTTGCGCGCCGCCACCACGGTTCCCGACGGAGCGCCGGCACGCGCCAGCTCCCACACGTCGTCGTTGGTGGAGCCGGTCACGTCTTTCGTCGTGACGTTAAATCGCATGGGCCTCACCGTACACCGCGCCCTCTTCGGTCACGGGCATGCCGTCGGCGAGCACGTGGCGCGGCGCAAGCTCCAGCAGCGGCTTCACCACGAAATCGCGCTCGGTCGCGCGGGGATGCGGCAGCACCAGCTCGTCGCAGGACGCCGCGTACATCTGGTAGTCCACGATATCGAGGTCGAGCGTGCGGGGGCCGTTTTCGATCTCGCGCACGCGTCCCAGGCTGTTCTCGATGGCGTGCAGGTACTTCAAAAGCTCCATCGGCGGCACGCCGGTACGGGCAAGCACCATGGCATTGACGAACGTGTCCTGGTCTTCGTAGTACGCGGGCTCGCTTTCGTAAAAGCGGGAAATGTCGATGATCTGCGTGTCGGGAATGGAGCACAAACCCGTGATGGCCTGCTGCAGATTGGCGATTTTGCCTTCGGTCTCCTCGCCCGGCTCGGCCACCAGCGCCACATTCGATCCGAGCGCGATGAACACGTACGGGCGCAGGTCTTTGAGCGCCTGCACCGTGGCCTCCACGTTGTGCGCGCGCACGACCGAAGCGCCCAGCTCGCACGCCATGAGCGCCTCGGTCGCCGACGCCGCATCGCGATCGCGCGCTTCGGGAATGCCGTACGCCTCGCCGATATAGCGCTTGCGGGAAACCGCGCACATGGACGGGTAGCCCAGACGAGCGAACTCGTGGAAATTGCGCATGAGTTCCATGGTCTGCGACGGCGTTTTGCCGAAGCCGGGACCGGGGTCGATGCAGATGCGCTCGGGCGCGACGCCCGCGGCCTCGAGCATGGCGGCCTGATCGGCCAGATACTGCTTGACCTCGGCCACCACGTCGTCATATGCGGGAGCATCCTGCATGGTGGCGGGCTCGCCCTGCATATGCATGATCACGCAGCCCGCATCGCACGATGCGGCAAGCTCCACCATGGCGGGATCGCGGAAACCCGACACGTCGTTGATGATGGACGCGCCCGCTTCCACGCAGGCGCGCGCCACTTCGGCATGGCGGGTGTCGATGCTCACGCAGATGCCCTCGGCGGCCAGCGCACGCACCACTTCGACGGTGCGCGCCAGCTCTTCTTCCAGCGAGACGGGCGCGGCGCCGGGACGGGTCGACTCGCCGCCGACGTCGATGATGCTCGCGCCCGCCTCGACCATCGCGCGGGCATGAGCCACGGCCGATGCGTGGTCGGCGTGCTCGCCGCCGTCGGAAAACGAGTCGGGCGTGACGTTGAGGATGCCCATCACGACGGGCTTCCTCGAGTCGAAGCGGTAAGAAGAGCAGTTCCACATCATTTAATCGCGGCCATTCCTTTCCTGAGAATCGCGGGCGCTGCGGTCGGCGGGCATCGGCGGCGCAGGAATCTGCGCGGCGGCCGGGTCGGTGAACGGCTGCGCAGGCGCGGAATCCATTGCAGCGGGGTCTTTCGGCAAATCACCGTCGATCACCACGTCTGAGCTGGCGGAGTCGGCCTGCTCCTTGGAAGCGTTCTCGCGCTCGAGCGCGGCGGCCGCCTGCTCTTTTTCCAGATAGGCGTCCCACTCGTTGTTCAGAAGCGCCTCGCAGGCCTCGCCGTCGACGGTCTCGCGCTCGAGCAGCACGCTCGCCATGAGGTGCATCTGCTCCTTGCGCTCGGTGAGGATGGCGTATGCCAGATCGTGCGCCTGTTTCATCAGGCGGGCGACCTCTTCGTCGATACGCTGCGCGGTCTCGGGCGAGTAATCCTGGGTGTTGCCCATGTCGCGGCCCAGGAACACCTCGTGGTTGGGCTGGCCGAACGTCTGCTGGCCGAGGGCGTCGGACATGCCGTAGCTCGTCACCATCTTGCGCGCCTGCTTGGTCGCGCGTTCGAGGTCGTTGCTCGCGCCCGTGGTGATGTCGCCGCAGAAGATCTCCTCGGCGACGCGGCCGCCCATGAAGACCGCCAGATCGTCGTACATCTCATTGCGGCTCACGAGGAACTTGTCCTCGTCGGGGATGGACATCGTGTAGCCCAACGCCATGCCGCGCGGCACGATGGTGATCTTGTGCACGGGATCGGCATTGGGCAGCAGGTGGCCGACGAGCGCATGGCCCGACTCGTGGTAGGCGATGATGGCGCGCGTCTTCTCGTTCATCACGCGATTCTTGCGCTCGGGACCCGCCATCAGGCGCTCCATGGACTCGTTGACCTCGGCCATGCCGATCTTGTCCTTGTTGCGGCGCGCCGTGAGCAGCGCCGCCTCGTTCATGAGGTTCATCAAATCGGCGCCGGTCATGCCGCTCGTGAGCTTCGCGATGCGCGGCAGATCGACGTCTTCGCCCACCGGCTTGTTTTTCGCGTGCACCTCGAGGATCTTCTCACGGCCGCGCACGTCGGGCGCGTCCACCACGATCTGGCGGTCGAAGCGGCCGGGGCGCAAAAGCGCGGGGTCGAGCACATCGACGCGGTTGGTGGCCGCGATCAAGACGACAGCGTCGTTTTTCTCGAAGCCGTCCATCTCGACGAGCAGCTGGTTGAGCGTCTGCTCGCGCTCGTCATGACCGCCGCCCAAGCCGGTGCCGCGCTGGCGACCCACCGCGTCGATCTCGTCGATGAAGATGATGGAAGGCGACGCCTCCTTGGCCTGCTCGAACAGGCTGCGCACGCGGCTTGCGCCGACGCCGACGAACATCTCGACGAACTCGGAGCCGGAAATGCTGAAGAAAGGCACGTTGGCCTCGCCCGCGACGGCGCGTGCAAGCAGCGTTTTACCCGTGCCCGGAGGGCCGACCAAAAGGCAGCCGCGCGGGATTTTGGCGCCCAGCGTGCGGTATTTCTCAGGGTTCACCAGGAAATCTTTGATCTCCTGAAGCTCTTCGACGGCCTCGTCTTCGCCGGCCACGTCGGAGAAGCGCACGTCAGGGCGCTCTTCGACGGTCTTTTTAGCCTTGGCCTTGCCGAAGGACATCTGCGAGCTGTTCGCCTTGTTCATCTGGACGAAGAAGAAGATCATCAGGCCCACCAGCAGCAGCATGGGCAGCAGGCTGATCAGCATGTCGCCGAAGCCGTTGGGCAGCTTGACCTGGTAGCTCACGTCGGGATGGGCCGACAAAAGCTGCATCAGGGAATCCTGGCCCACATACGTGGAGGTGTACTTGCGCTCGGTGCCGATGGTCTGCTCGTCCAAAGGCGCGGTCTCGACCTGGGGCGCCTCGGTGCCCAGCAGCGATTCGGCCTTGGCGTCCAACGCCTCGAAAGCGGAATTGTAGGCGTCGGCGGCCGTAGACCCCGCGGTGGCGGCCGGATAGTAGACGCCCGTCACCGTGTAGTTGCCGGCGTCGTACACCACGTTTTTCACGCGATCTTGCTCGACGGCCTGCACGAATTCGGACGTGATGAGGGAATCGGTCTCGCCGGCCTTCATCATGTTCATCATCTGGCTGCCCACGAAGACGGCCACCACAAGCAGCAGCACCATAGAGATGATGCTCGTGCGGCGCGGAGGCTTGGCCATCAGCTGTTTGGCGGAATCGGGGTCGAGGCCGAACGGCAGCGACGGCCCGTCGCCCTGGGGGCTTTTGCCGGCCGCCGGCTGCGGCGCGCGCGCGTCGCCCTCGCCCGGCATCTTCGGCGCTGCCGGCGCGGGCGCAGGAGCGGACGCGTTGGAAGCGTCGCCCTCGGAAGCGGGAGCCTCGGACGGACGAAGCTCGTCTCGTTGTTCGGTATGGGAGGTATCGCTCATTATTTTCCTTGATAGATCTCGGGTTTCAGAATGCCGATATAGGGAAGGTTGCGGTAGTGCTCGGCGTAATCGAGGCCGTAGCCCACGATGAACTCGTCAGGGCACTCGAAGCCGACGTACTTGCAGTCGATATCGACCTCGCGCTGCACGTCCTTGCGCAAAAGCGTGGCGATTTCGATGGAAGCGGGATTGCGCGATTCGAGCACGCGCAGCAGATAGTGCAGCGTCAGGCCGGAATCGAGGATGTCCTCGGCGATGAGCACGTGGCGGCCTTCGATCTGGGACGAAAGGTCTTTGAGGATGCGCACCACGCCGGAGCTTTTCGTGCCCGATCCGTACGACGAAACCGCCATGTAATCCATCTCGAGAGGCAGGTCGATTTCACGCACCAGGTCGCTCATGTACAAAGCTGCGCCGCGCAGCACGCTGATGACGATCAGCGAAGGCGATCCGTCCCGCGTCGGCTCGAGCGCGCGCTCGCGGTAATCCTCGGTGATGCTGCGGCCCAGCTCGCGCACGCGGCGCGACAGGTCTTCATGCGTGTACAGGACTTGCTTGATGTCGTCGTCGCAGAAATAGCGATCGCGCTGCCCTGCGGCGTATACGGTATGAGACTCGGTCATAACGTTCCTTTTGTTCGCGTAGCGTATCGGGAAAGCAGTGTAACACTCCCCGCCGAGGGCCGCTCAACGAGAGGGCAACACCGCTTCGAAATACACGAATACCCGATGACCCGCCGAAACGCCCGCGATCGCCCTGCAGGGCGCAGCCGTCCTGCGCGGCGCACGAATCGCCCGACGCGCGTAAACGGGCCGCCGCGACGCCGACGGCGCAGGCCGAAAGCGACGAAGGCAGGCCCGCGCGCCCCGATCGATCCCGCACCTCGCACGAAAAAAAGCGCGTCCGCCGAAGCGAACGCGCTCTGCGATGCGCCGCGCGTCCTGCGCGGCGCGATCCGCCTGCTTCTTAGTAGTAGCAGTATCCCGGAATAGACGTGGCGGCGACGCATGCCGCGCAGCCGAAGAAGCCGAAAACCAGCACCCACAGAAGCACCTGGGCCAAAAAGCCGAACAGCGAGTACTTCACCGCCGCGTTTTTCGCCTCGGGGAAGTTGTGGGCGTTGGTAAGCCAGGCCAAAAGAATGGCGACCGGCCCCATGAGCAGGCCCGCGGCCGCCCAGCCGAACTTCATGCCGCCCGTCAGATACATCAACGGCATGCCGGGGATGTTCTGCGGAGCGGAAGGGGCCGGGATGTACGGCGCCTCGCCCGTCGTCGGGGGAACGCCGCCGCCCGCGGCAGGAGACGTCGGCGCGGCAGGCGCGCCCTGGGGCATGGCTGCGGTATCTTCCGGAGCGGAAGCGGGCGGCACGACAGGCGCGCCGCCGGAAGGATTCAACGTATCGGACATGATGTTCCTCGATTCGTGTCGGTCCGTCAATGGGGTCATTATACCCGTCCTACCTGCATTTTCCCTGGTAACGCTTGCGCAACGGCATAGCTACACGTAAGAAACGCAGGCGACGGCGATTCCGCGCGGCCTACCGGTAATCGGAGCCCACGACCACGAGAAACGCGCCGTCGACGACATAGCTGCCGTCGTTGAGCACCGGCGTGCCGATGCCGAGGCTGCGCGCGATGGCCTGCGCGGCGGAAGCATCGGCGGGATCGTTGTAGACGACGATCGTCTGGGCGTAGCCGTACGATTCGGCATCGCCTACGCTGGTCACGCTATAGCCGTCGTTGGTCAAAGCGCTCGACGCATCGGCCGCCACGCCCGTGCGGCCGCTGCCGTTGCGCACCTCGACGCGCACGTCGGAAGCCCCCTGGGACGCGGATCCCGCCGCCAAGACGTTTTGCGCGATGTATTCCGCATCGATCGAACCGTCGGTCACGCCGCCGTCGTTGGCCGATGCCTGCGCGTCGACCGTCGGCGATTCCCCGGCATCGATGCGCTTCATCATGGCGCGCCACGCCTCGTTGTTGCTGTACTCGTACCACACGCCGCCTTCGTACGACGAAACGGTGGGGTTCATCGTGGAATAGATATCGGTGTCGGCGTTCATGCCCTTCAGCGACACGGCCGTGTTCACGATGTCGGTCACGTTCATATCGGTCTCGATGTAATCGCACAAAGACGCCACGGTGGAGGCGATGGTGGCGGGGTCGGACGCGAGCAGCTTTTTAGCGATGGCGCCCATCACCATGCGCTGGTTGGCGGCGCGATAGAAATCGCCCGCGCCGATTTCGTCGTAGGCGTGGCGGGCGCGGCACAAGATGAGCGCTTCGTCGCCGTTGAGCGTCTGCGGACCCGCCGCCACGTAGCCGCCCGCGTCGGCGTCGTCGATCTCGATGGGCACGTTCACGTCGATGCCGCCGAGCGCGTCGACCGCGGCCTTGAAGCCGTCGAAGTCGATCTCGGCATAGTGCGAAATGGGAACGCCCGCGAAAGCGGACACGGTCTTCACCGTGAGCGCGGGGCCGCCGAGCGCATGGGCCGCGTTGATCTTATTGGGGCCGTATCCGGCGATATCCACGTACGTGTCGCGCACGATGGACACGAGCGTCATCTTCTTCTGCTTGGGGTCGACGCGCGCCAAGATCATGGAGTCGCTGCGGAACGAATCGCCGTATTCGGCCACGCGCTCCTGCGATTTATCGACGCCCATGAGCAGCACATAGAACGGATCGCTCGCCTTCACGGGCTCCGCCAGCACGCCTTTGAGCTCCTGGGCCACGTGCCCGGTCAGCTTGCCGTTGATGACGCCCACGTACGCGGCCAGCGCGCCGCCGACGCCGACGAGCAGCGCCACGAGCACGGACAGCACCGCGACGAGCGCCTTTTTCTTTCGGTTCTTCCTCTTGCGCGCACGGGCGTAATCGACGCCCACCGCATCGCGCGAATACGGCGCGGCGCGATCGGGCACGTCGTTGCCGTGCGCATAGGCGCTGCGGGAATACGACGACACGTCGCGCGACGCATGGGATCCGCGCCGCGCGCGGCGGCGGGACGATTCGCGTGCGGAATCGTAGGAATGCGACCTCCGAGAAGCCATCGGGAATCTCCTTGCTGTTCGGCGGACGCCGCGAAACCTCGCGGCGCGACGGGCGGGCCGGCCTGCGGAAGCGCCGCACGACGGCACGCGCGCAAGACATCGCTGCCGCGGTTCGGAATCGAAGGCTCGCTCGCGCCGCGTCATCGTACCCCGCCGCTTTTCGCGGGCGGAACCCTTCCGCCCTAAAATGGCGAATCTTCACGACGAATGCCGGCTATCTGCGCATTTCGCAATAGAAAATCGTACGGACGTACGATGAAAGGAAGACAGGGCGCTACAGGCCCGCGCCGTACGCGGCAGACGCATCGGGCGCGGCCGCGTAGCCGTAGACGGCGGATGCGTCGGATGCGGCGGGGTCGATCGCCGTCCCCTCGCCCGGCGCGGCGGCGCCGTCGGCCGGCACGACGCCTTGCTCCTGCTGGCCCGTGACCGTGCCGTCCAGCGTGCCGCCCGCGTTGGCGTTGCGGCGATCGTCCTCGTACGGCGGCAGGCCCGCGTCGATGCGGCCCATCATCTTCTGCCACGCGGGAAGGTCGCAGTATTCGTACCACACCTCGTTTTCATATGCGGGAATGGTGGGGTTCATGGCCGAATAGATGTCTTTTTCGGCATCGAGGCCGCGCATCTCGGTGGCCACCTGGATGATGGTCTGCACGTCCATATCGGTGGTGATGTAATCGGCCATGGCGCTGATGGTGTTGGTCATGGTGACCACGTCGGCCGAGAGGATCTTTTTGGCGATGGCGCCCATCACCATGCGCTGGTTCGCCATGCGGTAATAGTCGCCGCTGCCGTACTCGTCATAAGCATGGCGGCTGCGGCACAAGATGAGCGCCTGGTCGCCGTTGAGCGTCTGCGGGCCCGCCGCCACGTAGCCGCCCGCATCCGGATCGTCGATCTCGATGGGCACGTCCACTTCGATGCCGCCGAGCGCGTCGACCGCGGCCTTGAAGCCGTCGAAGTCGATCTCGACGTAATGCGAGATGGGAACGCCCGCGAACTTGGAAATGGTATCGACCACCAGAGCCGACCCGCCCAGCGCCGCCGAGGCGTTGATCTTATCGGGGCCGTAACCCGCTATGTTGACGTAGGTGTCGCGCTCGATCGATACCAGCGACACGTTCTTCTGGCGCGGGTCGACACGCGTCAGAATCATGGAGTCGCTGCGGAAGCTGTCCATATCGCCCGCGCTGACGCGCTCCTCCGAGCGGTCGACGCCCATGATGAGCATGTAGAACGGCTCGCCCGGCATGGCCTGCTCGGCGGACAGCGCGTTCGTCAGGCCTTCGTCGACGTTTTTGTGCAGCTTGTCGGAAATCGAGTTCACGTAAACGACGCCCGCGAGCGCCACCCCGCCCACCGCAAGCAGCAGCGCCAGCAGCACGACGAGCGCGACGATGAGCCCTTTGGGTTTTTTCCGCTTGCCGCGATGCCGCGCCTCGTAGGCCTTGCGCGCATAGGCCTGCGCCTGCTGCTGCGACGAGGTGGAAACGGGAACGAGCGCCGCGTATCCGGGGCGCTCGGACGCGGCGCTTCGGGCGGGAGCCGCAGCGCGCGCGTGTGCCGGGAGATTCTTCTTCTGGTTTTCCATACCGTGCATTATGCCCGAAGAGCGACCGTCGAACAGGGGCCGCGGCAGGCCTTTTGTGGAAAAACGCCGCGAAATCCATCGCGAAGCGCTGCGCACGCGGGCGGCGACACGTCCCGAAAGTGGAAGATCTGTTCTCTTACGCCGAGGCGTCCGAAAACGCGCGCGCGGCGCGATAAACTGCGCGTATCTGATACGAAGCCGCATGCGGGCATCCACGAAAGGCGATCATGGGCACCGACCAGCAGAAAAGCGAGCGCTTGGCGCATCCGGACGAGCAGGCGCGCCGCGCGCGTCCCTCCGTTGCGGGCAGCAAACGCGTGCAGCGCGCGCACGCGCCGTCGGCCGATGCCGAAGATGCGCCCGCGCAACGCTCCGCCGCCGCCGAGGAAGCGCCCGACGAAGCGGAGGCGAAAGCCGCGCGCGTGCTCGTAGGGCGCGCCGACGCGCAGGAGCACGGCGGCTGGAAGCAGGCGCCGCGCAAGGCCGCCGCGGACCAGCGCTACATCCCCTTGTGGAACGACGAGGCGGGCGCGCACCCGCGCATCACCCGCCGCCTGTTCATCGGCGGCGTGGCGGCCTGCATGCTGGCGGCGGGCGCATTCGGCGTGACCGCATGGCGGCGCTCGCTGCCCATCACGATCACCGTGAACGGCCAGGCCGTCGAGCTTTCCGAGCAGCGGACGCTGCAAGGGGCCATCGACGCCGCGGGTATAGCGCCCGCGCCCGGCAATCTCGTGGACATCGCAGGAGAAATAGCCCAGGAAGGCGGCGGCACGCCCTTCCAAGCCACGATAGACGGCGTCGCCTGCACCGATGCGAACGCCGCCGTATCCGACGGCGCCGTGTTGACGATAGCCGACGGCTCCGACGTCGAAGAGCCCTCGACCATCGAGGACAAAACGGTCGGGCCCAACCCGGTCGAACACGGCTACGGGCCGATCCACGCCGTCGAATCGCAGGGCGCATCGGGCATATCCACCGTGAAAACGGGCGCGGTCTCGGGCAAGGAGGTCGTCGTCGAAGTCATCGAGCCGGCCGCCGACAGGGTCTACCGCCGCTCGTACCCCGACACGGGCGGCGAAGCCGTCATCGCGCTGACCTTCGACGACGGCCCTTGGGACGCGAGCACCGCCGCCATTCTGGACATCCTGCGCGACAACGGAGCGCGCGCCACGTTCTTCACCGTGGGCAACCGCATCGCGGGCGCGGGAATCGACGCGGTCAAGCGCGCGCACGCGGAAGGCCACCAGGTCTGCACGCACACCTGGGACCATGCGGCGGGCAGCGGGAAAAGCGTCAGCCTCGCGCTCATGACGCCCGAAGAACAGCGCGAGGAAATCGAGCGCGGATGCCAGGCCATCGCCGACGTCGTCGGAGAAGAGGCCAGCCGCGTCATACGCGCGCCCGGCGGCAATTTCCCGCTCGAGGTATGGCGCAACGTCGAAGACCTCGTCGAAGCCGATATCGGCTGGGACATCGACACGCTCGACTGGAAGCGCCCTGGCGCCGAGGTCATCGCATCGCGCATCAAGGCCGCCACGCCGGGCGACATCATCCTCATGCACGACGGAGGAGGCGATCGTTCGCAGACCGCCGAGGCCCTCAAGACCGCCCTGCCCTTCCTCAAGGAAAAGGGATTTCGCTTCGCGACCATCGACGAGATGCTGGCCTATCCCCGCAAAGACCTCTAAGCGGGAGGCAGCGCGACGTCCGCGGGGGCGGCGCCCGCCCGGCAAGAGCCCCTTCATACCGGGCGGCGCTGCGGCGCTTGCAGGGCGGCCCGCGCACGCGGCGCCCCATCGATACCAGGCGAGCGCCGCATATGCCCGCGCACGCGGCATGCAGGCGCGCCGCCGACGCGCTGCCGGTCGAATTTTTCCGTTACTCCATCAAAATAAAGCGTGATAGCGTCTTGAAGATACGCCCCGCCGTTCTATAATCCGGGTAACTCACCAAATGCGACGACAGGGCGCGTAAGGGCGAATCCATCTTCAGCGAGCAGGCGGCCGTGCGAGCCTGCGATGGACGCCCCGAACATTCCCTCGAGCAGCGAGGCCGAACGAAGCGGCACGGCGCGGGCGATCCCCGCGGTGCGACGCCTCCGGTACGCTTCGCCGGAGCCGACCGTCATCCGGCGCCGCCACGAGCGCGACCCGCTCGCATTTCTCTGAGCCGTACGCATACGCCCGCACGCCGAAGAAAGCGAGAACACCATGGAGCACCGCAGCGACGCCATCAAAAAAGGCCTGGCCCGCGCGCCGCACCGCAGCCTCTTGAAGGCCGACGGCCTGACCGACGAAGAACTCGAACGCCCGCTCGTCGCGGTCATTTCCGCGCAAAACGAAGTCATTCCCGGCCACGTGCACCTGCAGACCGTCGCCGATGCCGTCAAAGCGGGCATCCGCATGGCGGGCGGCACCCCGCTGCAAATGAACACCATCGGCGTCTGCGACGGCATCGCCATGAACCACGACGGCATGCACTACTCGCTCACGAGCCGCGAAGTCATCGCCGACAGCGTCGAATGCGCCGTGCAGGGCCATCAGTTCGACGCCGTGGTGCTGATCCCCGCGTGCGACAAGATCGTTCCCGGCATGCTCATCGCGGCGTGCCGCCTCAATCTTCCCACGATGCTCGTCTCGGGCGGCCCCATGCTCGCCGGCCGCGACAAGCAGGGCAACCAGACCGACCTCAACACGCTTTTCGACGCCGTGGGGCAAGTGACCGCCGGCACCATGACGCAGGAAGAATGCGACTGGCTCGAAAACACCGCCTGCCCCACCTGCGGCAGCTGCTCGGGCATGTTCACCGCCAACTCCATCTGCTGCCTGTCCGAGGCGCTGGGCATAGCGCTTCCCGGCAACGGCACCGTGCCCGCCGTGTTCTCCGAGCGCATCCGCCTGGCCAAGCGCACTGGCATGAAGGTCATGGAGCTTTTGCGCGAGAACGTGCGCGCGCTCGACATCATCAACGAGCATTCCATCCGCAACGGCATGGCGCTCGACATGGCCTTCGGCGGATCGACCAACACCATGCTGCACCTGACCGCCATCGCGCAGGCCGCGGGCTGCCCTGTCAGCATGGACGACTGGGACGCCGTCTCGGCGCGCACCCCCAACCTGACCCGCATCGCGCCGGCGGGCCCGCTGCATATCGAAGACCTCCACGCCGCAGGCGGCATCCCGGCCATCATGGGCGAGCTCGGACGCGCGGGGCTTTTGGACACCGCCGCGCTCACGTGCCACGGCACCATGGAGGAATGGCTCGCCGCGTGCCCGCCCGTCGACGGCGAGGTGGTGCGCAGCGTCGAGAACGCCTATAGCGCCACGGGCGGCCTCAAAGTGCTGCGCGGCAACCTGGCCCCCGATTGCGGCGTCGTCAAGAAAAGCGCCGTCGATCCCGACATGTACCGCCACGAAGGGCCCGCACGCGTCTTCGAAAGCGAAGAAGAGGCCTGCGAGGCCATCTTCGGCGGAGCCATACGCCCGGGCGACGTGGTGGTCATCCGCTACGAAGGGCCCGCCGGCGGCCCCGGCATGCGCGAAATGCTCACGCCCACCAGCGCCATCTGCGGCATGGGCCTGGCCACATCCGTGGCGCTGATCACCGACGGCCGCTTCAGCGGCGCCACGAAAGGCCCCGCCATCGGACACGTTTCCCCCGAGGCGGCGGCGGGCGGCCCCATCGCGCTTGTCGAAGAGGGCGACGTCATCGCCATCGACATCGAAGCGGGAACGCTCGAGCTGCGCGTCTCCGACGACGAGCTGGCGCGCCGCCGCGCCGCATGGCAGCCCCCCGCGCCCAAATACGCCACGGGCGTGCTTTCCCGTTACGCCAAACTTGTGACCAGCGCCGATAAGGGAGCATATCTCGCATGATGAACGACCGCGACATCCAACTCGCACGCAAGGCGCGCGCCGTCGAGGGCAGACCGCTCGGCCCGGGTTCGGCCACCGACAAACAGGGCCGCACCATGACGGGCGCCCAGGCCGTCATCGCCTCGCTCGAAGCCGAAGGGGTCGATACGATCTTCGGCTACCCGGGCGGCCAGGCCATCAAAATCTACGACGCGCTTTACGATTCGACCTCCATACGCCACGTGCTCGCCCGCCACGAGCAGGGCGCCACGCACATGGCCGACGGCTACGCGCGCGCCACGGGCAAGCCGGGCGTCGTGCTGGTGACCAGCGGCCCCGGTGCCACCAATACGGTCACGGGCATCGCCACCGCCTGCATGGACAGCATCCCCATGGTGATCATCAGCGGCCAGGTCACCCGCGGCGTCATCGGCACCGACGCGTTCCAGGAATCCGACATCGTGGGCATCACCATGCCCGTGGTCAAGCACAGCTTCCTGCTGCAATCGACCGACGACCTCACCCGCACGTTCCGCGAGGCGTTCTACATCGCCTCCACCGGGCGTCCGGGGCCGGTGCTCATCGACATCCCGAGCGACCTCGCCGGGGCCGAAATGGTGTTCGAGTACCCCGACAGCGTGAACCTGCCCAGCTACCGCCCCACCTACCGCGGCAACGCCAAGCAGGTCAAGCAGGCCGTCGAAATGCTGCGCCGCTCGACCAAGCCGCTGCTCTACGTCGGCGGCGGCGTCGTGGCGTCCGACGCGTGCGCCGAGCTGCAGGAGCTGGCCGAGCGCATGCAGATCCCCGTCGTCACCACGCTCATGGCCAAAGGCGCCTTCCCGTCGAGCCACCCGCTGAGCCTGGGGCCCGTGGGCATGCACGGATCGAAATACGCCAACCTGGCCATGACGGAATGCGACCTGCTCATCTGCGTGGGCGCGCGCTTTTCCGACCGCGTGACCGGCAAGTTGTCCGAGTTCGCCCCGCACGCTGTCACCATCCATATCGACATCGATCCTGCGGAGATCGGCAAGATCCGCGACCCGCAGATCCCCATCGTGGGCGACGCCCAGGGCATCCTCGCCGGCATGAACGCGCAGCTTGCCAAAGCCGACATCGAACCGGTGGGCGTGCGATGGGCCGCGCAATGCGACGAATGGCGCAAGCGCTGGCCGTTCTACCATCAGGACGGCGCGCGCGATCGCGGCGCCATCGTGCCCGAGATCGTGTTGGACATGCTCTCCGACAAGCTCGATCCCGATGCGTCCATCGTGACCACCGAGGTGGGCCAGCACCAGATGTGGGCGCATCAGCATATCGCCCGCGAGCACCCGCGCACCTTCCTTTCCAGCGGCGGCCTGGGCACCATGGGATTCGGCTTCCCCGCCGCCATCGGCGCGCAGATCGCCTGCCCCGAAGCGCAGGTGGTATGCGTGGCGGGCGACGGCAGCTTCCAGATGAACAGCCAGGAGATGGCCACGGCGGCCATCAACAAGGCACCCGTGAAGGTGCTCGTCATGGACAATCGCGCGCTGGGCATGGTGCATCAGTGGCAGAAGCTCTTCTACCACGAGCGCTACTCGTCCACGCTGCTGGACGCCAACCCCGATTTCGTGAAGCTCGCCGACGCCTACGGATGGCAGGCCGAACGCATCGAGGACGCCGCCGAGGTGGAAGCGGCGCTCGACCGCATGCTGGCAAGCGAGGGGCCCTATCTGCTCGACGTGGCCATCTCGCCCGAGCACAACGTCTACCCCATGGTGGCGCCGGGAGCGGCGCTCGACGACATCATCGGCGCGATCGACCTCACGCTGGGAGGCGTCCGCGTCAGCGAGAAGGGCGCGGGCGAGGCGCGCGCGACGAACGCCGACGAGCACGAGGAAGGAGGCGAGATCTAAGATGAAGCACATCCTTTCGGTCCTGGTCGAAAACAAGCCGGGCGTGCTCTCCCGCGTGACGGGCCTCATATCGCGACGCGGCTTCAACATCGAGTCGCTGACCGTGGCGCCCACCGAAGACGTCACCATGTCGCGCATGACCGTGATCGTCAACGCCGACGAAACCGGGTTCGAGCAGATCGTCAAGCAGCTGCACAAGCTGGTGAGCGTGTACAAGATCAGCGACCTCACCGACGAGGACGCCATCGAGCGCGAGCTGGCGCTGTTCAAGGTGTGCGCGCCCCCCGAACGCCGTCACGAGGTAATCGAGATAGCCAACCTATTCCGCGCCAACATCGTGGACGTGGGACGCGCCACGCTGACCATCGAGGCCACCGGCGACGAAAGCAAGCTGGGCGCGCTCGAAGACCTGTTCCGCGCCTACGGCATCAAGCAGCTCACCCGCACCGGCAAGATCGCCATGTCGCGCGGGGCGTAACGCCGCCCCGTTCGGGAGGAGCCGGGCGCCTGCGGGCGCGGACCTGCGCGCAACGCATGAAGCGCATGTTCGGCCCGCGGGGATCCGCACGTGCGCCCTCCCCGTCTGAAAAGGAGTTTTCGGCATTCGACCGGATGCCGAAAGAATAGAAAAGGAGATTTCACGATGGCCGTCACTATCTATTATGAGCAGGATTGCGATGCTTCGATCATCCGCGGCACCAAGGTCGCGATCATCGGCTACGGCTCTCAGGGCCATGCGCACGCGCTCAACCTCAAGGATTCCGGCGTCGATGTGCGCGTCGGCCTGCGCGAGGGTTCGTCGTCGTGGGCCAAGGCCGAAGCGGCCGGTCTCAAGGTGACCACCATGGACGAGGCGGCCGAGGAAGCCGACCTGGTCATGATGCTCGTGCCCGACGAGCTGCAGCCGGCTATCTACGCCGAGCACATCGAGGCGCACCTGAAGCCCGGCAACACGCTGGCGTTCGCGCACGGCTTCAACGTGCACTACGGCTACATCAAGGCGCCCGAAGGCGTGAACGTGATCATGTGCGCACCGAAGGGCCCCGGCCACATCGTGCGCCGCCAGTACACCGAAGGCTCGGGCGTTCCCTGCCTGGCGTGCGTGGCGCAGGACGCCGACGGCAACGCGTGGGACCTGGCGCTTTCCTACGCCTGGGGCGTGGGCGGCGCCCGCTCGGGCATCATCAAGGCCACCTTCAAGGAGGAGACCGAAGAAGACCTCTTCGGCGAGCAGGCCGTGCTCTGCGGCGGCCTCGTTGAGCTGGTGAAGGCGGGCTTCGAGACGCTTACCGAGGCGGGATATCCGCCTGAGCTGGCCTATTTCGAGTGCTACCACGAGATGAAAATGATCGTCGACCTCATGTACGAGTCGGGCATCCACTTCATGAATTACTCCATCTCCAACACCGCCGAATACGGCGAGTACTACGCAGGCCCCAAGGTGATCAACGAGGAATCGCGCAAGGCCATGAAGCTCATCCTCGAGCGCATCCAGAACGGCGAATTCGCCCGCGAGTTCGTGGCCGACTGCGAAAACGGCCACGCCTGGCTTCTCGAGCAGCGCGAAGCCGTCAACACGCACGAAATCGAGCAGACCGGCGCGAAGATCCGCTCTATGTTCAGCTGGACCAAAGAAGACTAACCGCCGCGCATCCGTCGCGACCGTCGCATGAAAAAAGGGCCGGACGGCCCTTTTTTCATCGCTTGTTGCGCCGTGTCGGGAAGCCGACAGGCGCAACGAAGATCGCGCCCGCGCGCCGGGCGTGAGCGGCGATGAATGCGACGAGGCCGCGACCGGCGCATGCGATGCGCCGACCTTCAGCCCGAACACACGGTCAAGCGGCGCGCCAGGCAGCGACTACAGCGCCTGATGCCTGCGAACGCGATCGGCACACATGCCGCGAACAGCGCGCCGTACACGATCGCCTGCATGCCGACGAGATCGACCACCGCGCCGCCGATCGGATACGACATGTACTGCCAGAACATGAACGGCGCCACCAGGCCGCTTGTCGGAAAGAGCACGCTGATGTGCATGAGCACGCCCGATCCGCCCGACGGTATCATGCCCGTCAGCACCACGAGCGCCACGTCCACGGCGAAAATGGAAAGCACCGAGCGCAGCGCCGCCGACAATGCCAGCGTCAACGCCGCGAAGCCGAGCGTCATCAGATAGGCGATGCCCGTCATAACCGCGGCCGCCTGGGCCATGGTGAGCGCATACGGCGAGGCCACAGCGCAGATCTGGATGGGCAGACTGCCGCCCGAGACCCCATGGCAACACAGCGACACGGCCCATGCGATGCCCGCGCACAGCGCGAAATACGCCGTCGCGAACACCAGTGACGCAACGATCTTGGCCGCCACCAGCTTCGAGCGACCGTAACGCGACGACAGAATCACGCTGTCGGTGCGCTCCTGATATTCGGCCGCGAACACAGGGGCCAGCGCCGCGCATACGGCGATAATGGCGAACGAGAGGAACGCCAGGCAATTCATGATGTTCTCCCAGCCGCCCGCATAGCCGTACGCGAACGGCGTGGCCACCTCGGCCTGCTTATCCGTCCAGAACGCCCGCTCGGCATCGGAATACGTCCACGATCCGCCCTTCCCGTCGTCGAGGATCGCCTGGGCCTTGCCGGCCACGCCATCGTAGAAGGAGACCTCGGGCGCAGGCCCGATCCGAGCCGCTATCTGGATGGGCTCTTCGCCGCGCGCGCCCCACGCGCTGAAAAGCCACGGCCAATAGCCCGATCCGTACAGGTCGCGTGCGCCCTGCTCGCCGTACGCCTGCTGCACGGCGTCATAGGCCGCCGCATCGCTCATCTCCGCTACCGCCTGCGGATCGAGTGCGGAAAACGCCAGGTCGTAATAGGCGGCCGTCTCGGAAGCGATACGCTCGTCGGTCAGCAGGCCCGCATGCGCCTCGGCGCTCGCCTGACGCTGCGCGATGGCGTCGAACCCCGAGAGGATTTCGTCGGTATTGCTCGTCGTTTTCGTCTGCGCCACGTTCAACGCCATGACAGCGCACAGCGCGACGGCGACCGCCAGGCACGTATAGCGCGTCGATTTGCGGGCGAGCATCTTTTTCAGCTCGAATTTCACCAGGTCGAACATGGCTACCTCCTCGTACTGACGCCGAAACGACGAACGCGATGCGCGCCCGCGCCGCCGACGGAGAATGCCGCATCGGCCGACTCGCGGCCGTCGCAGCCGCGCTCTTCGGCCGATGCGTCGTCTTTGAACGTGAACAGATACAGGTCCTCGAGCGTCGGCTCGACGTTGCGGGCGCAGGCGGCAGGCGCGACGTCGGACACAGCGCGCACCACGGCTGCGCCGTCGGAGGCGTAATGCACGTTGCTCACGCACAATGAGCCGGCCATGCGATCGGCCTCAGTCGCCGACACGCGGCATTCCCACACCTTGCCCGCAAGCGATCCGACCACGGCCTCGGGCGCGCCGCGCAACACGAGCCGGCCCGCCTTCATGACCAGGATATCGTCGGCGATGCACTCCACGTCGGACACGATATGCGTGGACAGCAGCACGATCTTATCCTGCGAAAACCCTGAAATCAGATTCCTGAAGCGCACGCGCTCCTTCGGATCGAGCCCTGCCGTAGGCTCGTCGAGCACCAGCACTGCGGGGTCATTGATCACGGCCTGCGCAATACCCAGGCGCTGCTTCATGCCGCCCGAGAACGTGCGCACCCTGGCGTGCGCTTGAGCGGAAAGCCCCACCTGCTCGAGCAGCTCGGCGCAGCGCACCTTGGCCGCGCGACGGCCGAGCCCCTTGAGCGCGGCCATGTACAACATGAAATCCATCGCCGAAAAATCGGGATAGTAGCCGAAATCCTGCGGCAGATAGCCCAGACGCGCGCGGTATTCGTCGCCCATGCGCGCGATATCCGCCCCGTCGTAGACGATGCGTCCCACGCTCGGCCTGAGCACGTCGCATATCATGCGCATAAGCGTGGTCTTGCCGGCGCCATTGGCCCCGAGCAGCCCGTACACGCCCGCAGAAAGCGTCGCCGAAACGTCGTCGACGGCGGGCGTTCCCGCAAACTCCCTGGTCAGATTCTCGAGAGAAAGCTCCATGGCTTCCTCCTACCGATAGATGGACGAGGCATCGAACGAAAGCGTGCGCGGAGAAGCCGCCGCATCGGCCAGCCACGCCCCGACTTCGCAGGCGGCCCACACCGCGGCGGCCGCAGCGGCCAAAGCCCACACCCACACGGAAGCCTGCTCGTAAACGACGGGGGTTTTCGCTGCCAGAACATACGATCCGAGCATGATCGCGGCGCCCCATCCCGCGGCGGCGGCAAGCGCCGTCGAGCCGCCCGCGCGACGTGCGATCGCCAGGCAACCGGCGACCGTGAGGCAATACGGCGCGAACGCGTGCAATAGCGCGGCGAGAACGCCTGCCTGCGTTGCCGCGGCGGCGGAAACGACCGCGACGGCTCCGATGCCGATCGCGTTCGAGCAGGCCAGGACCACCATGCGAGCCGCCGCCACCGCCCGTGCATCGTGTTTGCACGAGCGCTCAAGCTCGACGATGCCGCACATGCGCGATGCCGCCAATTCGGGCAGGCCGCACACGGCGATGGCCGCGCCCGCCAAACACGCATACAGATCCGACGCGACGTGGACGGCCCCGATAAGCCACAACGCCACGACGGCCGCGACCACGCCGGCCTGAAGCAGCCATGCGCGAGCGCCCATGAACCGGGCCTGCAAAGCGACGAACGCCGCCGTCTCGACGCAGGCGCGCCACGCTCCGACACGGTCGCGACACAAGACGCCCGCCCCTTTCGCATTCGCCTCACGCAGGCGGTGCGCGGAATCGACCGCAGCGGTCGCGGCGGCGCGCACGGCGGCTTCATCGGCTGCGGGCCGGTGCGCGCGATAATAGGCCTTCAAGGCATCTTCGGTCTCGGCGCGCGACGCGCCGCCGCGGCGCCCTTCGGTGATGAACGACTTCATGCACATCCTCCGTTCGATTCAGGGAAGCAGGCCGCGCGCACCTGCGCGAGCGCACGTCTAAGCAGGCGATTCATCGCGAATCGCGATATGCCCATGACACGGGCGGCCTCGGCGACGCCGAGACCCTGGTCGAACCGCAGCTCGATCGCCTCGCGCTCGTCGGGCGCGAGCGACGCGAGCACCGAATCCATCTCGACCGGATACGCATCGCAAGCGCGCGGCGCAACGGATTCGTCCAGCTCGACGAAATGCGGCGCACGCGCGCACGACCGCGCCGCATCGGCGCACAGGTTTCGCGCGATGGTCAACAGCAACGCGAGCGGCTTGCCGCGGTCGTCATAGGCGTCGGCGCTGCGCACGAAACGCAGAAACACCTCCTGCGCCATGTCGTCGGCGGCGTTGCGAACGGGCGCATGGCGCCTGCAGTACGCCGCTACGTCGTCATAATGCCGCTCGACGATGCACCTGATCGCTGCGTCATCGAGCATCGTCCCGTGTTTTCTCACGCGTTTCCCACCTCCTGCCCTCTTTAACGACCGAACGACCCGCAATGTGCGCGCAACAGTGAAAATCAATGCAGAAATATAAGCGCCCGCATGCCGGCGCCATCGGCCCATCGAGAAAAACAGCATTGCCCAAAGCGGTCGGCAACCCTGGAAAACAATCATCCAGCAGGACCGACAACCCAAGAAACGGCCCCTCCAACAGGGCCGACAACCCAAGAAAACGACCATCCGTCAAGGCCGACAGCCCAAGAAGCGCCCCCCAGCAAGAACGGCGGCCCAAGAAAATGGCCCCTCAAAAAAACGGCGGCTCTGGAAACCCATCCTCCAACAAGACCGCGACCCAAGAAACGGAGCCTTCTGTCGGGAGCGGCGACTTCGGTAGGACCTGCGATCCTGGGCCTTCCGACAGAAACGACGACCATGAGGAGCAGCATCTTTCACCAAGAGACGGCGAGCACGAAAAACAACGTCTCCCGGCATGATCGACAGCCATGGGAAGCGGCGCCCGTCCCGACGGCTATGGCGGCGACATTCGCGTAAGCGCAGATCGACGACCATGGGAAGCGACGCCGGTCCCGACAACCTGCACGGATCCGAACTGCCTGCTCGCCTTGCCGACGAGCCGATTGCCGAGGCCGTTTTAACCATGGACCCAATACCGGGGGGCGAAACGACGACCGCATATCTCGCGCGCATGATCAAACCGAAGCCCGACCGCCTTGCGGCGCCAGGCCGATCGCTCTCGTATTACGTCACCTCCCCGGCACCCATCGTCCTGCGCCGCCCCCGGCACCCGTAGCCTGCGCCGCCGCGCCGACGTCTACCGCCCTACGGCGCCGCCCCGACACCCGTCGCCTTGCGTCGCCCGTCGCCTTGCGCTGCCGCACCAACGCCCGTCGCCTTGCGCGACGCGGCGTTACCGCCCAGACCGAAGCCGTATGACGCGCCGACTGCGATGGCGATGACGTTTTGAGCGCCGCGCATACCTCCGCCCACACGATGCCGTCGCTGGCGTGCGCGCGAAACGCCTCCGTCGCCTTGCCCGCCGACGATGTCCCTGTGCGTGTCGAAGCGTTTCGCCAGAACCCTTCGCCCAAAAGCACCCGCACGACGTGATGGAACGCGCATTCGGGAGAAAAATGACGGGTATGGCACAGCGACACACAGCGCACCACCTATCAAAGCTGTGCGACGCAAGAATTAATACACTTTTTCATATTATGCGTAGATTAATTGCATCTCTTTTTGAAGTGTCAGGCAAAACGTCGTGCCATACCCGAAAAAAGCTGGCACGTGATCGAAAAAACCAACACGCAACCCCGAAACGAAGCGCAAACGGAGAAACAAAAGGCGATCAGGGGAGACGCACAAACGAAGCGCAGCCAGCGAAATCGGGGCCGACCAAAACCAAGGCGGAATCAGGGCCGAGCAAAAGGCGAGATAGACCGACGTCGGGAAAGCCAAGCACGGTCGATGAGTCCACGGCGAAAACGGAGCACGCACATCTCAAAGCGAGAAAATCGAGAAGCGAAACTCGAACGGCAAGCCAAACCGACGTGCGCCTAACGAAACCGCAGGCGAAGTGCAGCAGGCGAAATCGGGGCGGAGGTGCAGCCAGCGAGAGCAAAACGCAAGCATAAGCCGCACGTATCGACTTCAACAGCGCAAAGGCGCCCCGAAGGGCGCCTTTGCGCAATCGGCAGAGCAGCCGAGCGCCCGCCAGGTAGCCAGCGAAGCCGTCGCCGCTTTCTTGGCCGCGATGCACCTTGGCCGTATCGATTCGCGATCCGCGACCCGATACGGCCGTTGCGGCCCGATGCCGCAACGGCGCTCGCTTCCTATTCTTCGCACACGGCCCATACGCGCGCAGGCAGGCCGGACGCGCCTTCGATACGCGGCCAAGCCACGAACACGACGGCGCCCGCAGGCGGCACCTTATCAAGATTGGCCATGACTTCCACCTGCATATGGCCCATATCCAACACATAACGCTCAACGGCCAAATCGTCGGCCTCGACCGCCAGATACGACGCATCGGTGTCGAAGGTCTCGTGGCCGTTCACAGCAACGCCGCGCTCTTCGAACAAAAACTTCAGCGTCTCGATGGACCAGCCGGGGCAATGCTCGCCGCCGTCTTCGTCCAAATTGCACAACGCATCGTAATCGGGCCAGCGCTTGTACCAGTCGGTACGCAGCGCCACGAAAGCGCCCTCGGGAATGCGGCCGTGCTCCGCTTCATACGCCAGGATGTCGTCGATGGTCACGGCGTAGTCGGGATTCTCGGCCGCCTTGGCGGAAATATCCACGACGCACAGCGGATACGCGCCCTGCTCGACGCCGAACGCCTCAGCCGCAGGGCGGCCCGGCACGAAATGCACCGGAAAATCGACATGCGTGCCGAATTGACCAGGGAACTTATATGTATGAATGCGGCACGAGAGCATTTCCTCATCGTAGTCGAACACGGTCTTGCACAGCTCCACCGACCCATCGGGAATGCCGCCCCAATACGGGCTCTCATTGGTCAGCGGATGGGTCAGATCGACCCAACGGCACTGCTTCAGCGTTTCCAGCTGGCCCCACAAATCCATAATGCTGCCTCCTTCGCATCGTTCGAACGGCATACGCCCCCTGCATGCGGCGCGGAGGCGCCGCGCGTATCGAACACTCCACCCCGCTATTGTGACGCATCGCAGCGGCATCGAACGCGAGGAACAAGGGCAGCGGCCGAAAGAAACGACGAGCGCATCAAGGGGCTGGAACGCATGAGCGCTTCCGCCATGACATGCAGATGGCGGCCGAAAGAAACGCGCCAGGCGTGGCGAACACGGTAGGCGCTGCGTACGCGGCGGGCGTGGCGAATGCGGCGGATGCCCCGACCGCGCCGGCGCCGCAAGAGCGCCCGACGGCCTTCATGCGAAGGCGAGGCGGCAACGCACGAACGGCCCAATCGTTTCCGTCCGAACGACGAAGCACTCTCGCCGAACAACCGATCGCCGAGGCGCCGGGCATGACGGACGCACCTCCGTTCATGCGCCCTTCACCCGCCGCCGGCTCGAACGACCTATGCGCCCTTCACCCGCCGCCTGATCAAGCGACCTATGCGTCCTTCTCCACCGCCAGCTTGAGCGCCTGCGCCAGCTGGTCGGGACAGCTCGTCGAACGGGGGCCGCAGGTAGTGCCCTCCAAAAGCTCCGCCACGCGCTCGGCCGGCATGCCTTCGACCAGTTTTGCGATGCCTTTCAGGTTGCCGTTGCATCCGCCCTCGAACGACACGTCGCGCACGATGCCGTCGACCACGTCGAACTGGATGGAGCGGGAGCACGTCCCGCGCGTCTTGTAAGAATACATCGCTTTTCCTTTCGATCGGTTAACCGCCGCCCAAGCGGCGGGCTTACACGCCATACGACCAATCGGCCCCGTCGGACCACAGGCCTCGGCCGGCATGGTAGGCATCCAGCTGCAAGGCCCTGAAAATGTCGAAATACGCGTCGTCGGGCTTGAACTTGTGCGCCATGGCATACCCGTCCGTCAGCATTTTGCCGTTGACCATCTTGGCCTTGATCTCGTTGACGTCGGTGAAACTGATGGGCACCGCCTTCCACACGAACCGCAGCAATTCGCCGTTCTTGTCGGCGTTCGTCGTGTCCTTCTGCAGATACACGGTGTCGCCCACATGCAGGATGCCGCCCAGATGGGCCGCGGCGCGGCGGCCTTCGGGCGTGTTGAGCTTCGGATCCTCGTTGACCGCCTCGGGCGTGTTGACGCCCGTCAGACGCACGGTGCGTCCGTTTTCCCCCATCATGACGCGGATGGTGTCGCCGTCCACGATATCGGTCACCACCGCCTCTTCGAGAGCCGTCGACACCGCATGGCGCAAGCCGAACGACGCCATCTCATCGCCCGGGGCGAACGCCGCAGCCGCCTGGCGATTGGCCAGGTGGTTCGCGGAAAGAACCTGGTCGGTGAGCACCTCGGACGGGATGAACGCCTTGCCGCTCGCAAACGAGAGCACGACGCCCACCACCAGCACCAATGCGGCGGCCATGGACTTCTGCTGTGTGGAGTTCAATCGCGACATGCCTGGATTATAATCGGCTCGAAGCACGCGGCGGCCCGGATAGCCCGCGCCGCACGCCAACGCCATATCGCACGACATCGAAACGCGCGGCATGTTCCAAGCGCATCCCTGCAAGGCCCGCGGCGGCTCGTGCGCGCGGCGCCGATCGACCGAAGGGAGAAGCCCCATGTCCGACGCACGCACGGCGATCGCCTGCGCCCTCGCCGCGCTCGCATTGCTCGCCGCGCCCGCAGCCGCGTTCGGCGCGGAATCGCAAGACCGCACGAGCATCGACGGCGCGGCCGAAGCCCTGCGCAACGAGCTCGAACCGGCCATGCCCTCGTTCGAAACCCTGCAGGAGCAGCGCGCGGAAAACGGGCGCGACATCGGCAACGCCCGCGTGCAGGGCCTGCAAGACGTCATGTACGACGGCAACGAAATGCGCCCCACCATCACGCTGAAGCTCGACGACGCCACGCTGGTCGAGGGGACCGACTTCGACGTGACCTTCACGGGCGATATCGTCGATCCGGGCGACGTGGCCGTCACCATCACGGGCAAAGGGTCCTACACGGGCTCGATCGAAACAGGATTCACCATCCTGCCGGGAGACCTCGCCTACGCCACCGTGGACGTCATCCCCGACCAAGAAGCGACAGGCGAGCCCTTAACGCCCGCGCCCCATGTCGAACTGGAAGGCAAGACTCTGGTCGAAGGCGTGGACTACCTGGTCTCTTACACCGACAACATCGACAAGGGCACGGCGGACATGACCATCACGGGCATCGGAAACTGCACGGGGCTCAAGCATGCCTCCTTCGAAGTGCTCGAAGCACCCGAGACCAGCGTCTTCCAGGACGAATTCGCCGCAGCCCTGCCGCTCATCGTCGGACCGGCCCTCGTTGCCGCCGTCGCCTTGGGCATCGTCGCGTTCACCCTCATGCGCAAAAAAACGCCGGGGGCGCGCTGACCCCTGGCGTCGCTGCGACGTCCGCGCGCCTATGCCATGGCGGCTTCGTAACCCTCCTCGGTCACGGCCGTCACCAGCGCTTCGTCGGCCACGTCGGCCGCAAGCGTCACTGTGGCGCGCTTGCCCTCAAGATCGACCTCGGCCCGCTCGACGCCCTCTACGCCTTCGAGCGCCTTTTTCACATGCGCCACGCAGCGCGGACACATCATGCCCTCCACATGCAGCGTCTTCTCCATGCCTGACTCCTCTCCTTCATACGAATGGGCGAACCGCCCCTCCTCGCACCGTATCGCGCGGTCTACGCTCTCGTCGACCGCCGACGCAGGCAGCCGATCGACGCGCACCGCGGCCGCATCCGAGCCTTCCGCGCCGCGCGCACCTGAAGCATCCGTCGCGTCGTTTGCGACAAAATGCGGCTTCCACCTGCGTAGACGCAGAGCATTGCCCACCACGCACACCGAGCTGCAGCTCATCGCCGCCGCAGCGATCGTCGGCGTCAGCCCGATGCCCGCCCAAGCGAATACGCCCGCCGCCACGGGAATGCACACCGCATTGTAGACGAGCGCCCAGAAAAGATTCTGCTTGATGACGCGCATGGTGGCGCGCGAAAGCCCGATAGCGGCGGCCGCGTCCAGAAGATCGCTGCGCATCAGCACCACATCGGCGGCCTCCATGGCGATATCGGTGCCGGCGCCGATGGCCATGCCCACGTCGGCGCGCGCCAACGCGGGCGCGTCGTTGATGCCGTCGCCCACCATCACGACGCCCGCGCCCTGGCGGGAAAGACGCGCCGTCTCGCGCTCCTTATCGGCGGGAAGCACCTCGGCCATCACACGATCGACGCCGCAACGACGCTGCACCGCCGCCGCCGTGCGCGCGGCGTCGCCCGTCATCATCACCGTCTCGATACCCATGGCCTTCAGCTCGCGCACCGCCGCGGCGCTCGTCGGCTTCACCGCATCGACCAGCGTCAGCAGCGCCTGCGCCGTGCCGTCGCATGCCACGAACAGCGCCGTGGCGCCTTCGTCGGCCGCGTCGGCGGCGGCAGCCGAAAACGGCGCGATATCCACGCCGCACGACGCCATCATGCGCTCGTTTCCCACCGTCACAAGCGCATCGCCGACGCGCGCCTCGATGCCCGCGCCCTCCGTCTGGTGAAACGCGCGGGCCGCAGGCACAACGACTCCTTCTTGCCGCGCGCAACGCACCACGGCCTGCGCCAAAGGATGCTCCGAAAACGCTTCAGCCGCGGCGGCCTTGCCGAGCACGTCGCCCCACGACGCCGCCGGCGCCAGCACCGCACGGCTCACCGACGGCGCGCCCTCGGTGATGGTGCCCGTCTTGTCGAGCAGCGCCACGCGGGCCGCATGCGCCGTCTGCAACGCCTCGGCCGATTTGACCAGGATGCCCGAACGGGCGCCCCGCCCCATAGCCACCATGACGGCCGTCGGCGTCGCCAGGCCGAGCGCGCACGGGCACGAGATGACCAGCACCGATACCGCATGCATCAACGCCGTCTCGAAGCCCGCCCCTAAAAACAGCCAAACGCACAACGTGACCAGGGAGATCGCCATGACCGCAGGCACGAACACGCCGCTGATCCTATCGGCGGTCTTCTCGATGGGCGCCTTCGATCCGGTCGCTTCGTCCACCATGCGGATGATGCCCGCGAGCACGGTATCGTCGCCGACCCGCTCGGCACGCAGGGCGATCCAGCCCGCGCGCACCGTCGTGGCCGCCGACACCGCATCGCCCGGATTCTTTTCAGCGAACACGCTTTCGCCCGTGATGGCCGATTCATCCACCGACGCGGCGCCCTCGAGCACCACCCCGTCCACCGGAACCGCGCACCCCGTCTTCACGACGAGCACATCGCCGCGCGCCACCTCTTCGACGGGCACGTCGCGCTCGCCCTCGGGCGTGCGAAGCAGCGCGGTCTTCGGCGACAGATCCATCAGCGAGGTCACGGCATCGGTCGTCTTGCCCTTGGCGCGGGCCTCGAAATACTTGCCCAACGTGATAAGCGTCAAAATCATGGCGGCCGACTCGAAATACAGCCCCATCGACGCCTCGGCCGCGGCCGCCACATCGCCCGCTCCCAACGAGAAGCACATGCCGTACAGCGTCCAGACGCCGTATGCCAGCGACGCCGACGACCCCAACGCGATGAGCGAATCCATATTGGGCGCGCCGCGCAGCAGGTTGCCGAACCCGTTGGAGAAATACTTGAAGTTCACGAACACCACGGGAAGCACCAGCAAAAATTGCGTGAACGCGAACGCGAGCGCCCCCGATGGCGCCGCCAGAGCGCCGGGCAAAGGCCAGCCCGCCATATGGCCCATGGACAGGTAACACAGCGCGACGCCGCATACGATGGACACCGCCAGACGCAGCCGCATGCGGCGCTCTTCGGATTCGGCCGTCGCCCGAGACGACGCGCCGGCGCGGACGGCGGCCGTCGAGTGCGCTTCGCGAACCGATGCGCCATACCCCGCATGCTCGATAGCAGCGCAGACGGCCTCGTTCACGCGGGCGGAATCGATGGCGGCGCCATCGTCGTAGGACAATTCCATGCTGTTCTTCAAAAGGTTCACGGACGCATCCGCTACGCCGTCGACCCCGCGCGCAGCCTTTTCCACGCGTGCGCTGCATGCAGCGCACGACATGCCCGTGATATCGAAGACCTGTTTCACATACCCCTCCTCGCACACATAGGACGCGGCGGGCTGCTCCAGCACACGGCCCGCCGCGCGCTTCTACATGAATTTCCTGATGAGACCCATGACCTCGTCGATCGACTCGAGATTTCCCTCGCGGACCTGCTCGACCACGCAGGTCTCCATATGCTCCTGCAGCAGCATCTCGGCCACGCGGTGGACCGCGGATTGCGCGGCGGCGAGCTGCATCAGCACATCCCCGCAATAGCGATTGTCGTCGATCATGGCCTTCACGCCGTTAAGCTGGCCGATTGCCCTGTTCAAACGCTTTTGCACATCGGACTGAAGCGCTTCGCCGCGCGGCGTGCGCTTATGCCTGCACGCCTGGCAGCCCGAAGAATCCATCTCTTCCATGCCGTTTTCCCCTCTACGACGGCCCCGTTCTTCGGGCCGATTATATACCCCTTAGCGGTATATGCAAGCAGCAGCCCATCCGCGGCGAAACGCCGATGAGCCCGCACGTAGCCGACACGACCGAAGCGAGCACGCCCTGATGCGGCCGAAGCAATACGGGCCAGGACGCGAAAAGGCCCGCCGCGGCATACGCCGCGACGGGCCGAAAAGCCGTTCTTTTCCGGCTTCTTTACAACAGAGGCTCCGTCTTACGCCTCAGGCGCCTCGTAGGAACCCTGCTCGGGACCGCGCACCGTGCAGGTGTATCCGTCCATGATGTCCATATCGATGATGACCGTGGATCCCTCCATCACGCGGCCCGCGATCATCTCGTTGGCCACGCGGTCGACGACCTCACGCTGCACCAGACGCTTCAGCGGACGGGCGCCGTACACCGGATCGAAGCCGTCGATGGCCAGCTGCTCGACCGCGGCGGGCTCGACCACCAGATCGATGCGACGATCCTGCAGGCGCTTGCGCACGTCGGCGAGCTGCAGATCGACGATGGGTTCCATCTCGGCGGACGTGAGCGACTTGAACGTGATCACGTCGTCGATGCGGTTGAGGAACTCGGGGCGGAAGGTATTGCGCAGCGCTTCGTCCACCTGGGTCTGAAGCTCGGCGATCTTTTTGGCCATGGCGGCCATGTCGCCCTGCATCATATCCTCCATCATCGAGCTCTCGTTTTGGCGGTTGAACTCGCGGATAGCCTGCGAACCCACGTTGCTCGTCATGATGATGATGGCGTTTTTGAAGCTCACCACGCGGCCTTGGCCGTCGGTCAAACGCCCGTCGTCGAGCACCTGCAGCAGCACGTTGAAGACGTCCTGATGCGCTTTTTCCATCTCGTCGAGCAGGATGACGCTATACGGACGACGACGCACCGCCTCGGTCAGCTGGCCGCCCTCGTCGTAGCCCACGTATCCCGGAGGCGCGCCGATCAAACGCTGCACGCTGAATTTCTCCATGTACTCCGACATGTCGATGCGCACCATGGCACGCTCGTCGTCGAACAGGCATTCCGCCAACGCCTTGGCGAGCTCGGTCTTGCCCACGCCCGTGGGTCCCAAGAACAGGAAGCTGCCGATGGGACGGTCGGGGTCGGACAGGCCTGCGCGGCTGCGGCGGATTGCCGACGCCACGGCGGACACCGCCTCGTCTTGGCCGACGACGCGCTCATGCAGCTTGGACTCCAAATCGGCCAGCTTGGAGAGCTCGCCCTGCATCATCTTCGAAACGGGAATGCCGGTCCACGAGCTGACGACCTCGGCGATCTCCTCTTCGGAGACCTCCTCTTTCAGGATGGCGCCGTCGCGCTGCTTGGCGCTCACGGCCTCTTCGGCCTCCTGCAAACGGCGCTGCAGCTCGGGAATGCGCGCATAGCGGATCTCGGAGGCGCGGGACAGATCGCCCTCGCGGGTGGCCTGCTCCTCTTCGACATGGGCGGCATCCAGGTCGGCCTTCAGGCGCTGCACGCTTTCGATGACATCTTTCTCGTTGCGCCATTCGGCCTTGCGCACGTCGAGCCACTCCTTGGAGGAGGCCATCTGGCGACGCAGCTCTTCGAGGCGCTCGGCGCTCGCGGGATCGGCTTCCTTCATGAGGGCCTGTTCCTCGATCTGCATCTGGGTGTATTTGCGCTGCGCCTCGTCGATCTCCTGCGGCATGGAGTCGATTTCTATACGCAGGCGGCTTGCCGCCTCGTCCATCAAGTCGATGGCCTTGTCGGGCAGGAAGCGGTCGGAGATGTAGCGGTTGGAAAGCTCCGCCGCCGACACGATGGCCGAGTCGGTGATGCGCACGCCGTGATGGATCTCGTACTTCTCCTTCAGGCCGCGCAGGATGGCGATGGTGTCCTCCACCGTCGGCTCGCCGACGATGACCGTCTGGAAGCGGCGCTCCAACGCGGCGTCCTTCTCGATGTATTTGCGGTACTCGTCGAGCGTGGTGGCGCCGATGGCATGCAGCTCTCCGCGCGCAAGCGCCGGCTTGAGCATGTTGCCCGCGTCCATGGAGCTTTCGCCTGTGGAGCCCGCGCCCACGATGGTATGCAGCTCGTCGATGAACAAGATGATCTGCCCGTCGCTCTGCTTCACCTCGCGCAGCACGGCCTTCAGGCGGTCTTCGAACTCGCCGCGGTACTTCGCGCCCGCCACCATGGCGCCCAGATCGAGCGCCACGATATCGCGGTCGCGCAGGCTGGAAGGAACGTCACCCGCCACGATGCGCTGGGCGAGACCTTCCACGATAGCCGTTTTGCCCACGCCCGGCTCGCCGATGAGCACCGGGTTGTTCTTGGTGCGGCGCGACAGCACCTGGATGGTGCGACGAATCTCGTCGGAACGCCCGATCACCGGATCGAGCTTGCCTTCGCGCGCCTGCTGCGTGAGGTTCTGGCCGTACGTGTTGAGGGCGTCGAGCTCAGGCTTGCTCTGCTGGTCGGTGATGCGCGTATCGCCGCGCAGGTCGTCATAGGCTTCTTCGATGTTCTTGCGCGTCACGCCTGCGCCGCCGAGCACCTTGCCCGCCTGGCCCTTGTCTTCGGCCAAGGCGATCAGCAAATGCTCGCTGGTGGCGTAGCTGTCGCCCATTTTCTCGGCGATCTTCACCGCGTTGTCGATGACCGCGATCAGACCCTGCGTGGGAAGCGGCATACCCATGACGCCGCCTGTCACCTTGGGGCCGTTGGCGATGGCCGTCTCCACGTTGGCCTTCAGCTGAGCCGGATCGGCTCCGACGCGCTTGATGATGGCGGAGATGTTGTTCTCGCCCGAATCGAGCAGTGCCTTGAGCAGGTGGATGGTATCCACCGATGCCGTGTCGGCGTCGCCCGCCACGCCCATGGCGGCCTGGAAGGCCTCCTGGGCCGTTACTGCAAGTTTATCCAATCGCATAATGCGTCTCCTTTCTCGGGAGTCCGGCGAAACCGTATGTCGTAAGACACACGGACGATCAACGCTCGTCGGAGGGACGGTACGGCGAAGAGAGCAGCCTGGACTCGGGCAGCATGAGCGCGGTCACGTTCTCGCGCGTTTCCAGCTCGTGCACGCGATCGGCGAGGCGGCGCACCTTCTTGTGAAGATCGTCGATTTCCTCGTCGCGCTCTTCCAAGCGGCCCTTCAGATCGAGGATGCGTATGACGCCCGCCAGGTTGATGCCTTCGCTCGTAAGCTCGTTGATCAGCTCGAGGCGCTCGATGTCGGCCTGCGAGTACATACGCGTGTTGCCGCGCGTACGCTGAGGCGTGACCAGGCCCTTCTGCTCGTATATGCGCAGCGTCTGAGGATGCACGCCGGCCAGCTGGGCGGCGACGCCGATCATGTAGAGCGGTCGATCCCTATCGGTCATGACACTCGCCTCCTTACTGCGCCAGACCGGCGCGCACATCGTAGCCGTCATGCTCGCACGCCGCCTGGAAATCGATCATGGCCTGCTCTTGCGCAGGCGTCATGGACTGGGGAATGTCCACATGCAGCGTGATGCGCAGCGCGCCGCGGGGGCCGCCTTTCACATCGGGAGCGCCCTTGCCCGCCACGCGCAACTGCACGCCCTCCTGCGAACCCGCCGGAACCTTGATACGGATCTTCGTGCCGTCGGGAGCGGGGACCACAACGCTGGCGCCCAGCGCCGCTTCCGACACGGTGACGGGCACCGTCATCAGCACGTCGGCACCGTCGCGCGAGAACACGGGGTGCTCGATGATGCGCGTGGTGACCAGCAAGTCTCCGTTGGCTCCGCCGTCGACGCCTGCGGCGCCTTTGCCGCGGAAGCGGACACGTCCGCCGTCGACCGCGCCTGCGGGGACTTTCACCTCGAGCGTTTCCGCCGCCGCGGCGCCAGGCGTCTTCACGCTGACCTTTTTCACCGTGCCGGCGAACGCCTCGTCGAAAGTCACGTTGAGGGTCACGTTCATGTCGCGGCCCTTGCGAGGACGCGGCGGACGCTGCCCGCCGAAGCCCGACCCGCCGAAACCGCCGCCGAAGATGTCGCCTATATCCCAGTTGCTGCCGAACGCGCCTTCGCCGCGGCGGATGCTTTCCAGGATGTCGGCCCAGCTGCCGCTGCCGGCGAACGGGTTCTGGCCGCCCGCCGCGCCGCCCCATCCGTACGGGATGCGCTGGGCGTCGGCCGTGCCGTACTGGTCGTAGAGCTTGCGCTTCTTCTCGTCGCCGAGCACTTCGTAGGCTTCGTTGATTTCCTTGAATTTGGCCTCGTCGCCGCCCGCGTCGGGATGATGCGTGCGCGCGAGCTTGCGATATGCCTTCTTGATCTCTTCGGCGGTGGCGCTTTTGGACACGCCGAGCGTCTTGTAGTAATCAGGTGTTGCCGCCATGACCTGCCACCTTCCTTTCTATCGGGAGGCCGCGACGAGGCGGCCTCTACAGCGAAGGCGGACTTGAAGCCCGCCTTCGCAACCAACTCGATCTTTCGCCCCTCGCCGCATGAAGCGGAAAGGGTGTACGCCTATGCCGCGAAACGCGGAGGCCTGCATGCCCGAAGCCGGCGGCCGCGGACCTGCGCTGCGGACTTACGCCGAGGGTTCCTCTTCGCGCTTCGGTCCGCCGGTGGAAATGGTGACCATGGCGGGACGCAGCACCTTCTTGCCCAGGCGGTAGCCCTTCTGGTAGACCTGCGCCACCGTCTCGTCGGGCATATCCGCGTTTTCGACCGTTGCCACGGCCTGGTGCTCGAGCGCGTCGAACGCCTGGCCCTGCGGGTCGATGGCCTCAAGACCGTGCTTGGCGAACACCTGCCCGATCTTCGTGCTGATGGCCTTTACGCCATCGAGCAGGCCCTCTTCACCGTTTTGCTCGGCATGGGCGATGGCGCGCTCGAAATCGTCCAGCACGGGCAGCACATCCTGCATGACCTTCTCGGCAGCGCGGATCTTCATATCCGCCGCTTCCTCGGCCGTGCGCTTGCGGTAGTTGTCCCACTCGGCCTGCAGGCGCAGATAACGGTCCTTCATGGCCGCCGCCTCGGCCTCGGCGGCCGCGATGCGCTCGGCCTCGGCCACGACGGCCTGCGCCTCCTGCTCGATATCGGCGGCCGCCTCGCCGTCCGCGTCCTGCTGCTCTTCGGCGCAGGGCGCGGCGGCTTCGGCTTCGACGGCTTCGTCCTCAAGCCCCTCGATGGGAATCTCGCGAGCTTCGCGCTCGTCGGCGTTCTTCTCGTCGGCTGCCATGATTACTTACCTTCGTTCTTGTCGTCGACGACCTCATAGTCGGCTTCGATCGGGCCGTCGTCCGCCGGGTTGGCCGCGCCTGCCGCAGCACCCGCGCCCGCGGCGCCTTCGGCCTGCTGGGCGCTGTAGACCACTTCGGCCAGCTTGTAGCCCGCCTGTTGCAGCTTCTCGCCCGCGGCCTTGATGGCCTCGATGTCAGAGCCCTCGAGAGCGCTCTTGGCCTCGGACAGCGCCTCCTCGGCAGCGGCCTTGGTATCGGCGGGCACCTTGTCGCCCAGCTCGGAGAGGGTCTGCTCGGTCGCATTCACCAGCGAATCGGTGTTGTTGCGAGCCTCGATCTCCTCCTTGCGCTTGGCGTCTTCATCGGCGTGAGCCTCGGCGTCTTTCACCATGCGGTCGACTTCGTCGTCGGACAGCGCGGTGGAACCGGAGATGGTGATCTGCTGCTGCTTGCCGGTGCCCAGATCCTTAGCGGAAACGTTCACGATGCCGTTGGCGTCGATGTCGAACGTGACCTCGATCTGAGGCACGCCGCGGCGCGCTGCGGGGATGCCGGTGAGCTGGAAGCGGCCCAGCGTCTTGTTGTCGTTGGCCATCTGACGCTCGCCCTGCAGGACGTGGATCTCGACGGACGTCTGGTTGTCGGCGGCCGTGGAATACACCTCGGTCTTGCGGGTCGGAATGGTGGTGTTGCGCTCGATCATCTTAGTCATGACGCCGCCCATGGTCTCGACGCCCAGGGAAAGCGGGGTCACGTCGAGCAGCAGGATGCCTTCGACATCTCCGGAGAGCACGCCGCCCTGGACCGCCGCACCGATGGCGACGACCTCGTCGGGGTTCACGGACATGTTAGGCGCCTTGCCGGTCATGGTCTTGGCGAGTTCCTGCACGGCGGGCATACGGGTGGAGCCGCCGACCAGGATGACCTCGTCGATCTGGCCGGTGGACAGACCTGCGTCCTTCAGCGCGCGCTCGACGGGCTGCTTGCAGCGATCGAGCAGGTCTTTGGTGATGCGCTCGAACTCGGCGCGGGTCAGCGTGTAGTCCAGATGCTTGGGGCCGGTCGCGTCGGCGGTGATGAAGGGCAGGTTGATGGAGGCCTGCGTGGTGCTGGACAGCTCCATCTTCGCCTTCTCGGCCGCTTCCTTCAAACGCTGCAGGGCCATCTTGTCGGCCTTCAGGTCGATGCCGCCGTTGTCGGCCTTGAACTTATCGGCCAGCCAATCGATGACGCGCTGGTCCCAGTCGTCGCCGCCCAGGTGGTTGTCGCCCGCGGTGGACAGAACCTCGAACACGCCGTCGCCCAGCTCGAGCACGGACACGTCGAACGTGCCGCCGCCGAGGTCGAAGACGAGGATCTTCTGGTCTTTGTCGACCTTATCGAGGCCGTACGCCAACGCAGCGGCGGTGGGCTCGTTGATGATGCGCTTCACATCGAGGCCTGCGATCTTGCCGGCATCCTTGGTGGCCTGGCGCTGGGCGTCGTTGAAGTACGCGGGAACGGTGATGACCGCCTCGGTGATGGTGCCGCCCACGCGCTTTTCGGCGTCTGCCTTGAGCTTCTGCAGAACCATGGCCGAAATTTCCTCGGGGGTGTAATCCTTGCCGTCGATATCGACGACCGCGCGGCCGTCCTTGCCTGCGACGACCTTGTACGCGACGGTCTTCTGCTCCTCGGAGGTTTCGGCGAAGTTGCGGCCGATGAAGCGCTTCACGGACGCGACGGTGTTTTCAGGATTGGTGACGGCCTGGTTTTTCGCGGCCTTGCCGACCACGCGTTCGCCGTCTTTGCGGAAGCCCTCGACGGACGGGGTGGTGCGATCGCCTTCGGCGTTGACCAGGATGGTGGGCTCGTTGCCCTCCATGATGGCCATGGCGGAGTTGGTGGTGCCGAGGTCGATGCCGAGAATCTTACCCATATGTATCAGTCCTCCCTTTCGTGCGAAACCGCCCGGCGAAACGATGTGCGCCGCGGCGGCCGCGTGGCGGTTGCCCGCCGACTGTTGTTACCTTGGTGAAGGCATCGTGCCGCGAACCGTGCGCGACGCGCGATCCGAAGCCCGAACCGTACCGGGGGCCGTGCCCTTTCGGTACGATTCGCAATATAAAATCTCAGTGTGTCATTGTCAACTTATATGACAAGATATTTTTCATGTTACCTAATCGTCATGTTGAGCGGTTATATCAACGCCCCTAACGCACGAAAGCGCCTGAAGACAGGCGCTTTCGAAAAAGAACGGCATACGCGCAGCGTTAGATCCCCGCTGTCCAGTTCGCGGGTTCTCCGCGCGATGCGTGCAGCTCCCGCAGGAACGTCTCAAGGTATTCGGCGCGCGCCTCGAACATGGCGGCGAGCACCTCCACCGCCTCGGGCGGCATGAATCCTGCGTAATGGGCGAGGTCGCGCCTGTTCATAGACGCGTTGCATGCATTGGTCCGCAGATAATCCTCGCGCACGGCCTCGTACGGGACGCCGCAGGCGAGCTGCACCACCGCGCACGTCACGCCCGCGCGGTCTTTGCCGTTGGCACAATGCACGAGCGCGGGACGGCCTTCGGCCACGATGGACGAGGCGATCGCGCACACCGCGTCGGCATGATCGGCCATCACGCCGTAAAGGAACCGCATGCGCTCGCCTGGCAGGCCGTAAGCCGCTTTCACGTGGCGCGCCTTGGTGCGCTGGGTGCGCTCGGCGTCGTCCTGCAGATCGACCGGGCAGACGCGCATGTCGAAAGACGCACAGGCCGAAGGCGCGGGATTATCGGCGCGCTCGGCCGCTTTGCGCAGGTCGTAAACGACCTCGATGCCCAAGGCGTGCAGCGCCGCGGCATCGCGCTCGTCGGCATCGGTCAGCGCGCGCGAACGGAACAGCACAGGACGCCCGTCGCGCCCGTCGAGGCCCGCGCACGCGCGCAGGCCGAATTTCTCATAGAGCCCGCAGGCATCTTCGGCAATCACAGCCACACTCCGTCTATTTCCCGGCGAGACATCCGCCGCAACCGCCCCGCATCTACGAGCGGGCATTTCCGTTCTGCCCCAGCAGCAACGCCATCATCTCCTGGCGATCGTGCACGTCGAGCTTCGCGTAGATATGGGCGACGTGCGTCTTCACCGTGTTGCCGGAGAGCACCAAGTCCTCCTGAATGCCCGCACGGGTGCGGCCGCGCGCCATGCAGGCGAACACCTCGCGCTCGCGCGGAGACAGACCGTAGCGGTCGGCAACCTCCTCGCAGCGCTTCGCGATCAGCGCATGCAAGCGCTCGGTGGAATCAGGCGCGGCGGTGCCGTCCGCCGGCGCCTCGGCCGCAGGCACGGACGAACCCGGCCTTTCGTCAGCAGCATCCGCCACGACGCGCGAAGACGCCGATGCCTCAGGACGGCGCCAATTCACCCGCATGGCGAACACCACCACGGCGTAGGCGGCAAGCAGCACCAGCGTGGTGTCGATCACGGTGGCGCGGCTCATAAGCACCACCCAGGCGATGGAAACGGCGGCGTACACCGCGCACGCGAACCCGACGACGCGATACGACGGCACATCGAGCACGTCGAGCGCGGCGATGACCACGCACCAGAACAGCAGATGGGCGAAAAGCTCGTCGAGCTGCACGACGATGCTGAGCACCGTGGCCGTCGCGCTTCCCTCTTCGGCCTGCAACGCCATGGCGAACATGCCGGCAAGCGTGGCGAGAATGGCAGGCTGGAAGCGCAGCGACACCGGGCGTTCCTGCACGCCGATCAAGGCGAACCGCGCGAACAGCGCCAAGCAGACTCCCGCAAGCGCAAGGCTTACGACCCAGGCGATGGAATCGGACAGGCCCGTATGCGTATCGCCCCACATACCAAGAAAGCTCATGGCCCGCACCACGGCGAGCAGGATGGCCGACACCGCCACGACCACCATCAGATCGCGTTTCTCGGCGCGATCCATCGCGACCGCGCGCGGACGGCTGTGGATGCCGAACTCGGTATGCACGTGCGTGCCGTGCGCCGCAAGGCCTGGATCGACCCACGGATTGCGCTCGACCTGGCGCAAAGCCGCCGCACGCGCGGCCTCGAACACGAGCGCCGACACGATGGGCAGCACGACGGCCACCGCCACTTGCGCATCGGAGTCGAGCGGCGCGCCGAAGGCTTCCAGCAGCACCAGCTTGACGAACAGCGCGCCGACGATGCTCCACACGGCGCACGAGAACAGCTGCGTGCGGGCAAGCAGAAGGTTGTAGCGGGCGACGAGCCAGAAATAACCCACGCCCGAAACGCACAGGCCGAACGCCGCCAGCGAGGCGCAGTCGAACAGATCCTGCCGGTAAGCCAGCGCGAAACACGCCGTTCCGGCGGACGCCACCAGCGGCAGCACCGTGACGAACACCTTGTTGCCGCGGCGCATGCCGTGGGGAAACGCGACGAAAAGAAGGCTGACGACCAGGATGCCCGCCAAAAAGAACGTGCGGGGATTGGTCCAATCCTGCATGCCGTCCGATGCGGGCATGAAGCCCATCGTATGCCCCATCAACGTGCACCACACCAGATTCAAGCAAGACCCGAGCGCGCAGAGCGCGACGCACGCGTTCGGCTTCGCTTTGAAAACGCCCATGCGCACCCCCTTGCTTCCCCTCGCGGCGTAAGACGTTTCCCTCGATTCTATCCCAACACGGCCGCAAAACGGCAACGAAGGGCGCGCGACGAATGCTTCTTTCGGATGAAAAAGCGCCCGATCCGCACGCTCACCCTTATGGGTGATGCCGATGACCTGGGTTTTTAGAAAATCGTATTTCGCGGCGATACCGCACGGACGCCCCGGCGCCCTACGATGGCAGCCATACGCGCGCGACGCATAACAGGCGGGCCCTCCGACACTCCGCCTTTTAGGCCTTGCGCGCGTTTTCGTCTTGCGGACGAGGGAAGGAGGAAGCAAGCGACACCGACCGGGCGGAAAGGCCGTCCGGCACACACGACACGAGGGGGACTTATGTCTATCAAGAGCAGGATCGCAATCGCCACCGTCGGCGTGGCGTGCGCGTTTTGCTGCATGGCGGGATGCGCTCCGCAGCAGCAGGAAACCGAGCAGGCGCCCGAAGCGCAGACCGAACAAAGCGCGACGACCGAAGAAGAGGCCGTGACGCCCGAGCAGCAGAAGGTCATCGACGGCGAAGAGGGCATCACCAACGCCGACATCAACGAAGACGCCTATCCCGGCAAGGAATACCTGGACGGCCTCTACGACCGATGGGAGGCCATCGGCGAAGAGCATGCGCCCGAAATCCGCACCCTGCCCAACGGCCAGATGGTGCAGCGCACGCCGACCGAATACGAAGTCAATCCGGACGCATGGCAGATCCAGGCCGGTTCCAATTCCTATAACACCTACTGGCTCGGCGCCGACGACCGCGGTTGCGAATCGTGCCACGCCGATCTGGACGCGCTGCTGAAGAACCTTCCCTACGAGCATCCCGTGGCCTGGAACGAAACGCTCGACAACGAGACCACGCTCCAGCAGTGCCTGTTCTGCCACTCCTACGCTCCCGGCTACATCGCCAAGCAGTACGAGTTCGGCACGCTCATGCACGGCATCCACTACGCGGGTCCCGGCAAGGGCAAGTTCGACGGCGAATACGAAGGCAACTGCATGTCCTGCCACAACGCCACCGAGAACGGCCAGAACATGGAGCTGTGGGACCTCACCAAGTACGACCGCCTGTGGGGCATCAACAAGGTCGAAAACGTCCAGGGCGACTTCGCCGTCGAGCAGGAGACCGTCCATAGCCAAGACGAGGTGTTCTCCTACGACTGGATGCACGCCTACTACGACAACATGCGCCATGGCGCAGGCGTCAACGGCCTGAACCTCGAAATGCCCCAGAGCCTGTTCGACAACTGGGAGATCACCATCGAGGGCAACGTGCCCGCGCCCTACACCGCCAAGCTTCCCGACTTGATCGCCGAGGCCGAGGCCGAAGGCGTCATCGTGACCAAGGCCTCCAAGATGGTCTGCGACTGGAACCCGGTCGGCGGCGGCGGCGTGACCAACACCGAAGTCACCGGCATCCCGGTGAGCTGGCTGGTCGAGAAGGCCGGCGGATACCTGGACGACACCACCGGCGTGCGCGTGCTGCGCGCCGACGGCAGCTCCAAGCGCGCCTTCCCGAAAGACAAGCTGGATGACAACGAGGCGCTGCTCGTGTACAAGATCGGCGGCGAATACCTCGACGCCACGCGCGGCTATCCTTGCACCAACTGGGTCGAAGGCGTCGACGCCCAGATCAACTCCAAGCAGGTCGCAAGCTACAAGGTGACCAACGAAGACATCGACTACACCGACAAGTGGGCAGGCAATCCCAACGCCTGGCATAACGAAAACGGCGACGAGATGAACAAGCCCAACGCCACCATCCTGGGCGTGCCCGACGGCCTGATCATCCAGAACGGCCAGCCCTTCACCTTCAACGGCTACGTCGACGCCTACGACCAGAAGATCGCCAGCATGGAGTTCTCCATGGACGGCGGCGAGACCTGGACCAAGTACGACCTGCCCGAGACCGACGTGAACAAGATGGTCTGGTGGAACTTCACCTGGACGCCCGAGAAGGAAGGCGCCTACTGCCTGACCGTCCGCGCGACCACCGAAACGGGCCAGGTCAGCTTCGAGACCCAGACGGTCATGATCAACGCTAAGGACGTCATGCCCACGCCTGAACAGACCACCGTCCTGGAAACCGCGAGCCTCGTGCCCGCCAAATCCGCAGCAACCGCCGAAGAAGAGAAATAGGAGGGCGCGATGAAGTTTTCCACTCCGAAAAAGATTCTGACCGGAGCGGCAGGCGTCGCTCTGATCGCCTCGGGCGCGACCGTAGCTTTCGCCGAAAACGGCCCGCAGGCCGACGGCATCTCCCATGACGTCGACGGCAACGCCATCGACGCGCACCGCCTGACGATCGACAAGGACTTCACGCACGTCGCCGACGTGCAGGGCTCCTTCGCCTTCAACCAGGAAGGCGTGACGCCCAACGACGAGCTGTTCAACGTGTTCGGCACGGCGCTCACCTCCATGTGCTCCAAGCCTTCCGTCGAGATGCTCGACAACGGCGAGGGCGTGGCCAACTATTACGTCAACGTCAGCGGCAACATGAAGAAGAACTTCACCGTCAACGTCGCCGAGATGAAAGACGCCGAGCAGCAGGCGCTCATGGGATGCTCCTGCGCGACGGGCAAGCCCTTCGGCCAGGCGGCCGTGGTAGGCGTTCCGCTGGAATCCATCGTCGGCATGGCCGAGCTGGAAGAAGGCGTGAACACCGTGACGGCCTACGGCGCCGACGGCTTCGGCCAGGCGCTGCCGCTGCAGTACGCCCTCGATAAGAAGGCCCTGCTGGTCTACGAGGTCAACGGCCAGGCGCTCAAATCCACCGACGGCAGCGCCGTTCAGATGTGGCTGCCCGAAACCGTGGCCCGCTACTTCACCCGCGACGTGGTGAACATCGAGCTCACGCGCCAGAAAGACGTGCCCGCCGTGCAGCAGATGGACCCGCAATTCCGCAACAAGATCGACATCCTGAACACCTCCGACGGCTGCGTGTTCAAGGCCGGCTACGACATCACCTTCGAGGGCGTGGCCGACGATTGCGGATCGCCGATCACCGCGATCGAGTTCTCCTTCGACGACGGCGCCACGTGGACGAGCTGCCCCACCGAAGGCGCCACCGCCGACAAATGGGTGAACTGGCAGTTCACCACCTCGTTCGCAGAGCCGGGCGATTACAACCTGTCCGTGCGCGCGAAGACCGCCGACGGCGTGGTGTCCCCGCTCGAAGCGACGCTGGAGTTCGAGGTCATCGAGTAGCTCGAACGTTCGCGGCGACGTCGGGGCTCGAGTCCATCGAGCAGCGCGAGCGTTCGCGGAGGACCTGACGTTCGCGACGTTTTCGCTCGCCACAAAAGCGACATAGAGCCAGGAAAGGGAGCCGAAAGGCTCCCTTTCCTTTGCTTGCAAATGCCGAACGAACAAATAGCACCCGCAGCAACAATGCGACGAATGCAGAACCCTCGGCATCGCAGTTCGGGCGGCCAAACGAACCGCGCTAAAAACAATGATCCCGAAGGAATTCGGAGCCCGCCCCGCAGCGGCAAGCCCTTCTTAGGGTAAGCCCGCCGCGCACGCATGGGCGAAGCCGCGCTTTGGAAAGAAAAGGCTGGCCAGGCCATTTTTTCGCGGATATGGCACGCGAAAAAGCTTTCGCATCGTTTTTTACGCCCATTCATATTGAAATACACGACTATTCTCCACTATCTGTTGATTAAATTTGCACTAATGCAGAGTTGCCACCGATATTTCGTGCCATACCTCGCATTTTTTGACATCAGGCGTCTTCTTTTCTCCCAAAACACGTTACGCACAGGGCATCCGAGCAGAAAACGCCGCGCCGGCCAAAACGCAAACAGCAAACGCAACCGCTCCCGCACACATCCTTGCGCGCAAAAAAATAAGGATCCGGCAGCAAACCTAAATCGGGGTTTTCTCTGCGAGCTCCGAACCGCTGCCGCAGCTGAAAACGCGGCGAGGCCCCCAAAGGGGACCTCGCTTCCGGGGGAATCTTCCAATCGTTTCGCCAGCTTGGCGGCCAGCGGAACCTCCCCGGCTACCGCTGCTCTCACGAACGGCGCAGCTCTCCTATCCGATCATCTTCATGACGGTATCGGCCACCACATCCGCGTGCACGCCGGCAGCAAGCACCAAAAAACGCAGAGCGCATCCGCCCACGAGCGCACCGATCGCGCCGACGAGCGTCGGCGCATCGACGGCCGACTTCGCGGCGGCGCCATCGACAGCCGGCTTCGTATCCGCATGCCCAACAACATGCTCCGCCGTCGCGGCCTCGGCATGACCGCCTTTCGCCAGCAAGCCCTTCAACGCCGCGACGAACGGCAGCGCCAATCCCGTCAAGACCACCAGGATCCAAAACCATACGGCCAACTGGCCGGACACGAACATACCGGCCGATGCCTCAGCAGCAGCCCCAACGGGCGTACCCGCATCGGCGAGCAGCATGCCGCCCAAAAACACCGCCAACACCACGGCCTCGATTGCCACCAGAGCCACGACGCACTTCTCCATGAAGCGCTTCGCATCCAGGTCGATCGCCTCGCGCCTAGCAAGCACAACCGCCACGATCTCGACCAGCGCCACACCCGTATCGAATGCCGACACGGTGAACAACACAGGCAAAAGCAACGTATTCCAGAACGGAACGTGCTCCGCCGTCATAAGCAGCATGCCCGTGTAGAACGCCACGAATGCGCCCAGCGCGATTCCTGCAACGGCGAATCCTCTGCGAGCGCTCTGCTCATGCTGCGCATACCAGGCGCACCTCGTTGCGAGCAACCCGCCGAACTTCGGCGTCGCCAACAGCGCCGAGACGCCGAACACCGCAATAGCGCCGAATGCGCCCCATGCGCCGTATGTCATCCACGACGTGAAATGGCTGAAGCTCTGCCACATCATCAGTCCGCGCAGCGGCGCGACGAGCTCCATCAGCAGCAACAGCAGACCGACGACGAGGCTTATCGCCGCAGCCCACATGGACACGCACACGATGCGCGCGTTGCGCTCCCCATCTTTCAAATACAGTATGGCCGCCATGATGAACGCGCCTGCACCCATGCCGCCCAAGAACAGATAAAGCGCGGGCTGCCATCCCCAAACCGATTGCAACTCCATAGCCCTACTCCGTTCCCAGCACCAGACATGACGGATCGTTCGGCTCCGCTATGGGCACCGCCGAACCGTTCGTCGCCTCGAGCAATTCGTCAAGCGGTCCGAATTTCAACGCGCCGAACTTGCACGCGCGGACGCAATACGGGTCTGTTTCGCCCGTTGCGACGCCCGCCGCCTGACAGCAGTCGCATTTGTCCATCGAAACCGCGTCATACCGAGGCACGCCGTACGGGCATGCCTGGTAGCAATACTTGCATCCGATGCAGCGATTCGAATCCACTTTGACCACGCCGTTCTCGTCTTTCGAGATGGCGCCCGCCGGACACACCCTCATGCAGCTCGGATCGGCGCAATGCATGCACGACGTCGAGATGAAAAACGTCCTGCCGCGGCTTCGCTTGAACGAAGACACGCGCCGCCTGTCGGGGGCATCATCGGCAAGACCGTTGTTCTCCCTGCACGCCTCGACGCAGCGTCCGCACCCGGAACAACGGGAGAGCGCCGTGAGGAAGCCGTACCTGACCCCCTCGGCGCCCGAGTCCGAGCCCGCTTCGCTCGCAGCCGCCTCGTTTCCAGAAGCGGCCGCCGCGCCGAGAGCAAGCGCACAAGCGCCCGCAGCCGATGCCGCAAGCATCGCCCGGCGCGTCATATTCACGCTTTCTCCCATTCGAATTCCTCGCTTTCACCGCCCGCGGGGCGGGATATACCTACTCTTCGACCTCGAAGACCGTGCTCGACGCCAACGGCGATACCGTGCCGTCTTCGGTCACGGCACGCACATCGAGTTTGAATGTCCCAGAAGCCTCGGCGACATAATCGAAGTGCCAATACACCCAATCCTCAGCATTGGATTCGGACGTGTCGAACGAAGTCCACGTCTCGCCGCCGTCCATGGAGAATTCGACCGCCACCACTTTGGTGCCGCAATCGTCGGCGTAGCCCTCGAACGACAAGAGGTCGCCCACCTTGAATGCGTCCCCCACCGTATTCATGATGCTCACCTTCGCACGCTGATCGGCATCGGGCCCCTGCACCTCGGGCACCTCGTCGGACACGGACAATTCGATGTCGGTCACGGCACGCGTGAAATACTTCGCCACCGTATCGGGAATCCAGACCTGCAGACGTTCCCCGTCGGAAAACGCCTTATCCCCGATTCGATATACCAGCAGCGCCTCCTTATCCATCACATACGACAAAGGCATCGGAAGCCCGTAGCCGTCTTTGTCCTTGAAGGTGATCGTGTTCGCCTCTTCGGAAACTCCCGCCATCTCCACCAGGTCGGATACTTTGACGCCGGTGACGCTCGCCATGGCGATGGCCGGGCTCATGCCGCACGTGCAGCGCATCTCCTTCATCTCGGACTCCATCCGCTCGATTTCATCGACGCCGATGGAATAGGCCTTCTCGACCAGGCCTCCCACGTTGACGTAATATTCCTCGCGCGTCACGCCGTCGAACGCGTACGCGGGCTTGGCGCATATCGTCGTCGCCGCCGTGCCGAAAAGGTTGAATACGTCATCGGCGGGGGTCAGGGTGTCCTGCGTGAACGTGAAGGTTCCGGCGACTTCGGCAACTTTGTCGTAATCGACCGCGGCACGCTGCCACACGTCGATCGGACCACGGCCTTCGCCGTCATCCGATGCGACCGCAAACGTCGGCGCGACCGATCCCAATCCTCCGATCACCATGCCGGCACCGACCGTGCAGCCCAGCACTTTCAATCCAAAAGAACGTTTCATGCCTATTCCTCCACGTCGCTTTTCGCGGTAACCATGACCTTGTGAATGTAGCCCTCGTCGGTCACAAGTCCGCTTTCGGTGGTGCCGCGCGCCATAAGCACGTAGCTGCCGTCGGTTTCAGGGGTCCAGGTGAAGTTCCACCACACCCATTGACGCGGATCGGTCTGTCCCAGATCGAACGCGGTCCACGTCTCGCCGCCGTCCATGGAGAACTCGATCTTGGTAACGGCTTCGTCGAATGCGTCGGCATAGCCCTCGAACGTAATGGGCTCGCCGGTTTTCACGATCATGCCGTCGGGCACGCCGAGCGTAGTGACGTTAGGCTTGTTCATGTAGGGGCCCTCGTCGTAGCTGTCGAAGCCGTTTTCCGAAATGGCCTCCCAATCCTTATCCTCGTCGGTCAAGTGGTAGCCGACGCACTGCTTCACGTTGCCCTGGGCGTCGTTTGCCTCGATCCAGTTGATGCACGGGCTGCCGGAACTCACGTCAAGCGGCTCGCCGTCGATCTCGTATACGAGATACACGTCGTCGAACTTCTCAGGCGCCGCACCGCGGGTGCTGTGATCCTGCGCGCCGTTGGTATGGAATTCTCGGCGGTCGATCGTCACGCCGGTGACGCCTTCCTGCAAACCGCCGCCGCGCTCGATAAGCCAGTTCAACGGAATACCGGTGATCTCGACGTTGGAAATGCCCGCGCCGCCGGGCATGTTGTCCAGGCAGTGCATCTTGGAGAGCTTGGTGACGCTCGCCCCTTCCGCTTCGGCCTCGGCGATCAAATCCTTGAGCTTTGCGGTGTACGGCTCTTTGACCAGCCCGTCGACGGTGATTTCCCAGTTGTCCACCATCTCTTGCGGAAGCGGCTGGTCGGTACCGTTTTTGCCCATGATGGCAATCAGATGGTCGTAATCGGAATGAATCCAGTCGTAGGTGAACATCTCGTCTTGGCTGTTTTTAGTGGTCTGATCGAACGTGAAATCGCCCTGCACGTCCTCGACCTTGACGATGCCGTCGAGATGATCGTATTTGACCTGGTCCCAAAGCTCGACGCCCTTGCCGTTCTCGGTCATGTTGTGGCAGCTCTGGCATTCGCCGCCGCGCTCCTCGAACGCCGCGCCGTTGCGCTCGCCGTAATGCACCGCATGCATGAGCGTGCCCATCTCGTAGCCGTCGTCGTCGCTGTGGCACAACATGCATTGATCGACCGTGATCCAGTTGTCCAATGCATCGTTCCAAATAGTCAGATGCGAATACTCCATATTGGAAAGCGCATCCTTCAAATCCTCGTGGCATGCGTTGCAGCCGCGGTTGTCGGCATCGAGGTAATACGTGTTGTAAGAAATGCCGCCTTCGTACGGTCTGTTCCAGTGGTAGCCCTGGTACTCGCTCGGCGTGCGCTGGACCTTGGTGCCGTCTTCCAGCGTGCGGATCTCGGGAGCGTATTCCTCGTTGATCTTGTTCTGGCGTTCGTTGATATCGGCCAGAATGCCTTCCGCCTCGGCATAGCTGTCGGCATACTGCGTTTCCTGGGCGTCGGCCTCAGGCTCGGGCGCGCTTTGCTGCGCGCATCCCACGACGAGCGACCCCGCCACCGCAGCCGCGGCCGCAAGCGCCAATTTCCCCTTGACGCCCTTTCCTGCTTTCCGCATCGTTCCCCCTTCCCTGTGCGCTTTCGCGCCTCGTACAACGGCGCACCGGTCGGTGCGCCCGGTTCGAAGAGTAGGGACGAATACGCGCCATACGCATCGACGCAAGGGGATGAATTATCAAAACGCCAGGTAAAAGGCATAGTCCTTTTCGGATGATAGGAAATATCCGTCCTGGGAAAGCAGGGAAAGGGGCGCCATAAGGCGGCCTGGCTCGCCGGTTCGGCTAGAATGAAGAAGCGCTTGAAGGGGCCTACAGCTTGCGCACAAGGGGGAAATGCATATGATTCATCGTTCGAACGCGTCACGCGCCTGCCCGCTTTCTGCGGTCATCGCCTTGACGCTGGTCTTCGTGTGGTCGTCTCTCACCGACCACACATTCGTTCTGCATGACGCCCTTCCCGCATGGCTCGAAGTGAATCCGCGCGTCTTCTTCCTTCTGGGCATCGCGGCGCTCTGCCTCGCCCTCATATCGTCGCACGATGCGCTGCTCCGCAAAGATGCATCGCTCAAGGTGCTATTTCCCGCGATCGGCGCACTCGGCACCGCATGCATCGCATTCGCCCCATACCAGAATCTGTTCCATCCTGGAATCCTCTGCATGACCGGACTGGTCGCACTCGGCATGGGCTATTGCTGGCTCGTCATTCGCTTCGGACTCCTTATGGCGCAAGGCCCGTCGCTTTCCCCTCTGGTATACGGCATGGCGATCGCCCTCATCCTCGAGCCGATCGTGCGGCTTCTCGTGGAAACGCTGTTTCCGTACACCGCCCGCATATGCGTGGCATCCCTTCTACCCGTTCTCTCTATGACCCTGCTCAGGCAGGCCGAGCGCGGCGCGCGCGAAAACGGCTGGCTCGGCGAGGCGCGGCACGCCCGCGCATGCACGGCGCAGCCCGAAAACCGAACCCTGCTGAACAAGCGGTTCGTCCTGTTTTTCGCCATTGCTATCCTGCTTGCGACCGTACGGACCCTCAGTCCCGTAGGCACGTGGGACGCGCAGTTCAATCCTGCGCCCATGACATCATCGCCCGCCCTTGTGGCGCTCTACGCAGCAGGCGTCGTCCTCTTCGCCCGCTTCACCTTGGTCAATGCCGAGCAAAGACCCGCGCTTTCTCGTTTTCAGCTGGCATTTCTCCTGATCGTACTCACGCTTTCGGCATCGCTGCTCATGCTCTACACCCAGGGACCCCAATCTGCGGCGCTCTACACCCTTATGTGCTTGAACGATTCGTTCGCCCATCTTCTTTTCTGGACCGCTGTCGCATGCATGGCGCGCAGCGTGAACATGCCGCCCTATCGCCTCGTCGGCATGGCGGTGGCAGCATACGCCCTGGGGTCGATTATCTGGCTGTTCGTCATCGGGTGTTCCGAAATGCTGCAGACGGTCGCCACGGCAGCGGCCGTAGCGATGCTTTATGTGCTCACCATCGTCATCGTGCACACGGGCGGGCCGAATGCCGCGTCGGGCGCTTCCTGCGCACACAGCGACAACGGCCCGGATTCCGCCTGCAGCGCAAACGATACGCCCGCCGCGTCCCGCATCGCCGCAAGCATCGAAGAACGCTGCCGCGAAGTGGCCGACGAATACAGGCTGTCGCCGCGCGAAACCGAAGTACTCGAACTTCTCGCGCAAGGACGCACGCGCATATACATACAAGAAAAGCTCGTCCTGGCCGAGCCCACCGTGAAGACTCATATCACGCACATCTACCGCAAGACGAGCGTGAACAACCGACAAGATTTGATAGACCTCGTGCTCGGCGGCAACGAATAACGCCGAGGGCGCCTGCGAGCCCCGAGCCGCTGCCGACGACGTGTCGCCTCCGCTCGAGGCGACGCCGGGGTTCGAGGTCATCGAGTAGCGCGAGCGTTCGAGGCGACGCCGAGATCGCGCCTGTCGCGCAGGCGGGCGTTCGCGGAAGGCCTGACGTTAGTGACGTTTTCACTCGCTGCAAAAGCGACATAGAGCCAGGAAAGGGAGCCGAAAGGCTCCCTTTCCTTTGCTTGCAAATGCCGAACGAACAAATAGCACCCGCAGCAACAATGCGACGAATGCAGAACCCTCGGCATCGCAGTTCGGGCGGCCAAACGAACCGCGCTAAAAACAATGATCCCGAAGGAATTCGGAGCCCGCCCTGCAACGGCAAGCCCTTCTGGGGCCCAGCCCCGCAGCGGCGAACCCTTCTTGGGCTAAAGCCCACCGCGCGCACATGGGCGAAGCCGCGCTTTGCGGGCGCTTTGGAAAGAAAAGGCTGGCCAGGCCATTTTTTCGCGGATATGGCACGCGAAAAAGCTTTCGCATCGTTTTTTACGCCCATTCATATTGAAATACACGACTATTCTCCACTATCTGTTGATTAAATTTGCACTAATGCAGAGTTGCCACCGATATTTCGTGCCACACCTCGCATTTTTTGACATCGGGCGTCTTCTTTTCTCCCAAAACACGTTACGCACAGAGCATCCGAGCAGAAAACGCCGCGCCGGCCGAAACGCAAACAGCAAACGCAACCGCTCCTGCACACATCCTTGCGCGCCGAAAATCAGGATCCGGCCGCATCCCTCGTCGTACAGCTCGACAGCGCGCATCCTCATCCCAACGTCGCAAAGAGCGCTTCCTGCCAAAAAGCCTCCCATTTCTCGTGTCCAAGAAACGGGAGGCTGTTCAAAACCTAAATCGGAGCTTTCTCTGCGAGCCCCGAGCCGCTGCCGACGACGTGTCGCCCCCGCCCGGGGCGACACCGGAGTTCGAGGTCATCGAGCAGCGCGAGCGTTTGCAAAGCGCGCGGCACGCCCGGCGTTTCCGCGAAACGCGCCTATACGAAGGAAGGGGGCCCTCAGGCTCCCCTTCCTTATGCGCGGCGCATACAGGATGCCGCATACGCCGCTTCACTCTCGCCATGCGACACGAGGCCGCATGCGCGCGCTATTTCATCAGCTTGGCGATTTCGTTGGCGAATGCAACCGGGTCTTCCAACGGCATGCCCTCCACCAGAAGCGCCTGGTTGTACAGCAGGCTCGCATAGCTTGCCACCTTTTCGGCGTCGCCCGCCTCCTGCGCGGCCTTCAACGTGGCGAAAATGGGATGCTGCGCGTTGACCTCGAGCACGCGCTGGCTCTTGATATCCTCGCCGCCGTCGGGCATCTGGGAAAGCACTTTCTCCATTTCGAGCGACACAGGGCCTTCCGCCGTGATGCACGCGGGCGCGTCATCGGCCGAAGCGAGGCGCGTGGACACGCTCACCTTGGTCACGTGATCGCCCAGGGCATCCTTCATGGCGCCGAACAAATCGCCGTTTTCCTTGGCGGCCTCTTCGGCGGCCTTCTTCTCGTCTTCGGTCTCGAGGCCCAAATCGCCCGATGCCACGTTCTTCAGCGGCTTCTCCGTGAACTCCTCGCCCTCGGCGGCGGGCTTGCCGTAGCCCATCATGGCCTGGAAGCAGAACTCGTCCACGTCCTGCGTGCACAGCAGCACGTCGTAGCCCTTGTTCATAACCGCTTTCACCACCGGCATCTTGGCAAGGCGCTCAACCGACTCGCCCGCGGCATAGAAGATGGAATCCTGCCCCTCGGGCATGGCGGCCACGTATTCGTCGAGCGTGACCATCTTCTGCTCTTTGGCGGAGTAGAACAGCAGCAGGTCGGCGAGCTCGCCTTTGTTCATGCCGTAGCTCGTATAGATGCCGTATTTCAGGCCGCGACCGAACTGCTCGAAGAACGACTCATAGGCCTCGCGGTCGGTGTCGCGCATGTTCGCCAGCTCGGCCTTGATCTTCTTCTCGAGCTTTTTGGCGATCGCGCGCAACTGGCTGTTGTGCTGCAGCGTCTCGCGCGAAATGTTGAGCTGCAGGTCCTGGCTGTCCACCACGCCGCGCACGAAGTTGAAATGGTCGGGCAAAAGCTCTTCGCACTTCTCCATGATCATGACGTTGGAGCTGTACAACGCCAGGCCCTTCTTGAAGTCCTTGCTGTACAGGTCGTACGGAGCGCGCGTGGGGATGAACATGAGCGCATCGTAGGTCAAGGCACCTTCGGCGTGCACCTTGATAGTGCGCGCGGGATCGGCCCAATCATGGAAATCAGACTTGTAGAACTCGTTGTATTCCTCTTCGGTGACGTCGGACTTGCTGCGCTTCCAGATGGGAATCATGGAATTGACGGTCTCGATTTCGGTGTAGTGCTCGAATTCGAGCTGATAGTCGTCGCCGGCGTCTTCGGGCTTAGGCAGCTCGCGCGTCTTGTCGCATTCCATCTGGATGGGATAGCGCACGTAGTTGCTGTATTTCTTGACGAGGTTTTTCAGCCCCCACTCGGAAAGGAAGGTGTCGTAGTTCTCTTCGTCGGCGTTGTCCTTGAGCAGCACGATGACGTCGGTGCCGTGGCTTGCGCGCTCGGCAGGCTCGATCGTATAGCCCTCGACGCCGTCGCTCGCCCAGCACCACGCCTCGTCGGAGCCGTAGGCGCGCGAAACGACGCGCACCTCCTTGCCCACCATGAAGGCGGAGTAGAATCCCACGCCGAACTGGCCGATGATGTCCACGTCGCCGCCCTGGGCGTCGGCGTTGTCGGTCTTGAATTCGAGGCTGCCCGAATGGGCGATGGTGCCCAGGTTGGCTTCCAGCTCGTCTTTGGTCATGCCGATGCCGGAATCGCTCACGGTAACGGTGCGGGCGTCGTGGTCGAATCCCACGTGAATGGCCAGTTCGTCCTTGCCCACCTTCACGTCGGAATCGGTGAGGCTCTTGAAGTAAAGCTTGTCCACGGCGTCAGAGGCGTTGGAAATGAGCTCGCGCAAGAAGATTTCTTTGTTGGTGTAGATCGAATTGATCATGAGGTCGAGCAGCTTTTTGCTCTCTGTCTTGAACTTCTTCATGAATGAAGCCTTCCTTCTTTCGTGCATCGTGCGGCCCGGCCGCAGCGTTCGTACCGGAAAAACGAGCGGGCGCGTCGTGCGTGGGCGCCGGCGTCGGCGGCGCCGCGCCGCGCGATTGCATTCGGCGTAGGCGCGCCGGCAGCAGCAGCCGCGAACTCGTGAGACGAGCGCGAAACGCGTTCGGTTAGCACTCGATAACATAGAGTGCTAACCAGGATTGTAGTAGCGCAGGCCGAGGTGTCAACCTGAGGGCGATGCGGCTTCACGCAATGTTGACGTTTCGTTGAAGGACGCGGCGGGCGCCTTAGCACCTTACGAACACCAACGTTTCATCGGACGAAAGCCCCCGATCGAACGCATATCCCGCTTCGTCGAAGCCCTCGAGCTCCCGCACGTCCTCGACCGCATATTCGGCGCACCAGCGCACGAACGTACCGCGCGCGGCCTTGGCCTCGGTGGAACGCTGAACCAACGCGCCGTCGCGCACGGTGCCGAACAGGCAGGTCACCACGCGCACATCGCCTCCCGCTTTCGCGGCGGCCCTCGCATGCGGCAGCACGGCCTTGGCGTATTCCTGCGAAGCAAGATTCACGATGACGGGTCGAGCGAGCGGCGAAGCGGCCGCCTCGTGCGCCGCATCCTCCGCCAAAGCCTCGAACAGGCGCGGCCCCCAGAAACCGTACAGGTCGCGCGCGCCGCCCACGGCAAGCTTCGCCTGCATTTCGAGCCTGTACGGCACCACGGCATCGAACGGACGCAGCACGCCGTAAAAGCCCGAGAGAATACGCAGATGACGCTCCAGATAATCGAGCTGGTCCTCCGTCATGACCTGCGGCGCCATGTGCTGATATTGAATACCCTCGTAGGCGAACACTGCAGGCGCGCACATCGCGCTGCACGCAGGGTCCGATGCGCGCACGCGTTCGTAGTTCAACGAGGCCAAAACGTCGCTGCATTTCCACAACGCCTTCGCCTCGTCGTAGGGCAGCGCACGCAACGCATCGAGCAGCTCGCAGGCCTGTGGAAGGAAGCGCGGCATGGCGCGCCATGCGAACACGTCGCATGCATCCGTCATTTTCTTGGCAGGAGAAACGATGAACACCATAACGACACCTCCGATATCCGAAATAAGCGAGCTTACTCCGATCGCTTAGCTATTTCCTTCCCGATGCGATGAACGATATCGACCACGAGAGAATTACCCATGCAAAAAGCCCTATGGCCATCGGTCATGCCCGCGTCGGTCCATCCCCTTGGAAACGTCTGCAGTCGGTCGAGCTCGTCGGGCACCAAGCGCCGATAGCGGCCGCTCTCGGCTTCGACGACATGCTTGAAACGAGAAGCGCCGGCGCCGCCCTCGCCCGTCAAAATCGTCCGAGCGGGTTTATCAAGCGCATCCGGGAACGCCATGCCGCCTTCGCTGTAGATATACGTGTATCCGGACGCATGCGTTCGCTCTTCCTTTTTCGACCCCTTGAAATACTCCCAGCGCTCAAGCTTGTCTTCAGGTATGAAGAATTCCTCGGGGACCTCGCCTTCCGGCACCAACACATCGCCAAGCGTGGCGAACGGACCCGCATACTCCGCAACGACGTCGGCGGTACATACGCGGCCATGCTGCATGGCGCCGGCGCCGCGAAACGGCGAAACCTTCAAGCCGGAACCGAAGCTCTCGCTCACATCGAACGGCGATCCCTCTATCTCGAACGTAGATAGCTTCGAAAGCCCCTCGGCGATAGGGAGAGCCCCGGGCATGATGCCTTGCGAGCTCACGCGTCCTTCAAGGTCCCACGCGGCTGCATCTTTTTCCGCATAAATGTACACGCGGCGACGACGCTGCGGAGCGCCGTAATCCGCCGCATTCACCACGCGCCATTCGACGGAGTATCCGCATTCGTCCAGACAAGCCAACATAATGGCGAAATCGCGGCCGCGCTGGGATGCCGGCGATTTCAAAAGGCGATCGACGTTTTCAAGCAAAACGTAGCGCGGCGAAAACAAGCGCAAAAAACGGTGGATTTGCCACCAGAGCACGCCTTTCTTTCCCTCGATTCCATTCGACTGGGCAATCGGACGAGCAACGGAATAATCTTGACAAGGGAATCCTCCCACCAGCATTTCATGATCGGGTATCGTACGCCTCCCCGCTTCAACCTCGTCAAGAACCCGCTCGATATCCTCATTCACCAGGGTTTCGGCCCCGAAACGTTCGGCATAGCAACGCGCCGCGAACTGACGCCCCGGCGTTCCGGGGGGCTCCCATTGATTCGCCCATACCGTCTCGAAATCGCCTGCGGCCGGAACATGCCACCCGCGCGATTCGTCCTCATATCCGTCAAGGCCGAGCCTGAAACCCCCGACGCCCGCAAACAACTCAACAACACGGATCTTCGCCATCAGCCCTCCGTAGAATCCATAGACTTATCAGCGAAAACGATCGCCGATCTCGGTCATTAAGTCAAGATCCTCAAGAGCATTTCCATACTTTTTTTCCGCAAATTCACGTGCATTCCGACTCTAGTATCCAAGCATGCGTAGCTGCTTCGCAACATAGCTTCTATCGAGCCAAAATCCCTGCCGTGTCATGGCTCGACCGTCAGGAAGCTCGCTCGCGTCGCGCGCGACGTTGCCGACCTCGGTGCCGTCCTCGAAACGATACGCGCTCTTCGTTGCGTGCGGGCGCACATGAGCAACGCCGTTGAAAGACGAACCGGGAAGGTTATTCGCATACCTATGCCGCGAGGGATCGAGCGAGACGTCGCGCAACTCTATGCCCCGAGCAACAACGCGGCGTGTTTCCTCCCACGTATCGCGCGCACAATCGATGTCGCACTCGGGCATTCTCCAGAACGAACATCCCTGCAAAACGAATTCGCCACCGTTTCGCTTGAACACGACAAACAAGAAACGGCCTCCTTCGCATATGCGCCCGAACGCCGACTCCGACCACGATTCCTCATCAAGAAGGTCGGCGAATTCGAACGCAGGAAACGACATATGCTCCTTGATATCGCCGTCCGACTCAAGACGCACGGTTTTCACGATGATTCCCGCCTTGACGAACTCCCCTATCTCGTCATTTCTCCCGATACCGAGAATCGCCTTAGTCAAAAGAGCGTGGAAGTTTTTGGCATGCGAAGAAATACCGAACTTTTCAGACAGGGAAGACTCCGTCATGCCCCGATACTCATCGAAGCGAGTGCGAACGAGCTTCTCCAGACCCCATTGCCTCTCTTCGTCCGTCCGAGGAATCGATGCAAGACCGAGGTCTCGATAAAACGCCGTCATATACGACGCTTTTAAAGCAAACGCACGCTGCTTCGCGGGCTCGCCCGAAAATGGCTGCTTTCTCACGGATTGCGCGTTAGCACCTTTCGTACATGCCTCGAGATAATTCGTATCGCTGCCGGAAAGCTCATGCGCGCGGCCAGCACGGACCTTTGCGAGTATGGTTTCCCAGTCGGCACGAATAACGGCCATATCCTCGTCCGTCACGGCCTGAACGGCAGCATATTTGAATTCATAGTCGAGTATGTCCGCCTCGGGATCATGAAGATACGAAACGAGCAGTATGTCATCGAGTTTTTTGCGCACGGTCGACGTTTCCCACTCTTCGTTCACCAAGGCGCAGTAATCAATCATGGTTATGACAAGACGTTCTTTCGCCGAAATGTCCTCATTTTTCAAACGTTTGATGGGATTAGTTTTAAGCTCCAACCCAACTTCGGGAAAATCGGGTTCTTGATCGGAATTCGGTTCGTATTTGAAGTAATACATCTCGAGCGCCTGGCCTAAACGGCCTTTGTTGGCCCCATTCATCGCCCCTGCGTCAATATCGCAAAGCTGCCGAAGCGTTCTCCCTCGAAGCCGAGCAGCGTAAGAAAGAATCGATTCCCTATCGCTGGGGTCATACGGCAGGTCATCTAGGTCGTCGACAAGATATCGGACCATCGCACCCACTCCCCTTTCGCGTTAAATTCGCATCCGCTGCGCCCATTGTACAAGCCGGTTCTCGCTGGCACGAAGCGGGCCACGTGACAAGGCAAGGCGAGACCGGACAAAGCAAGGCCAGTCCGGGCCAGGCAATCCGCGAAACGCAAGGCCTCTGCAATGACGAAACAGCGTCTTCGCCGATCGGACGCCCAAGCGCCCGACGGCATCGCATGACGCCCGCCCCTCGGCAGCAGCGCATTTCATACGAGGTTTTCGATCATCGACCCAACGCCAAACTACACCGCCACCCAGGCCTCCTGTCGCAAAATGCGAGACTTGAGTCATTTTTTTGCGGGTATGGCACAAAGCGGCACGCGAAATCCGAACCTAGAATTCTGCGACCTGGGAAAACGTCTTTCCCCGAACGAGTCGCCGCGCACAAAAGGCCCAAACGGCACGAAACTTGCGCCATAGCCGCAAAAAACCGGACAGAATGGTCGGAAACCGGGCAAAAGCAGCCCAAACAGTGGAGGCCGGGAGGCTAGAAGGTACGGAAAACGGCGAGGCCCGATGGCAGCGCGGCCTTCGGTCAACAAAGACCGAGCTGCGGGCGCTTCGGCCGCTCCGCGCGTTGGGTGACAGCACGGCACTCAGGCGACGAGGCCGGGCGTTACGAGGAGGCGACGAAGCGCCACGGGTCGGACGTCAGAACGAAACGTCACCGCCGAAGCATCCGGCCCCGCCCATGCGGCGCGACGTGTCGCGGCCCACCGCAACGCCGACGATCCCGCCGCGCAAGCCCCGCCGCCCTGGCAGCCCAGCGACGCATCCCGCCCCGCCATCGAAAGCCCGCCGACGGCCGGCGCCCCGCACCGCCGCCGCGATTCCGCTGCGTCCGACCCGCCGGCCGCGGCGCCGCCGATACAAAACGGGCCGCGTCCGCCGAAACGACGCGGCCCGCGCACCTCCCGAACGCAAAAACCCCGGCGCTCGAGGCGGCCGGGGCTTCGCAGGCAGGCTATCGGGAGGGAGAATCGCGCTGAAACGCTACGCCTTCGCCGTCGAGCCTTGCTCGGGCTCGGCGTCGATCAAGAAGTAATCGAGCACGTCGCGGTCGGCCTTCGCCAAATCGGCGATGTTCATGCAGCTCGTCCCCACGCGTCCGATGTCATACAGCATGCGGTTGAAAACCGCCGTCATGGCAGGCGAGCACTCCTTGGCGGCGACGCGCTTCATGTGCGCCTTGCGCGCGCAGGTCTCGGCATCCACCAACCCCGCGCTGGCCGCGAACACGCCCTTGGCCACCGCTGCATCGCCCGAGGCGAGCGCACGCATGGCGTCAGCGAACATCGATTCGGCGATGGCCATGGCCTTTTGCGCCTCTTCGACGGCGGTATCGGAGAACTTCACGCCCTTGCACGACTTCACGATATGACCGCACAAAGCCGCCACGCGCTCGACGTCGTTCAAAGCGCGCATCAAGTTCATCGTGTGCGCCGCCTGATCCTCATTGAGCACGCCCGCCGCGAACATCTCAGCCAGGTAATCGGTCACCTTCTGGCACAATTCGCCCGCCGCGGCCGCTTTGGCCGTCGCCGCGTCGAGACGCTTCGAATCTTTATCGCGCAACGAGGCGGAAATATCGTGCAAAGACACGCGAATGGTCTCGCCGCATCGTTCGATTTCCTGCGCCACCAGCTGCAACGCCGCCACCGGCTGCGCCGTCAGGCGATCGTCGAGATACATCGGCTCGGCGGGATCGACCACGGATGCGTTGCCCGCCTTACGCTCGGGAATGATGCGCATGACGATCTTCACCATAAGCCAGATGAACGGAAGCCACAAAAGCGTCATGGCCACGTTGAACGACGTGTGCGCATTGGCGATCTGGCGCGAAATGACCTCGATTTCGGGGCCCGCCGGCGAAATGGCCTGCACGAACGTCGCGAACGCGGGAATGAACCAGATGAACAGCAAGCAGCCGGAGATGTTGAACAGGCTATGGGACACGGCGACGCGCTTGGCGTTGCGGCTCTGGCCGATGCTGGCCAAAAGCGCCGTGATGGTGGTGCCGATATTGTCGCCCAGCAACACGGGGATGGCGCCCGTCAGGCCGATCACGCTGGCCACGCCGTCGGGACCGGGGGTCGCCGCCAGATTCTGCAGCACGGCGATGGTGGCCGAGCTGCTCTGCACGATGACCGTCATGATGGTGCCGACTGCCACGCCCAGGATGGGCACATCCACCACCTGGGAAATCATGTCGATGAACACGGGGCTTTCCGCCAAAGGCTTCATGGAGTCGCCCATGGTCTCGATGCCCAAGAACAGCAGGCCGAAGCCCAGAATGCTCAAACCGACGCTTTTCGCGCGCTCGTTTTTCGCGATGAACGACACCAGGAACCCGATGAAGACGAATGCCAGAATGTAGTCGGTGATCTTGAACGCGATGATCTGCGCCGTGATGGTGGTGCCGATATTGGCGCCCAGGATGATGGAGATAGCCTGCGGCAAGCCCATCAAACGGGCGCTCACGAAGCCGATAGCCATCACGGTCGTGGCACTCGAACTTTGCAGCACGGCCGTCGTCAACGCGCCGGCAAGCACGCCGAGCAGGGGGTTTTTCGTAAGCAGGGAAAGGATGCTCTTCATTTTCTCGCCGGCGACCTTCTGAAGATTGTCGCTCATCATGTTCATGCCGAAAATGAAGATAGCCAGGCCGCCCAACAGGCCCAGCGCGGTGGTAAGCGCGGTGTCCACGGAAACGTTCTCCTCAATCGAAAGGGCATCTGCATAAAACCATCGAGGGGAAAGTATAGCGACGAAACGCTTTGCCAAGACTTTGCAAATGTAAGATTCTTGCAAAGTCTCAAGCCGCGTCGGACGCCCGCGATAACGATTCCCACCTGCGTCGATGAAGAAAACCGCGCCCGTTTTGCGCACCTATGCAAAACGGGCGCGTCTTGATGCGCCGTCGCTGCATCAAAACGCGCCCGCGAAGCGAAGCGTTACGGCCTCAGGCCGCTGCCGCCCTGCATGGTGATGGTCTCGCCCGAGATGTACTTCGCGTCGTCGGAGCACAGAAACACCGCCGTGCGGCCGATGTCGGTCTCGGCGTCGCCGAAACGGCCGGCGGGAATGCTGCCCACCTGCTTGGCGTACGCCTCGGGATAGGCCTCTTTCCACGCCGCCAACTGCGCCGTCATCACCAGCGGGCAGATGATGTTGCAGTTGATGCCGTCGGGTCCCCATTCGGTGGCGGCCACGCGCGTCATGCCGCGGATCCCCTCTTTAGCCGCCGCGTAGGAGCTTTGCCCGTAACGTCCGAACAGGCCCGCGCCCGATGCGAAGTTGACCACGGAGCCCTTGGCTTCCTTGAGGTACGGATGACAATGCTTCATATAGAAGAACGCCGCGTACAGGCCCGACATGATCGCCTTGTCGAAGTCCTCCTTGGTATGCTCCACCAACGTGAGGCCGGAGGCGGAGTTCTGCGCATTGTTGATCAGGAAATCGATGCGGCCGAACTCCTGGGCGGTGCGCTCGACCGCCGCCTTCACCTGCTCCTCGTCGCCGCCGTCGGCTTGCAGGCACAAGACCTTGATGCCGTACAGGCGCTCGAGCTCTTCTTTGGCGTCTTCGAGCTTTTTCACATTGCGGCCCGTGATAGCCAGGTTGCAGCCTTCCTTGGCGAATGCCGTCGAAAGGCCCCAGCCGATGCCGCCGCCTTTGCCGCCGCCCGTGATGATAGCGGCCTTGCCGTCGAATTTACCCATAGCATGCCTCCTCGTGCTTGCTTCTCGTTTTCGCGACAACCGTAAACGAGTATTCCCGGCAACACGCCGGCAATTCCGCCAATGGCGCCATTCGCCCGCCATCGATATGTCGCAGACGAACCCGAAACGGAACGGAAACGAACGCGGCGGCGAACGGCCGATGCCCTCGACGCCGAACGCGCCGCACGATCTCGCAGGAAATGGCGGCGCGGCCTGCTCGCAACCCCCTTGGGGCGCAACGGCGCATGACGCCGAACGACCCCCGCACGCAAAAAAGGGCCGGCGCCGAAGCGCCGACCCTTTCGTCGCACGAAACCGACTCGCACCATCCCCTTCAACCGGGAAAACGCGCGTCGATCAAGCCTTCCTACATAACGAAGACCACGGGCAGCGCCGCCATGACCACCAGGTAGCGCAGCAAGAAACCGCCCACCAGCACGCCGACGCTTGCACCTGCGGCGATCAGCTGGGCTTTGCGGGACTCCTCGAACTCCTTGCTCGCGAAGAAGAGCAGCCACGTATCGATGGCCGCGGGAATCACCAGGCCCACCAGCACCAGGCCGAGCCAGAACCACAGCGCCCAATCGCCCGCGATCAGGCTCATGACCGAATCGAATCCAGCGGTCGAGCCGTAGCTGGTGATGAAGCACAGCGAAGCCACCAGCAGAAGCTCGATGAGGGGCAGGTAGTAGTGCGTCTTCTTCAACAAGCCCGTTTCGTTGAACTCGCCGCCGAAACGCAGCGCGCCCACCAGCAGCACCGAAGCGGCGCCCGCGGACATGGCCGAAACCAGGAACAGGATGGGCAGCAGGGCGTTATTCCACAGCGGGAACGTCTTGCACACGCCCAGCAAAGCGCCGGTGTACATGGCCACGCAGACGGCGAACACCACGCCCGCCACCTCGAGCCATGCCGGAACGCGTTTTTTCAGGCAATCGAGCAGCAGCACGATCAGCGAAATGACCATGAACGCCGCAAGGAAGACGACGCCCCAGGTCATGACCGAGAACGGATTATGCAGCAGCAGAGCGAAGCGCAGCGGGTTGTGCAGGCCCGCCTCGGCGTCCAGCATCAGCAGCACAAGGCCGATCATCACCACGACGGGCGCGATGATATGGCCCGCCTTGCGCATGTTGACCGCCTCGGGATGGCGCCAACGCAAAAACGCCGACGTCACGAACGCGCCGCCGCCCAGACCGGCCAAGAACAGGTACCAGGCGATGGGAGCGCCCCAGATAGGTTCGAATGACATCCTTCATCACCTCACGTAGAAGATTTTCGCTTTGGTCAGGTCGCCGTCGATCGGCTGGGCGTTCAGCTCGGCGATCTTCTTGGAGATCTCCGATTCCGGATCGTCCAGGTCGCCGAACGTGCGCACGCCGGTGGGGCATGCCGTCACGCAGGTGCACATCTCGGTGCCGTCCATAGCGGACACGGTGCAGAAGCGGCACTTGTCGACGATGCCGGATTCCTCGTTATGCACGCGGGCGCCGTAGGGGCAGGCCGCCATGCAGTACTTGCAGCCGATGCAGCGGCCGTGGTCGACGCATACGATGCCGTCCTCGGTGGTGTAGGTCGCGCCCGTCGGGCAGACGGCCTGGCACGGAGCGTCCTCGCAATGCATGCACTGCGTCGGCACATGCTCGATGGTCACGTGCGGATACGTGCCGCGTTCGAACTCGTGGAACTTGATGAACGCCTCGCCGGGAAGCAGGTCGTTTTGCCGCTGGCACGCCGTGCGGCAGGCATAGCAGCCTATGCACTTCGTGGTATCGATGAGCATTCCGTAGCGAGCCATTACGCACCTACCTTCTTAACCGTGACCAACACTTCGTGCGACATGGTGGAGCCGTAACCGGGCTCGAGCTGGTAGGGGCTGAAGTCCGTCGAACGCAAGCCGATGCCGTACGCCGTGTGCTGCTGCTCGGAAGAGCAGCCGTACGCGGGAGGCATGAAGATGGCCGTCGGATTCATGCGCTGCGTCACCTTCACGCGGCAACGTCCGGTGTGCAAGTCGTTGGACACCTCCACCTCGTCGCCGTCCTTGATGCCCAGCGCCGCTGCGCGGTCGGCGTTCATCCAGATACGGGTCAGATCGTAATCCTCGGTGATCGCCATGAGCGGCTTGCAGTTCGCCGTCATGGTGTGGCTGTGGATGGCCTGCTTGCCGGTGATCATGCGGAACTGGTTGCCGCCTGCAGGCATGACCGCGGGGGCCACCCACGTGGGCGCGGCGGTGTAGCCCGCCTTCGCGCACTTCTCGCTGGCGAATTGGATCTTCTCGGACGGGGTCTTCCACTTGGGGGTCTTACCGTACTCGAAGGCCTTCTCGGGGAACTCGATGGTGCCCACGCGGCGCAGGTCGGCCAGGCTCGAACCCACCGATTTCAGCTGGGCGTCGGCCAGCTCCTCCACCGTGAACGGGAAGTACTCGCCCACGCCGCACGCGTCGGCGAGACCCTTGAAGATCTCGTCGCACGGCTTGGTGTTGGGATGGATCAGGTCGAGCACCTTATCGCGCAGCGACACCGACGGCACCTTGCCGCCGTTGAACGCGGGCAGCTCGAGGCGCTCGAGGAAGCTGCACTCGGGCAGCACGTAATCGGCGCACAGGGCGGTCTCGGACATCTGGATGTCGATGACCACGCACAGGTCGAGCGCGTCGAGGCACTCCTGCAGGTATGCGGGGTTCGAATAGCCCGCCACCATGTTGGAGTTGTAGAAGAACATGCCCTTGATATTGCCCTCTTTGGCCTGAGTCGCCGCGAACACGTTCACGCCCATGCTGGACGAAGACAGCGGGTATTCCTCGGAGCCCGCCTTCTTGCCTTCGGGCTTGGGCACGGGCGGGAACTTCTCCTCGTCGAGCTTGCCCGCCGACACGCTGGAGGTAAGCAGGGCGCCGCCCTTCTGGTTCCAGCAGCCCAAAAGCGTGTTGAACACCGCGATGGCGCGAGCCGTCTCGCCGGAGTTCGCGTACTGGTTGCCGAAGCCGCCGCGCCAGCCCGCGTCGATGCAGGCCGCGGGCGCCGCCTGGGCGAACTCGACCGCGAGGCGCTCGATGTCGGACGCCGCGATGCCGCAGATCCCTTCGGCCCATGCCGGGGTGCAGTCCTTCACGCCGGCCGCGAACTCGTCGAAGCCCGTCACGTTGGCATCCACGTAATCTTTGGCGTAAATGCCGTCGCGGATCAGCACGTGGGACATGGCGAGGATGAAAGCCAAGTCGGTGCCGGGATTGATCGGCAGCCATTCGTCGGCGAACACCGTGGAGTTGTTGCAACGCGGATCGACCATGACCACCTTGGCGCCCTTTTCGTGGGCCTTCTGCAGCCCCTGCAAATGGCTCGGACGGATGGCGTCGGCCACGGAGCGGCCGATGTACATGATCATCTTGGAGTTAGCCACGTCGGCCGAGAAATCGCTCGCGCCGATGACCTGGGTGTATCCCGCGGCTTTGGAGATGTTGCACGCCGCGCCGTGGGTGTAGTAGTTGGGAGAGCCCAGCGCGTCGAGGAAACGCTTGGTGTAGTAGCCGCCGCTCGGACGGGGGTCTTGCACCAACGCCAGGGCCTGCGGGCCTTCGGCGTCCACGATGGCCTTCACCTTGTCGCCGATCTCCTGATAGGCCTGCTCCCAGCTGATCTTCTCGAACTCGCCCTTGTCGTTTTTCTTCAAGGGGTCGGTCAGGCGATCCTCGGAATAGGCGATGGACGGATAGCCGTATCCGCGCGCGCAGATCTTGCCCTTGGCATGGGCGTCGTGCTCGGAGGCGATCAGCTTGGAAAGGCGGCCGTTTTTGACATACGCCTTATATCCGCACTTGCTCGAGCACGCGTTGCACATGGTATAGGCCGACCACGAGCCCCCGTCGGCTTCGGGCTCGTCAGCGCACGCCTGCTGCCAAGCGCCGAAGCTCATATATCCGCCCGCTGCGGCGAGGGTTGCCACGCCCGCGCTGCCGGCCAGAAAGCTTCGCCTTGTAATAGCGTTTTCTGACATTCTCGATTCCTCTCTTACATGAGTCGAAATTCGACGGCTGGCTACCGCGCGCCCTCGCAGGCGGTGCGGTCCGCATCCTGCAGTTCCCCGTCGGCCATCGCGCCGATGAGCACGTCGACCAAGGCGATGTAGAACGCGGCCTGGGAATCCTCCAGACGCAAAAGCTGCTGGCGATAATCGACCAGCCAGTCGAAACGCTCCGACAAAAACGAACGGGCTTCGTCTGCGCACCCCGAGCGCAAAAGCACGGCGAGCATGTCCAGCTCGAGAGCCAGGTGATCGGGATAGGCCGCGATCTCGGGCGGCAGGGACAGTCCGAGGCGCCGCACCAGATCCTCCATGTAAAGCGCCGAATCGGACCGATACGACCCCTTGCCGTCTTCGGGCGATTCCCTGCGCGTGCGGTAGATCGACTCCACCGGCACGGCGGAAGCGGCGAGCCCTCCCGTGAAATGGCGACGGCAAAACGCGTCGTGCTCCTCATAGGAAGGCGGATTCTTCAGGGCGGCGACTTCCCGCTCGCTGAGCACTTCGTACAACGAGCGCGGCGCGACGGCGTCGCACAGATCGTCGATGAAAGCGCCCCATACGGCAGGCGCGCACATCTCGTCGTATTCGTCCTTGGGCAAAGGCGCGAAACACTTCGACGCGATCGAGAACACCGACACAGTTCCCATAGATCCCCTCTTCGTCATAGTCGAAACGTGGTTGTCTTCTTACAGAAGCGCGGGCGGCCTTACGCCTCCACCAGCGTGGAAGTGCGGACGATACCCTTGTCGATGGCCTCCTGGGCGATATCTTTCCAATCGACGAACTTGATAGCGCCGTTGGGGCACTGCACGGCGCAGCGGCCGCATGCGATGCACTTCGTGGAGACGCCGGTCTCGGTATCGACCACCGGCATGTTCCAGGGGCAGGCCTCGTGGCACATGCCGCAGCCGATGCAGGCTTCCGCATTCACCACACGGGCGCCGGTCTCGGGGTCGGGAGCGATGGCGTGCACGGGGCAGTTCTTCACGCACCAGGCGTCTTTGCACTGCTTGCAGTGCTCGACCGTGAACTGGCAGTTGCGATAGATGCCGTCCGGGCTTTCGCCGCCGGCGCCGAAGTTGTAGTTCTGCCACACGCGCACGCGGGCGGTGTTCTGGCAGACGCGACCGTCGTTGCGCAGCGAGCACATCATCTCGCAGCGCTGGCAGCCGGAGCAGCGGGCACGGTCGGTGACGATAAGCTTCTGGGGCATGGGATCGAGCACGATGCGGCCCGACGCAATGCTCTCCTCGACGACGCCCCACTTGGCGAGCGCGCCGCCCGCGATCAAGCCGGCCAGTCCGATGCCGATGCCGCCTGCGACGACCTGACGACGGGTGAAGCCCTTTTGCGATCCCTGGTTTTCAGCCGTATCCGCCGCGGCGGTTTCGACCTGAGCTTCCAAGGCCCCCTTCTTCTCCTCCATCGAATGTTCCTTTCTTCGGTCCTTCTCGAAATAAGGACACATACCCCCTCAAAACGCACTTCGCACGCTTAGCATCATGAGGGGACGCGCAGGGCCGCCGTCCCCTCTTTAGGGATAAAATGGCTGATGAACGATAATCCCCTCAAAGAGGGTACACGGAAAACGCGGCATTGCGCATAATGGCCGCTGACCGTAACGGTCTCTACGCACATGCCTCCGCACACGTCGCTTCACGTCACTGTTTCTAACAAGACTTGGAGATCAGACATGGCAAATGAAGACACCATCTCGTTCGGCTGGGCCGGCAAGATCGCGCGCGTCAATCTGACGACCGGCGCCGTCAACGTCGAATCCACCGATCCGTACAAGCAATACATCGGCGGCATGGGCATCGCCAACAAGATCATGTACGACGAGGTTCCGGCTGGAACCGATCCGCTTTCTCCCGAAAGCAAGGTCATCTTCGCCGTCGGCCCGCTGACCGCATCCGGCGTTCCTCTGGCGGGACGCACCACGCTGGCGCACCTGTCCACCTTCACCAAGGACCATCTCGTCGTCGACTCCCACATGGGCGGCATGTTCGGCGCCAAGCTCAAGCTGGCCGGATGGGACGCGCTCATCGTCGAAGGCGCATCCGACAAGCCCGTCTATATCAAGATCATCGACGGCGACATCACCATCGAGTCCGCCGAAGGCGTCTGGGGCCTGGGCACGCGCGCGGCCACCGAGGCGCTCAACACCATCGTCTCCGATAAGGCTTGCGTCGCCACCATCGGCCCCGCGGGCGAGAACCTGCTGCCCTACTCCAATATCATCAACGCCCGCAACCACTCCGCAGGCGCAGGCGTCGGCGCCATCCTCGGCTCGAAGAAGTGCAAGGCCGTCGTCGTCGAGGGCAACGGCTCGGTCTACGTGAAAGACCCCAAGGCCGTCGCCGAGCTGTCCGACTACATGCTTTCCGACATCATCGGCTCCAATAACAACCACGTCGTGCCTTCGACCCAGCAGGAATGGGCCGAGTTCTACGACGAGGGCAGCCGCTGGACCGCACGTGACGGCCTGACCTGGGCTCTCGCCGAGGGCGGCCCGATCAACACCGGCGAGCCCAAGCCGGGCGAGCTCAACACCGTGGGCTATCGCTGCATGAAGTCCACCAAGGACCTGGGCCCCGCCGCCGAAAAGTACACCGTCAAGATGAACGGCTGCCACAGCTGCCCCATCCACTGCTACTCCGACCTGCGCGTCGAGGCGGCCGAGGGCACCGCGGGCTTCGAGACCGTGGGCAACACCTGCGCGGCCAACTTCCCCGTGTCCATCTACATGAAGAAGATCCTGGGCCTCGACGTGGCCGACGACGAAAGCGTGCTGTGGGACATGACCACCCAGGCAACCATGGACAACCTGGGCCTGTGGTGCAACTACGCGCAGCTCTACCGCGACATCGCGCACTGCTACCGCGCCGGCATCTTCGAGAAGAACCTTCCCGCCGAGGAATACGCCTCCATCAACTGGGCCGGCTTCGAGAACGAAACCAAGGACCCCACGGTCATGGTGGAAATCCTCACCAAGCTGGCACAGAACGATTCCGAGCTGGCCTACATCGGCTACGGCCCCTTGGTGTGGTGCGAGCGTTGGAACGACCAGGCCTGGTTCGACACCGCCGCTTCCACGCTGATCAACTATCGCGGCTGGCCCGTGCACCACGCTATCGAGTGCTTCGGCCAGGTGGGCGCCGTGTACAACATGATGTTCAACCGCGACGACATGATCCACTCCGCCGTCAACTTCCAGGGCTGCGGCCTGCCGTGGGACATCAAGCAGCAGATCGCCAAAGAGGTCTGGGGCAGCGAGACCGCCATCGACCAGAACAAGAACTACACGCCGATGAACGAGTACAAGGCGAAGTTCTGCTGGTGGAGCATCGTCACCGACGTCCTGCATGACTGCCTGACCCTGTGCAACTGGGTGTGGCCGATGACCATGTCCCCCAGCAAGTCCCGCGACTACCGCGGCGACCTCGACCTGGAGGCCAAGTTCTACACCGCCGTCACCGGCGAAGAGATGACCCGCGACGAGCTGTACAAGCGCGCCGCCTCCGTCATGACCCTGCAGCGCGCCAACACCGTGCGCGGCATGGGCACCAACGACATGCGCAAAGAGCATGACACCATCACCGAGTGGGTGTTCACGAAAGATCCCGACATCCAGCCCTTCACCCCTGGCACCGACAAGATGGAGCGCGAGGACTTCCAGACCGCGCTCGGCATGGTGTACAAGGAATTCGGCTGGGACGAGCAGAAAGGCTGCCCGACCGCCGCGTGCCTCGACGACTACGGCATGGGCGACGTCAAAGAAGAGCTCGACTCGTTGGGCCTGCTCTAAACCATCTTATTCGACACGCCCGCAGCGAAACCGCCGCGGGCGTGTCACGCGAACGCGCGACACGAAGCCCCGCAGGGCCGCCGCTTCCATGCGCGGCATGCCCTGCGGGGCTTTCTCATGCGATGACGTGCCAGGTTGAAACCGCATACGGCAAAACGCTCGCGGGTCGCACGCCCGCGATCAATCCCTATGCGCGCGCCTTGGCCCGCTGCCAGAGCGCTTCCATCTCCTCGACCGTCAGATCCGACACATCGAGACCGCGCTCCCAAGCGGCGGATTCGATGAACGCCCAGCGGCGGCGAAACTTCGCGCATGCGCGCCGCAGCGCTCCTTCCGCATCGATATGATGCCAACGCGCAACGTTGACCAGGGTGAACAGGATGTCGCCGAATTCTTCTTCGGCCTCATCCGGCGTTGCCGCTGCTTTGAACTCGGCCGTCTCTTCGCTCACTTTGTCCCACACGTCGCCGACGTCTTCCCATTCGAACCCCGCCGCTGCGGCTTTGCGCGAGATCTTCTGAGCCTGCATGAGCGCGGGAAAGCTCGTCGGCACCCCGTCGAGCAAAGCGGTATGCGCCTGCTCTTGCGCGTCGGCGTTCTTTTTCTCGCTCATCTTCACGGCATCCCAGATGTCGAGCACGTCCGCGCTATCCTGTGCGGCCGCATCGCCGAACACGTGCGGATGGCGCCTGATCATCTTGGCGTCGATATCGCGGCAAACGTCGTCGATCGTGAATTCTCCTGCATCGGCGGCGATCTGGCTTTGCAGCACCACCTGCAGCAGCACGTCGCCCAGCTCTTCGCGCATATGCGCGACATCGCCCGCCTCGATGGCATCGACGGCCTCGAAGGCCTCTTCGATCATGTTGTGGGCGATGCTCTCATGCGTCTGCTCGCGATCCCACGGGCACCCGTCGGGCGCGCGCAAGGCGGCCACCGTCTTCACGAACGCACCGAACGCGTCACGCCCCGCCGCGCACCCGTCATCACGCGATGCCTTCGCCGCCGTCGTTTCATCCATCATGCATTCCTTCCCTTCGTTTCGCCGCGGCCGCAGCCGCGCGCAGCCGTATATGCTTCGAGCATAGCGCAAGCCGCGCGCACGCCGGCCGAAGCGAAGAAAAGGCCCGCACGCGGCGGGCCTGACGACTAGGATTTCGCGAAGCGAAGCGCGATACGCTGATCGCGCAGCGAACAGTGCTGACACAGCGAACACGCCACGCTGCACTCATTGCACACGACGCGTTCATCGATCTGCGAGATCGGCCTTCCCTGGCGGATATAGAAATCGCCCACAGCCGCGCGAATGGCGCACGCGGCCAGATACGGCCTGGTCACGCGATCGGCGGGCATTTTCCCGAGTTCCTTTTTCATGGCCTCGGGCGTCACGGCGAGCGCCTCGTCCACCGTCTTGCCTTGCACCAGCTCCACCGCCAAGCTCGCCGAGGCGATGGTGGCGATGTCGCCACGGCAGCGGAAACCCGTGTGCACGAACGTCTCGGTTTCCGGGTCGATCTCGGCGAACAGCTGCACGGCCCGCTCGCCATGCTTCGACATACCCGTCATGGATGCCGCATTGAAGCCCTCGGGCACGCCGGCGCGCTCGAAACGCCCCGCAAGCTCCACAATGCGCGGCGAGTACACGCTCATATCCTCTTCGGGATCGACCTGGTAGATATCCTCGGTGCGAATGATGCGCACCTCCTTGCCGCTGAATTCGTGCTTCGGCGGCTCGGAATCGGCGAAATCGATGTCTTTATGGTCGCGGTAATCGTACATGCGCCCTCCTGCCTACATGTTCGCGCGGCGCTCGACCGATTCCCACTCGGCCAAAGCCTTCGCCTGCGCATCGCTGAGATACTCGGTCGAATAGAAGTACACGTCGCCGTTGGACGCCGCACACGTGCGGATATCGGGATACAGGCCCGACTCCTGCGCCGTGGCGAACGCCGCCTCGATGCGCTCGTCGGTCAGGTACAGCGGACGGTTTTTCAGCGACGCCGCCTTCAAGGGGCGCGGATAGACCTTCGATTCGGTGCGCGCGTTTTCCACCAGCGTCACCACGTCGTCGTTTTCCGCAGCCTGGAATGCCCACTGCGCGAACGAATCGGTCATGTGGTCGGCGGAATACAGGTACACCTGGGAGCCTTCCAAGACGCGAATGTCGTCGAGCTCCCACGGCTCGGGCTCCGGTTCGCCTTCGGCGGCCTCCGGGACGTCAGACACGACGCCCGCATCCGCGGACGGCGCGGCTTCGGACAATGCGGGCCCGCCGGATTCGGCGAAGCGCGCGGCCTGCGCCCCGACGCCCGGCGTCTCGTCGGCGGCATCCGGCGCCGCTGCATCCGGCGCATCCGCCGCGGGCACGGCCTCGGCCTGTGCGCGCTCGGCCGAAAGCGCCTGCGCCTCGATGATCGTGTCGAACACCAACGCCGTGAAGACGGCGGGGTCGGCATGCTCGGGCACAAGGCCCACCGTCTCCCAATAATCGGGCGTCGTCAACTCGCCGCCATGTGAGCGCAGGCGGATGTCCTCGAACACCGTTTCCAAAGCGCGACGCTCCTCGTACGCCTGCCGCTCCTCCGGCGAAAGCTCTTCGATGCGCGCCGCTTCGGCTTCGGCCTGGGCGGCGGAATCGGTCAAATCCGACAGATCGCGCCCGGCGAGCATAGACGCCAAGAACTCCTCTTCAGGCGTGCGCTGAACGGCCGCGGCCGCTTCAGGCGCATCGCAGGCGGACACAGCCGCCGTTTCCGTGCGAATATCTTCCATGGATCTCCTCCCCCGTTACACAACCGCCCCACCATGCCACGAAAGATCCGGCACGTGTACCCTCTTTCAGGATATTGCGCCCCCCGTATCGCATCATCCTGCATAAAGGCAGGGCGCGAACGGCTATAATGAGGGTTCCGCAAGAGGTTGGAGGGGAGCCTTTTGACAACGCGACGCGAAGCCGTCAAAACCACCATGTCCGCGATAGCGGAAGCCGCGCGTGTTCTCGCGCCTACGGTCCTCGGACTAATGTGCGCGCGCGTGAGTCTCATCGTCGCCACGTACGGCAGCTACAGCAGCACCGACGCCGGCGTGTTCACCGACGGCAGCAGCCTGGCCGCCATGATTCCGCTGCTCATGCTTCTGGTCTACCTCGGCGCGACGCGCAAGCGCCTGTCGAAAAAGACCGTCTACGAACTGACCAACGCCTCCATCGGCGTGCAGGCCGCCAGCATCGCGGCGCTCGGCGTGGCGCTGCTCACGCCGCATCCCGCCGACATCGTCGTCCTGGCGCTTTCGGTGATCGTCACGCTTTCGAGCTGGCTTTCCATCTTTTATTGGCTCAGGCGGGCGCGCGGCACCTCGTCGTCGTCGGCGGCGGCCATCGCCTTCGGTTCGCTTCTCATCAGCGAACCGCTTATCTATCTGGTCTCGTTTCTGCCGCGCAGCGCGGCCTGCATCGCGATGGGCCTGCTTGCCGCCTTGCAGATTCCGCTGCGCCGCAACGCGCGCACTAAGCCGCTGCCCGAACAGGCCCATAACGACAAGATGCCGCTCGGCTACTTCGGCTTCGCCCAACGCACCCAAGACGGCGTGCGCGTGCTGAGCATCCTGGCCTTCGGCATGTTCGTGCTCTCGTTCGCCGTCGGCGCGCTGCGCGGGTTCCCCAACGGCGAAGCCGTGCCCTTCACGCCGGCGACGCGCATCGCCTACATGGTGCTGGCCATCGTGTTCTTCTGGCTGCTCATCTGGCAATCCTTCCGCGAATCGCGCAGCATCATGACCACCACCATCTGGATCGCGCTCGAAGCCTTCGGCATTTTCGCCATCACCGCCTACGCGGCGTTTCCCGACCATCCCGAAATCGGCGGCGTGTTCACCACGGTGTTCAACGTGGGCATGACAGGCTTCATGTGGTACCTGGTCATCGCCTTTTCAAGCTACGGCAAGCGCGATCCGTACTACTACGCCGTCGCAGGCTGGGCCGTCTTCATCCTGCCGCGCGCCCTGGCACGGGCCGGCATCGTGGCGCTCGCGCCGTACGCGCCCGACGACGCGCTGCAGACGGCCATCGTGGCGGGCCTCATCCTGGCCAGCGCCCAGGTGGTGTTCGTGCAGCTCGCATGGGCCGAAAACCCCCGCCGCAACGAAAGCGCCGCCACGCCCAAAAGCATCCGCACGCTGCTCGGACTCGACGACGTCGACGACGTGCCCGAAGATCCCGAGAGCATCCGGCGCGCGCTCATGCAGAACAACGCGCGGCAGATCCAAAGCCAGTTCATGCTTTCGGATCGAGAGACCGAAGTGCTGGCCATGTACGCCATGGGCCTGACCCAACGCAAGATAGCCGAAGAGCTCTGCATATCGCCCGGCACCACGCATACGCATATCAAGCGCATCTACGCGAAAACCGACCTGCATTCGCGCCAGGAAATCCTCGATTACATCGAACGCTACACCTCATAGAAAGAAACCCCGGACGCAAGAAGGCCGCCCTCCTGACGGAAGGCGGCCTTCTCGACGTGCGATACGAAAACCCGCGAGTTAGTCCTCAACGATTTCGGTAATGCAGCCCATGGGGCACTCTTCGACGCAATCGCCGCAGGCGATGCATGCGTCCTCGTTCTCGAGCACCACGACGCCGCCGGCGATTTCAAGAACGCCCTGAGGGCACGCGTCCACGCAGATGCCGCAACCGATGCATTCATCGGTTTCAAGTACGGGATGAGGCATGACACACTCCTTTTTCCATTGACACATCGGCACTCGCCGTTCAGCGAGGGCCTATCACCTGCAGGCAAGATACCATTGAAACCGGTCAATGCAAGAAGAAATCGAGAATTGATGCCGAACGGCATATAAAGACCGCTTCGTGAATTCCGAGCTTCAACCTAGGGTTTTATCGGCGCGTATCGAGGGTTCCATGAGCGAGGTTCATCGAGGCATGCCGCGCGCCCGTGCCGGAAAATCAGCGATTCTACACGTGCGTATCGCCGCATTTCCTGGTATTTCGTCCGTTATCAAGGCGATCGCCGCCATGATTCTTTGCAGAACGCAACCGAAGACGAACGAGCGATGCGGCCCGCAATGACACCGTTCTCGCAACTGCAATACAGCGGCCGCAACGCAATTGCGGTAATAAGGTTTCTATGTGATACTGAGCAGTATTCGAAACTGCGGCGCCTGCCCTTTTCGCGTCGCACGCGTCGGCCGAGCGAAAGGAACTTCATCGCATGGCTACCAAGCTTTCCCGCACCGCATGCCCCGTCGAGGCGACGCTTTCGCTCATATCCGATAAATGGAAAGTGCTCATTTTGCGCGACCTGCTCGACGGCACCAAACGCTTCGGCGAGCTGAAGAAATCCATCGGCAGCATCTCCCAGAAGGTCCTCACGACGAATTTGCGCGCCATGGAAGAAGACGGGCTACTCACCCGGGAAGTCTTCGCCGAAGTGCCGCCGCGCGTGGAATACACGCTCACCGAGCGCGGCGCAAGCCTGCGACCCGTCGTCGAGGCCATGCGCATCTGGGGCGAGGCACATCAGCCCGAATTGGCCGCCGAAGAATCCGAGCGGGAAGCCCGCCGAAATCAGCACGCGTAACCGGGGCGGCGCCTGTGCTCGGCCGCGTCGGCAGCAACGCCGCCGCGCCGCCCCGAACGACGCCATGCGCGTCATGGTATCGTTCGAGACTCCGCACCTTCCTCACCCGCCGCGCGCCACGCCCGAACAGCCGCCCCGCCCGCGGGCGCAGCCCGCGAACGAAAGCCTCGGCCTACTCGAAAGACGCGAGCAGCGAATCGATATCGTCAGTCATCGCTTCGAGGCAGCCGTAGGCGACCGCGATATCGCTCACGATGTCGTCGACGGGGCGCGCCGACGACAGCATGCCCTCGATATCCACCGTCTCGCCGTATTGCGCATAGCACAACGTGTAATCGTGGCGTGCCAGATCATCAGCGCCTACCAGCATGGACACGCGATCGCGCTCGCTACGCGACGACACCAGGTCGGCAATGAAGCGCACGCCCTTCTCGGTGAATGCGAGCCCGCAGCGGTTTTTCTCGAACAGCCCCGCTTTGCCCATCTCCTCGCTCGTCAAATCGACGAGGAGCACATCACGGTATGCGGCGCCCTTGTCCAGCACCAGCAGAAGCGACATGACCCCCGATTCGGCATAGGCGCCGCCAGGGATCTCGATCGCCGCCCGCAGGCAGCCCGACTCGACGAAGAATTTGCGCAAAGCGGCGAAATTCGCATGCGTCCTGAAGGAGAATCCATAAGGAAGTTGCACGACGGCGCGCCCGCCTTCGGCGAGTTTCGTCAAGGCCCGAACAGCGCTAAACTCCTCGAGGGAAGAAAGCGGCCCCTCGTACAACCCGCGCGGCAAAGCGCGCGCAGCCATATCGTGATCGAGCCCTTTGAACGGCACGATCGCGGGCGCTACGATAACGCGGTCGAAAGCTTGCGGGAAGACGGCATCGACATCGAGTGCATTGGCGCGAACGATGTGGGCCCGACATGCAGCGTTGCCGAAAAAACGCGCAATGCTGGCCACACCCGCGGCCTGGGCATTTATGTCGCAGCCGCACACTTCCGAAGCGCCCGCCGCAGCCGCTCGCCCCAAAAACGATCCGTATCCGCACGTGAAGTCGAGCACGCGCGCATCTTCGACATCCGCCAACGACACCACAAGGTCGGCCAGGCTCCCCGAAGAACGATAGGCCAACAAATGACGCGTGACAGGCAACGATTCCACCATCATCGCGCACACATCGCCCAAGCGTGCCGCCAAGGCGAAGCCCTCTTCGTCGGCGAACGAGACATCCGCGCGCGCCAAAGCCTGGGACCACGCAGGCAAACAGCGCGCCAGAACAGCGCCCTCGAACGAATCGTAATCAAAGCGAGCCAACGAAGCGCCGTCCGCTTTGAGCGATCCGTAATACGACACGAAATCGCGCACCAGGTAGCTGGTGCCGAGATGATCGGCCACGCTGCCGACGGCATAGTGCTCGTCGAAATCGTCTATGCGCAGCAAAACGCGGTTTTCGGAAACGTACGCACAGTACAGCAGAAGCAGAAGAAACGAGATATACGTCGGTTCCTCTGCCCTCGGTTCGTTCCTTAGAAGAACACGGTGCGCGAGTGCGCCGAGTTGCTCGGCCGCGGCGCGGACGGGGTTCTTTTCTTCGTCATGCATGGCTACTCCCCCCAAACGGTTTTGACGAACAGGCTGTCCAGGAGTTCTTCATCGAGCGCGACCAGCGTGCGGTACTCGTCGCAACGCGCGCGCAAGGCTTCCGATAGGCGTGCAAGATGCTCCTGCGTTTCAAGCGGCGGCAAAACCACGGGAAACTCGGCAATGGCGCGACGTGTCAGCATGGACAAGGCGCCGCCCCTGCTCAATGATGCCAGTTTCTGATTGCCCTGGCGCGATCCCAAGAACAGCGCGAGATATCCCATGTCGATCGGCGCGTTTTCCTTCTTGCGCGCGATCACGGCGAACGACGTCGCCAGCACGCCTGCGTGCGCGGCGTCGATCAGCGCGCAATCGTACGGAGTCGCAAGCTTGAGCACGACATCGCCCTCGCGCATGAAGAATTCGTCTTTCACCCGATAGACCGCATCGTCGGACAGTTCGTCGTCGATGATGCGTCCGCGATGAAGCGCGCGCGGCTGCAGCATACGCACATGCCGCGGCGGCACATCGTCGACGACGGCGCGCGCTCGCGTAGCGGGCATACCCGTGCTGACGGAGCATAGCTCGCCGAGCGGTACGGCCTGATATTTCATACGATTCTCCAATCCATCCAAGCCTCCGAAGCCGTTACGCGACAGGGCGGCCGATCCGAAAAGCCATGATTCTCGCAGCGCGGCAACACCATGCGTCCGCCGCACTGCAGGAAGCGATCACGCTAGCAGCAAGAAAACGATGCGCGCCCGGCGCCGAGCGCCTGGTCGATCTCCCAATCCTCGAGCAGCTTCACATCGTAGCCGTCGAGTTCGTAGCCCGCCGCGCAAAACAAGGCATTCGCACGCGAACACGACGTCAGAATGGAGCGTTCACCCGTTACCCGGTCAAGACCGCACACCCAGATCGTGCCCGCCTGCATAGACCCTTCTCCGTGATTTCCGCCCGCCATGCCGACCCCTTTCCGCGTACATACCCGCAACGGCGCTTCGTTCTTCTTGAACGAAAAACTTTAAGGTTTGTACACTTGATATATGAAACACGTATTAATGGACCCTGTTTTATTTTGTCCATAAGCTTATGACAGCATAATATCAAGCGTAAAAACAGGAGCAAGACCCTTTTGAAAAACTGTCCATAACACTATGACAGTATTTGGAGGCGTGCGGAAAGCCGCCGGACGAGCGACGCTTACCCCTGGAACATCCACGGCGCGTTTTTGCGCAGCGCCTTGAACACCGCCCAATCGCGCTGCTTAAGGCGCACGTCGACAAGATCGTCTTGAAAATGAGAGAACGCCGCATACGGGCGCCCGAACACGAATCCCCATCCATCCGGCGTCACGGGCTCGCGATACGCACGGCCCATCGCTTCGGCCGCGGCTGCATCGACGACCGCCGTCATCACAGGATCGAGGGCTTCGACGGCTTCGAACAGAGAACGGGCCCGCCGCGCGGCATCGACATCGGAATCGCCGCCGATCGCGCCGAGCGCCATGCAATCCAGAAACACAGGGTCGGGCATGCCGATGCCCGCGCACGCCGCGGCCAACGCCCCACGCGCGGCATCGGAAAGAGGGGCGGCGTGGATCACGCATGCCGCCGCGTCCATATCGCCCTCGACGGCATGCGCATACGGCGCGAGCGCTGCGGCTTTCGCGGCCGCATACATGTTGTTATTTTTGGCTGAATTTTTCACACCATTCCCCGAACCTGCCGGCGCAACCCTGTTCCGACTACCATAATAAAGAAAGCAGGTGGGCATCTCCAGACCCGCCGCCGCAGGCGCAACGCCTCCGGCGATCCGCCTCGCACATGCCCTCCTCCAAGGCACCCGCATGCGGCGCGCATGCGCCGTGCTATCCGCAACCGAAAGGAGACGCGCCATGTGCACGAACGGAATCAACACCGCCCAGTTCGAGCAGATGATCGACCAGATCGACGACCACGTGAAGCTCGAGCGCCGCTGGGCCCATAACCTGGGACATCAGGCCGAAGACGCAGGCTACGAAACCGTAGGGGCGAAGCTGCACGAGGCCATGGCGCAGCTCGATGCCGTGCGCGCGCTGCTCGACGAAGCGAAAGACGCGCTCGAAGACGACGCGCGCGGCGCAAGCGGCGTCACCGTGGAGCTGGTGTAGCCCATGGGCCAAGACCTCGTACGATTCTCGGTGGCCATGCCCGAAGACCTGCTCGTGCGCTTCGATGCGCTGGTAGCCAAGCGCGGCCTGGCTAAAAACCGCAGCGAAGTAGTGCGCGATCTGGTGCGCGACGCCCTGATCGAAGAAGACTGCGCTTTGCCGGGCGAAGAGGTGATGGGCACGCTCACCATCGTGTTCAACCACCACACCGGCGACGTCCGCGACAAGCTCGACGCCATCCAGCACGAATTCTTCGAGCAGATCGTCACCTGCCTGCACGTGCATCTCGACGCCCACACCTGCATGGAAGTCATCATCCTGCGCGGCGAAAGCGCCGTGGTGCAGTCGATTTCCAACATCATCTTGGGCACGAAGGGCGTCATACACGGACACCTCACTATGACCACCACGGGCGTCGCCCCGTATGAAAAGCGCGCCGACGCCTCGAACGCAGCATGGGAGCACGCGTACGAGCACGGCCACAGCCACAGCCACGCGCACGACTGCGACCACACGCACGATCACGAGGCCCGCGACCACGAATAATCCGCTGCGCGGCGCGTTTGCCGCGCAGCAGCACACCCGATCCATCAGGAGAACCATGAGAGAAGCGCTCGACATAGAAGTGCACGGCATCGTGCAGGGCGTGGGGTTTCGCCCCTTCGTCTACAAAGCAGCCCGCATCCATCTTATTTCCGGCTGGGTGCTCAACGCCACCGCAGGCGTGTTCATCCATGCGGAAGGCGATGAGAAAGACCTCGACGCCTTCATCATGGAGATCTCCGACAACGCGCCCGCCGCGGCGCGCGTCGATGAAATATTGATACACGAAACCCCCCTGGCCGATTTCACCGATTTCTCGATACGTCAGTCAGACGACTCGGACGCTCAAGCCACCACGCTCATCTCACCTGACCTGGCTCTATGCGACGCATGCGCGGCTGAACTGGCCGATCCTTCGGACAGGCGCTATCACTACCCGTTCATCAACTGCACCAACTGCGGCCCGCGCTACACCATCGTGGACGAGCTGCCCTACGACCGCGCCGCCACCTCTATGGCGCGATTCGACCTGTGCGACGCATGCGCGCACGAATACGCCGACCCCGAAAACAGGCGCTTCCACGCCCAGCCGAACGCCTGCTTCTCATGCGGCCCCCATATCACCTGGCGCACGGCCGACCATGCGGCGGATGCGCATGACGACCTGGCCCACGCCGCAGCCGAGCAACGCACGGGCGCGACCGTCGAAGAATCGGACGCCATCATACAGGCGGCGGCCAACCTGCTCGCGCACGGAGGCATCGTCGCCATCAAAGGCCTGGGCGGCTTTCATCTGGCATGCGACGCAAACGACCCCGAAGCGCTCGCGAAACTGCGCCTGCGCAAGCATCGCGGCAGCAAGCCGTTCGCCGTCATGTACCCCTCCCTTGAGGCGGCGCGCGAGCACTGCGTTATAGGAGAAGCGGAACAACGCCTGTTGACGGGAGCGCAGCGCCCCATCGTACTGGCCAGGAAACGCTCCGACGCACGCCTTGCCGCAGGGCTCGCCGACGGCCTAATCGAATTGGGCATCATGCTGCCCTACACGCCCCTTCAGCGCCTCGTGCTCGATGCGTTCGCAGGCCCGCTCGTCATGACCTCGGGCAACCTGCACGACGAGCCCATCCAGATCGACGACGACGAGGCCTTCGTCGCGCTGCACGATGTGGCCGACGCATTCCTGGGCAACAACCGCCCCATCCGCTGCCGCTTCGACGATTCCGTCGTGCGCGTCATCACGGCGGGCAGCGCGGGCGAAGCCGTGCAGATGGTGCGCCGAGCACGCGGCTACGCTCCCATGCCCGTCGCGCTGAACGCCGGCGAGAAAGCCGATCCCGCCGCCGACGCGGCAGAAGACGCACGCGTCATCATGGCTGCAGGACCCGAGCAAAAGAACACCTTCTGCCTGCTGCGCGGCGACGACGCGTTCGTGAGCCCCCATGCGGGCGATATGGAAAACGCCGCGACCTACGAGGCGTGGCTCGAATCGATGCGGCGCTACGAACGGCTTTTCGACGCGCGCCCCGACGCGCTCGCCTGCGACATGCACCCCGAATACCTCAGCAGCAAATGGGCTATCGAGCAGCACGAACAGACGGGGCTTCCGCTTGTCGAAGTGCAGCATCATCACGCGCATATCGCCGCCGTCATGGGCGAGAACAAGCTCGACGAAGCCGTGATAGGTGTGGCGTTCGACGGCACGGGCTACGGCGTCGACGGAACCATCTGGGGCGGCGAGGTCATGCTGTGCAATCGCTCCGACTTCGAGCGCTTCGCGAATTTCTCCTACGTGCCCATGCCCGGCGGAGCAGCGGCCATCGCCCATCCGCTGCGCATGGCTTACGGCATCCTGTGGCAATACGACCTGCTCGACCACCCCGCGGCGCGCACGGCGCTCGCGTCTTTGAGCGAGCAGGAGGCCGCGACCTGCGACCGCATGATCGAACGCGGGTTGAACTGCCCCATGACATCGAGCGCAGGACGCCTGCTCGACGCCGCGAGCGCATTGTTGGGCATCTGCACGGACCCCTCCTACGAAGGCGAGGCCGCAATGATGCTGGAGGCCGCCATCGGCAACGTGTGCACCGACGATGCCTACGAAATCGCCATCGTGAAGAACACCGCTCTGGAAACGAGCACCGCACACGACACCAGTGTAGTGCTGCTGGACGCCGACCCGCTGTTCGCGGCGCTGCTCGACGACATGGAAGCAGGCGTTGACACGGCAGTCATGGCGGCCAAGATCCACAACGCGTTCGCCAACGCCGTCGTGCAGGCGTGCCTGGTGGCCAATGCCGCCTACGGCATTTCCGTCGCGGCATTGGCGGGCGGCGTATTCATGAACCGCTACCTGGTCGAACGCGCCACGAATCTGCTGGAGCGCGCAGGATTCACCGTGGCATTGAGCCGCGAGCTGCCGCCTAACGACGGCGCCGTATCGTACGGACAGGCCGTCGTGGCCGCCGCCAGACTCGCCGCCGCACACGAGGAAAGCGCGACGTCGTAGCCCGCACGCGCACGGGACGCGGGCGCAGTTCGTCTCGCGTCCGCGAAGACGTCTGCTCGCTTTGACGGGCGTTTCCCGTCAAAGCGAGCAGACAGACAACCCGCCCGCGCGTCTGCGACGGCTCGATCGCAGGCCGAACGCCCTCACCAAGGTGCACAGGCGGACAACCGCACAAAGGCGCAAGGCGCGCCGGAAAGGACGCATATGTGCTTGGCAATCCCCGCGCGCATCGTCGCGCTCGAAGAGAACAACATGGCCGACGTCGATATCCTGGGCGTCGCGCGCTCGATTTCGATCGACCTCACGCCCCAGGCGAAGCCGGGCGACTACGTGCTGGTGCATGCAGGCTTTTCCATCGAAGTGGTGGATGAGCGAAGCGCGCAGGAAACGCTCGATCTGATCAGGGAGTTTCCCGATCTTGCCGACATAAGGGAGGCGTAGGCGCCATGGTGGGCCCCAGCAGCTTCAAGGATCCGGTGCTCGCCCGCGGCCTGATCGGGAGCATCAAAGCGCTCGCACCCGAGCATGCCACGCTTATGGAGGTATGCGGCACGCACACCGTCGCCATCGCACGCAACGGCATACGCGACCTCATGCCCGCAGGATGCAAGCTGGCAAGCGGACCCGGGTGCCCGGTCTGCGTGACCGCAAACCGCGACATCGACGCCGTGATCGCGCTCGCGCGCGTGGAAAACGTGATCCTGGCCACATTCGGAGACATGACGCGCGTTCCCGGCAGCTCGTCTTCGCTGATCGAAGAGCAGGCCGCAGGCCGCGACGTGCGCATCGTGTATTCGCCGCTCGATGCGCTGAGCATCGCGAAGGACAACCCCGACCGACCTGTCGTGTTCGTGGGCGTGGGCTTCGAAACGACCACCCCGCTTGTGGCCATGGCCGTCAAGCGCGCCGACGCCATGGGTCTCGAAAACTTCAGCGTGTATGCGGCGCACAAGAATATGCCGGGTGCGCTAGACGTGCTGATGGGCGACCCCGATCTCAAGGTGGATGCGCTCATCCTCCCCGGCCACGTGAGCACCGTCATCGGTATGGAGCCGTATCGCTTCTTGGCCGAAAAATACGGCATTCCCGGCGTGATCACCGGCTTCGAACCGCTCGACGTGCTGCAAGGCATCGCCATGCTGATGCGCCAGCTGCACGAGGGGCGCGCGGAAATCGAAAACGCCTACGCACGCGGCGTCATGCCCCAAGGCAACCCCGTGGCGCTGGCCGCCATCGACGACGTGTTCGAAACCTGCACCGCCACCTGGCGCGGGATGGGAGCCATCGAGGGCAGCGGCTACCGCATTCGCGAACGCTACGCGCGATTCGACGCGATGCGCCGATTCGACCCCCCGATCGAAGAAACCCGCGAACCGCGCGGCTGCCGCTGCGGCGATGTGCTGCGCGGCATCATGGCGCCCGACGAATGCCCGCTATTCCGCACCGTGTGCAGCCCCGAAAATCCCGTCGGCCCATGCATGGTGAGCTCCGAAGGCTCCTGCGCCGCATACTACCGCTACTACTGATGCCTTCCGTTTAACGCAATCACAAAACAAGGGGCGGTGCCCGCAAGGAAAAGAGGCGCGGCGGGAAAGCGGCCCACGATCACCCGACCAGGGCCGCGCCCGCGCCGCGCACCCGTTGCACACCTGCCGCGGCCCTGCTTCCGCCCCTGTTCCGCCCCTGGACCCCCTTAGCTTCGCCGTCGAGCGTCGCCCAGACGCTTACCTTCTCAACAAACTTATCGCCACCCCCCGTCGCGCACCTATCGCACCCCGTACCCCGTCGCGCACCTGCCATACCCCTGTTGCCGCCGTCCCCCCGTCGCACACCTGCAGCGCCCCGTCTCCACCCCTGTTGTCGCCGCCCCTGTTGCCACCGCCCACTGTCGCGTACCTGTTCCGCCGCCCACTGTCGCACCCCGTCGCTCTCCCGTCACACGCGGCGCATCCCCCTCCGTCACACGTGGCGCGCGCCATGCCCCCCCTTGTCACACGCGGCGCGCACCAACCCACCACACGCGGCGCGCCCTCGCCGCCAAACGCGACGCGCCCCACCACACGCAACACGTACCCACCGTCGCACGCGCACACCACACCTATACAGAAATCGCGAAGCGGTCTTCGCGCAAGGGCGGATCGACCCGCAGACTCGAACTGAATCCCTTTTCTTTTCGGCCTATTCGACAGCACCGCTAGCCATTCGCCAAACCGCATCGGTGTTTCACGTGAAACATCTCCCCTTGATGCCCCGCGTCAGGTAAAAAGCGGCACAATAGCCAAAAAGCACTACTGACACCCGAAAGGTTTAGACATGGCAGACGAAACCGTTCTGCTCGGCCACGGGTCGGGCGGCACCATGATGAAAAGAATCATCGACGAGGTATTCGCAGCAAGCTACGGCAGCGAAGAACTTGCCCAAGGAGACGACGCCGCCGTGCTTCCCGCGCCCGCGCCTGGCGAGCGCCTCGCATTTTCTACGGACACCTTCGTTGTAACCCCGCATTTCTTCCCGGGCGGCGACATCGGACGTCTGGCCGTATGCGGCACGGTAAACGACGTGGCCACCAGCGGCGCCCAAGCAAAATACCTCTCGATAGGCATGGTGCTCGAAGAGGGTTTTCCCATGAACGACCTGCGTCGCATCTGCGAGACCATCGCCGCGACCGCGCATGAGGCCGGCGTGCACGTAGTGACTGGCGACACCAAAGTGGTCAACCGCGGGCACGGCGACGGCATCTACATCAACACCGCAGGCATCGGCCTGATTCCCGCAAATCGCTCCCTCTCGGGCGCCAACTGCCGGCCAGGCGACAAGGTGCTCGTCAGCGGCACCATGGGCGACCACGGCATCGCCATCATGAGCCAACGCGAAGGACTTTCCTTCGCCGCGCCTATAGAAAGCGACGCCGCGCCGCTAAACCATCTGATAGCCGACGTGCTCGAAGCCGCCCCCGACGTGCGCTGCTTCCGCGACCCCACACGCGGCGGCCTGGCATCCACGCTCAACGAATTCGCGAGCCAATCGAATGTCGACGTCGTGATTCGCGAAGACGACGTGCCGGTAAAAGACGCGGTGCGCGGCGCGTGCGACATGCTGGGCTACGACGTGTTCCAGGTTGCCAACGAAGGCAAGATGGTCTGCGTAGTCCCCGCTGAGCAATCCGACGCGGCTCTGGCCGCCATGCGCGCGAACCCTTACGGCGCCGACGCTGCCCTTATCGGCGAAGTTACCGAGGCGGCAACAGGACGAGGTCCGAAAGTCTACGTTGAAACAGGATTCGGCAGCAGACGCATCCTCGATATGCTCGTAGGCGAACAGCTTCCGCGCATCTGCTGACGCCAGACAGCCGAACGCACGGCGGGTGGCGGGACCAGCCGCCCGCCGAAATCAGAGCGCGCTCGATTCGCCTTTTTTCACAGTTGTAGTGGCAAGAAATGACGGGTATGGCACGGGTTTCGATCGCCGCGTAGCAAGCTTTGCAGAAACAATGCCGTTCGTTGGACAAAACCGACCGTTCACCGGCTGAAAAACGCCAGCAAGCGCTGCCGAAACATCATCGAGGCGCCATAGCCGCAAAAAACCAGACGCAAACGCCGAATTCCTGGCAAATCGCCCCCGAAGCCCAGCGTTGACGACCGCCGGTCGGGCGCAACGATAAACCGGGTGCGGCAACAAGCCAGACGCCACGACAACCGAGCGCGGCAGAGTAACCCTGGCACGAACATCGACGAGCCCGATGCGTACCGCGGCCTCGCTGGAGCGGACGACGACGGGCCCGCCGCGAACACACGGCAGCGAACGCGGCACGAACGACGAAGAGGCCAACACGAAATACGCGCCGAAGTCGCTGCGGCATAAGCAAACTCAACGCTAACAACGGCGAATTCAGAACGAGAGCCCCCTCCCGCACAACCGACAGCGAGCCATCGCGGACGGCAATAAACCCAATGCGAACGGCGGCGGCAACCCCGTCTTCGTGCACTTCGCGATCGCTGACGTGGTAGGCATAGACCCGTCACGCAATCCAAACGCCCGCCTGGAATCCCGCCCTCAATCGCGCGCATACAGGCCGTACAGAAAAGCGGGCGCTTACTTCCATAGAATCAGCAACAGCACAGCTCACTTGTCATCAAATGGTACTCAAGACAGCGAATAGCAGCATTTCGCGCCTTTTCCCTGCACACGAAACATACGGGGATGACAAACGGACTATCCTGCTCCAAAGGAATACAGACGCAGCGAGGGTAGAATTCCTGCATTTCGAGGAAGTTCCGCGACGTCAGCACCATCCCATGTTCGTCTTCCATGAAAGACCGATAGCTCGACACGTCCGCCTCGATATTGCACATATCGAGGCGGACCCCGCTCCTTTTCAGATAGTCCTTAAAAGCAGGATACGTATAACGCAAATCACATGGCGCGGCAAGCTTCGCACCTTCCAGGTCGCCTACCGAAAGAGAGCGCTTCTTCGCCAATCTATGCGTCAATGACAGGGCAATATATACTGGGAATTCAAAGAGCTTGACACTATGCATCCCTGATGAGCCTGCCCTCCCAAATACGATGGCGGCATCGGCCATCCCCATCTCGACAGCCGAAAGACACGTGCTGCTCTCATTGAACATAATGGACAAATCGATCTGGGGATACCTATCCAGAAGACCTTTGAGACGCTTCGTTTGGAGATACCTCCCATTCAGCGCGGACGACCCCACCGCCAAGATGATTTTTTGTCGATCACCTGGAATCGTCCCGTGTAAATCAGCCATGGCCTTCAAATCATCCAGAGACCGCAAGACCTCCCGCGCTCTCTCGGAAAAGGAGATGCAAAATGACGTAGGGTGCGCTTTGTTGCCGCTCTTTTCAAAAAGGGAAATCCCCAATTCCCTCTCGAGGTCCGCAACCCCTCTTGAAACCGCTTGCGAAGAAACAAAAAGCGAGCGCGCCGCCGAAGCGAAACTCCCCCTCGAAACAGACTCGACAAGATATTCAAGCTGATTGATATTCATCTGCCCCCCCTGCGTCTCATCGCGAATCATCCAACGACAGAAAGGAAAAAGCCCCATAGCGGAAGCCCGACAACAACCGACTTGAAGACACACCCTGCAATCTTCCCCAGAGAAGACGAGGCTTCCACGGCGCACATATTCTGAACAGGGAAAAAGACGCAACACAGAATCGAAAACAGGATTGAGAAAGGAGAGAACGAAGCCATGCCGCACAAAACCACAAGGGCCGCCACTGCCGCCTGGACAACATACCCTCTCCTGATCATCTGTAAAACCGATCGGTCGAATAAAGGGTTTGTTGCCGCCATGTCTCTATCCACGCCATTGAACGTCGAAAGAAAGACATCAAGAACAACAAGAGGGATTACAATCAGCGCAGCACGCCACGCAACACTCAATTCCACAGAGCAAGGAACAGCGATTCCCGCCACGATCGAAGCAAAAACACAAGCGACCAGCCCCTTCCAATGATTGCGCAGCCGCGAGAGGCATATTCGTTCGTAGAGAAAGAGATCGTAGCCTTTATCGTCTACGCGCAAAAAACGCTTCGTGACGGCTTTAAAAAACCCTTGGCAAGAAAGTGAAATAAGATTCCGATCGCCTTCAACAAGGGCATCATGAAGCAGCTGCTGGCCTTGGCAGTACGGATACCAATCGTCATACACAAAAGCACGAAGAACGACAAATACGCCCACCGCGGCGGCAAGCACGAGGACGGGCGCCATCAAAGAAGATGACGCTAGAGCGAAGAGAATCGAGGCCAGGTACGACGCCACAAGAACAATCGATATCGAATGAGCTTTCGCACCATGCTTCACAAGCGAGATAAAATTAGCTGCAACATTCAAAAAGCAGGCGGCAGCAAACAAAGGGGTAATGCGGAGACCTACGAAACCGTACAACGCGACAAACGCAACAGTGGGCAAGAGCAAACGCGCGACGAACATAGTTTTCATCTGCCTAAGGGAAAACATTTCAAACGAAATGACGCACGCACGCATCGAAAGAGCAGGAGGATCTTGCAATACCTTATAAAGGCCATATCCCATAACAACAAAAGGAATAGCCCCTTCAAGATAAAGCCCCCAGCGTGTTGCCGCATCGAAAACGAATGCCGCGCAGAGAGACAGAGCAGCAAGCGTCCCTATTGCCAGCAAAGGCTCTTGGGCGAATCGCCTTCGCGCCCGTCTGCAAAAATCAATAAATGAGCACTTAGCATATGCCACGAGCGGATGCATTCAGGCACCTCATGATTCTGTCCTTGTCGGCGTCTTGCTGCAAAAATAGCTCGACGACGCCTTGGTTCAATACTAGGTATGCGTCACATATACGCTCCAAGCTTTCGAGGTTGTGACTTGAAATCACCTGGGTGAACCCCTGTCCTCTTCGTTCGGCAAATACATCCTCGAGATTACCGACCTGCACGGGATCGAGCGTTATAAACGGTTCGTCGTACAAATACAGATCGACATCGGTCAAAAACGAGAGCGCCACATTAAAGCGCTGCTGCGTTCCCCTCGACAAAGCGTGCGGATAATAATCGAGATACGGATTGAGGCCGAGTTTTTCCGCATAATATCCCACCCTTGCCAAGGCATCGTTTTTCGCAAGGCCGTGCGTCCTGCAGATTAGCAGCATCTGTTCTTTCATAAGTAGATCAGAAAAAAACGCAGGTGTATCGCACACGTAGCTAACGGAGACATCATTGGCGTCCTTATCCGTGATATCAGAATCCCGAAGAAAGACCCTGCCCCCATGTTCCCTGATAAGGCGTTTCGCAATTTTCAGAAATGTGGTTTTACCCGCCCCGTTCACGCCGATTAGCCCGTAAGTCAAACCAGCTTCGAGCCTAAGATCCACATCGCGAAGCACCAGTTTATCCCCATATCGCTTCGATACACCCATCAGCTCAAACATGGGTACCCTCCTATATCCAAAGCAATCGTATCCCCACCGCCGATCGATATCGTGCACAGCCGCGCAAGCAATTCATGGACTTCAATCCTCATGAAAAAGCGGGAGGATGTACAAGGGTTCGTGAAGGAGGACGCAGAAACCACCCCGCGTATCACGCCCCTAGATACATCGATCAGGGAGGCGTTACTATGCACGTTATCGATTCGCAACAACGCGTCGCTCTCGCACATATCCGGCACCATCGGCAGCAACGCCTTGACAAGAGATACAGAACAATCAAGACGCGCAGCTCCCGGCCCAGTAGAGAAATCAGAATAAAGCTCAAGCGGATGATCGCTGGATAACGGGCCTGCCAAAAGAAGAGACCTATCGCCAAAGCCCGTATTGTCCAATGCCAATAGCCTGCTATATATGGCCACTGCCGTCAGGATCCTATCTAAGTCATACGGCGAGAAAACGAGAAATCTCGCATCGGGGTGAAAAACACCCGATTTAGCACCACAACCATCCGGGCCAAAATGCATCCCCCGAATTGGCTCAGTGAATTTCGAGTCAGGCAAAGCAAGTGACACCAAACGTGACGGATGCCCGGATTGGGTAAAAAACTGAAAGAATGCACCTTGGCGCTTCATTCCGTCACGGTCTGTTTCGTATTTGCCGTACAAAAGAAAATCAGGAGCGCCCATCATCATCTTCGCTTGCAGCAAGAGCGAGCGAAAATCTTCCAAAGCCCTTTTGTGACTGACGTCGCCGTGACTCTTAACGACGTAAATCTTCTCCCAACTGTCGCAGACATATGCCTTTATTTCGACCCGGCAATCACCCACAGCGACCCACCCTCTCAAACGAATGGAGTTTCATCGCCGGGGATTCAACGCCGACCACAACCAAAGACCCTCCCTTACCGCACGCGATACTGCTAGGATTCGCCCTGTCGCCAAATTCCAAAAAAGAAGAACCGAGGTTGGAAATATTTGCAAAAAAGGCGAAGGGGATCAAATAGTCACTTAACTCTCCGTTTTCTATAAGTCTCGCCTTTCTGATATTGAAACTAATTTCTCCTGTCGAGTGCTCTATTTCGCCATCATCTATCTCATCGATAAATACCCCTCTGGCCGTTTCGCCGACAAGATCCCCTTTGGTCTTTGACCCCAAACCGACACGCATCTTCCTCATTCTTATTCCGGGAAATGGGTTGTCGAAGAATGACACGCGATAATTGCCGCTATGCATGAGATTAGATACTTGCCCGTTCGTTAAAATAGGCAAATTTGAAGGGACCAATCCCCCTAAATCATCATAAACATCAGAAGTATTCCAATTCTCGAAAACACTCAGGTTGCCCGAAACTTCACCCGTGCTCATCCAAGAATGTCCATAATTATCCTGCTCTAGCGAATGCCCTATAAACTCATGAATGAACATGCCCGAAGCTCGCTCGCTAAAAACGAGATCGCCACGCACCGGGATAACATCCTTTTTTCTTAAGGCGGCATGATCGACAAACTCTTCGATCAAGGACAAGGCACGGAGCGCGACGCTTTCGCCGAAGCAATCAAAAGCTAGCTGAACGTTGCACGGTGCGCCTCCTACCATTGCGGAGCACCCGCAAATTAACCCTTTTTCGATTGCGCAAGCCTTTTCGCCGTCGCAAAACAGGTATTCCTTTCTCGTGGATCTACTTTCAAAATATAGAGCAAAACGCTCGGATTTTTTTCCTATTCTCCTGATTTTCTCCAGGGCCCTATCCGAAAAACAATTGATATTCTCAGAGCAAGCGGCGAGCAAAGGGGGCTCTCCTCCCGTAATCTCAACAAAATCCCCGCCGCTTAAAACAGTTGAACAACCAGACCCATTCCAGGCAAAAACCTCCTCATCACGAAAAAGCGATATCCGCTTTCTGTAATGGAAATCTATCCTGCAAGAGCGATTCACCAGCCATCCCTCCGAATCACGCAATCGAAGCCAGGGGCGTCCAACATACGAGCAATGCAATTACCGCAATTCTCATATTCTGGGCACGATCCACACAGCTCACGCGTCGGAGACGGAACATCTCTCCATGGCGCAACGTTGTTCGCATGCAGAGCCCGATCGAGCTCTCTAACATGACCCATCACTTTGCCAAAAACGCTCACACAAGGCACAATCGCCCCGTTGGGCTTGATGCCAATACTTCGATATCCGGCGCCGCATTTATTGGCGTACGGGATGAGGCCCGATTCCTTTTGAAAGAGTTCCTCGCAAACCTCTGAACCGACCCTGAAGCCGGGGCTATCGTATCTTGCTCGAATCTTTGCCAACGTTTCTAAAAATATCTTGTTTGTTCCATGCGGAAAGCCGCCGCTCAAAGCGCGGCCAGAATTAATCATCATGCCTATACTGATCGCCGCGCACCCTGAGTCCGCAAACTCAACAACCGTTTGCTCAAGATCGCCTATGTTAAGATCATTGAGGGTATAGGCGATGGTTACCTTGATCCCAGCGCTAACCAGCCTTTCAATATTTGACTTCGTAGCCTCATATGCGCCCTTAATGCCCCGTATGAAGTCATGCGTCGCCGAAAGGCCGTCTATGCTTACCTGAAGTGAAACGCTTTCATGGTCAATGAGCTTTTCCAGAATTTCATCGGGAACAAATAGGCCATTGGTCGCTATCGTGGTTGCCATACGTCTCCGAGCTAGCCGCTCTATTACCAGGCCGACGTCTTTCTTCATAAAAGGCTCGCCACCCGTAAGAAAAAAGCTTGTCACGCCGACATCGGCAAATTCATCAACAAGATCGGCAATCTCGAGAGAACTCAGCTCGTCACCCCCTATTTCTCCCGAGTCGTTATAGCAATGCCTACACCGCATTTGGCATTGATGTGTGACCCCGATCCCCACGAATTGCGGCAAAATCAAATCTGGGCAACATGCAGACCTGAATGCCCGTCCGCAATCCGAAGACGATTGCTCGTGAAGATAGCCGAGCGAAACGTGCTTTTTCAGAAATGAAATAACAGACTTTTTATCACGATCGTCCATTCGGTATCGATTTTCGAGACTGGCAACAATATCGTTATCTGTCATAGACCCATCGCACATTCCAAGGATCTCGTATCCAGTCCTATTGAGCTTATGCCGACACGACCTCTCGCCATCGCATAAAACAACCGCATAGCCATCTGCATGCTCCAACAGCAACGCGGCGGGATTCGCCGCCAAAAACATGACCACACCCCCATGATTCGGGCCGCCTCTCAAGCGCCCGACACGCTCCCACGCAGCAAAGGGCGGCCCAATGCGTCTCAAACAGTCCAATTAATGTATTGTCCGCAAAGCGCCTGTGGAATAAACGCCTTGATAGGAGTGACCACGCATCCAAATCCGTGATCGAACTCGCTAACGGGGCGCTCAAAACGCTCATAGTTCCTCCTTTCGTTGCTCTATCGGTTCAGCAAGCTTGCCCATATGCTTAGAGTAGTGCCCTGGAACACCCGTGAACCAACGAAAAAATTGGGGTATTCAACCTTCTCTTTTGCTAACCCATGAATCGGAATACCTGCGCGTGCGATTGTCCATGACGCTTCCTAAGCGCTTATGCGAGCAAAAACCAATACCGCGCGCATACGATCGCAATCAAGCGCTTCGGCCAAAACAAGAGAGTAAGAAAGTGTCATGGGGCGCACCTGCCCATGGCATCGCGCAGCGGAAAACGCGAAACGAGTGCGAACACTTCACCCTATTGAATCAGTCCGCTACGCGCTCGATGGACGTGGGCATTATGGGGGATCAATACAAAGTCGCACCCGAAGCCGCTATGCCCACGCAAGCTCAATTTGCTTTTTGCAGCTGTAGTGGCAAGAAATGACGGGTATGGCACGAGTTTCGATCGCCGCGTAGCAAGCTTTGCAGAAACAATGCCGTTCGCGGGATAAAACAGACCGTTCACTGGCCGCAAAACGCCAGCAAGCGCTGCCGAAACACCATCGAAGCGCCATAGCCGCAAAAAACCGGACGCAAACGCCGAATTCCTGGCAAATCGCCCCCGAAGCCCAGCGTTGACGACCGCCGGTCGGGCGCAACGATAAACCGGGTGCGGCAACAAGCCAGACGCCACGACAACCGAGCGCGGCAGAGTAACCCTGGCACGAACATCGACGAGCCCGATGCGTACCGCGGCCTCGCTGGAGCGGACGACGACGGGCCCGCCGCGAACACACGGCAGCGAACGCGGCACGAACGACGAAGAGGCCAACACGAAATACGCGCCGAAGTCGCTGCGGCATAAGCAAACTCAACGCTAACAACGGCGAATTCAGAACGAGAGCCCCTCCCGCACGACCGACAGCGAGCCATCGCGGACGGCAATAAACCCAATGCGAACGGCGGCAGCCCGACACAGACGATAGCGGGTTCGGCGCGAACAGGGGAAGCCAAGCACAACCAATGACGAACCGGCGCGAACAGCGTAAGGCGCGACACGAACGAAAGCGACGACCCCGTCATCGGGCACTTCGAGACCGCCGCCGGGCCGGGCACAACCCGTCGCGATCCAACGCGGCTCACCGCGAAGCGAATGAATTGCCACGCCGTATGGCCGCGGGGCACCGCACGGCTA
>JAUNBA010000015.1 GCA_030527325.1 Slackia sp.
TCCTGGTTATCGCTGCTACCGACGGCCCGATGGCTCAGACCCGTGAGCACATCCTGCTCGCTCGTCAGGTCGGCGTTCCCTACATCGTTGTCTTCCTGAACAAGTGCGACATGGTCGACGACGAAGAGCTCCTCGAGCTCGTCGAGATGGAGGTCCGCGACCTCCTCAGCTCCTACGATTTCCCCGGCGACGACACCCCGATCATCCGTGGTTCCGCGCTGAAGGCTCTCGAGGGTGACAAGGAATGGCAGGAGAAGGTCTGGGAGCTCATGGACGCTGTCGACTCCTACATTCCGACTCCCGAGCGTATGACCGACAAGCCCTTCCTGATGGCTGTCGAGGACACCATGACCATCACCGGCCGCGGCACCGTTGCTACCGGTCGTGTCGAGCGTGGCGTTCTGCATGTCAACGACCCGCTGGAGATCGTCGGTATCCGTGAGACCAGCAACACGGTCTGCACCGGTATCGAGATGTTCCGCAAGCTGCTCGACGAGGCTCAGGCTGGCGACAACATCGGCTGCCTGCTCCGTGGCGTCAAGCGCGAGGACATCGTCCGCGGCCAGGTTCTCTGCAAGCCCGGTAGCGTTACCCCGCACACCGAGTTCGAGGGCCAGGTCTACATCCTGACCAAGGAAGAGGGCGGCCGTCACACTCCGTTCTTCGATGGCTATCGTCCTCAGTTCTACTTCCGCACCACCGACGTTACCGGTGTTGCACACCTCCCCGAGGGCACCGAGATGGTTATGCCTGGTGACAACGTTACGATCAAGGGCGAGCTCATTCACCCGATCGCAATGGAGGAAGGCCTCAAGTTCGCTATCCGCGAGGGTGGCCGCACCGTTGGCTCCGGCCGCGTGACCAAGATCATCAAATAACTCTTGGATTTGCGATGATTAGATGGAGAGCCCGTCTTCGGGCGGGCTCTCTTCTTCAAGGCATGCTCTTATGTGTACAATCATCAAGCTACAAAACGATTAACTTGAAGGAGAATTCATGCGTACGTTGGTCACCCTGGCCTGCACCGAGTGCAAGCGCCGCAACTACACGACCAAAAAGAACAAGCAGAATAATCCGGATCGTATCGAGATGAAGAAATACTGCAAGTGGTGCCGCACTCACACCTTGCACAAGGAAACTCGATAAGGTAAGGAAACAGGCCAGTAGCTCCAATTGGCAGAGCGGCGGTCTCCAAAACCGCATGTTGTGGGTTCGAGTCCTACCTGGCCTGCCAGCTTGTTCAAGCAGCTTGGAACGCGAGCTGCTTGTTTTGGGTTAAGGGACATTTATTTTCTGAGAGCAATCTGCGGTTCGTTCCGATAAAACCGCATTAGGGATTAAGAAAAACATGGCGAAAAAGTCTAAAACGCAACGAGCTAAAGCTTCCGCCAATCGCCAGGCGAAAAAGGCGCAGGCTGCAGAGCTCGAGGCTCAGGGCATTTCGGCTACCGAAGCCGCTCAGAAGGCCGAAGCGAAAAAACCGCAGGCTAAGAAGGCCGAGGAGAAGAAAGCTAAGCCCAAAAAACAGCGTTTTAAGTTCCTCAAAGAGGTCAAAGCAGAGCTCAAGCGCGTGACGTGGCCGACTCGACCCGAAGTACTTCGTTGGACCGGTGTCGTTGTGGCCGCTTTGGTGTTTTTCGGCGTATTCGTCGCCGTTTTGGACAATCTGATTGTCACTCCTCTTATCGTTGCTCTTTCCGGCATAGGGGCAGGACTCTAACATGGCGAAAAAATGGTATGTGCTCCATACCTATTCCGGGTATGAGAACAAAGTCAAAAAGAATCTTGAAACCCGTATCGAAACGATGGGCCTTGAGAACAACGTTTTCGGTATCGAGATTCCGACTGAGACGGTCACTGAAATCAAGGAAAGCGGCCGTCGCGTGGAAAACGAAAAGAAGGTTTTCCCGGGTTATGTGCTGGTTCGCATGGAGATGGACGATCGTAGCTGGGCTGCGGTCCGCAATACTCCGGGCGTGACCGGGTTCGTGGGAAGCCAGGGCAATCCCGCTCCGCTCACCCGCGACGAATTCAACAAGATCATGAAGCGCACGTCCGCGGTCGCTCCGAAGAAGACCACCTCTTCGTTCGATGTCGGCCAGGCCGTCAAAGTGACGAGCGGTCCCCTTGCCGATTTCGATGGCACCATTTCCGAAGTGTCTCCCGATGCGGGCAAGGTGAAGGTCATGGTTTCCATCTTCGGCCGCGAAACTCCCGTCGAGCTTTCGTTCGACCAGGTGGCCAAGATTTAGTTCGAGTATTCTCGGCTCCTGCGCGCCTGGGTGGACAGGGCTTCTCGCGTACGGTTGGCCGTTAAGGCAATACGATTCAGTAAGGTAAGGAAGACAGATGGCTGAGAAGAAAGTTACCGGCTTCATTAAGCTGCAAATTCCCGCCGGCGCCGCGAACCCCGCTCCTCCGGTCGGCCCCGCGCTGGGTGCCCAGGGCGTCAACATCATGCAGTTCTGCCAGGCGTTCAATGCCGCCACGCAGGACCAGTCCGGCACCATCATCCCCGTCGAGATCACGGTCTATGAAGACAAGAGCTTCACCTTCGTCTGCAAGACCCCTCCGGCGGCTGTCCTGATCAAGGAGAAGCTGGGCATCAAGAGCGGCTCCGGCATCCCGCAGCTGAAGGCCGTCGGCACGCTGACCGAGGACCAGCTTCGCGAGATCGCTGAGATCAAGCTCCCCGACTTGAACGCTAACGACATCGAAGCCGCTATGGAAATCGTTGCGGGCACCGCTCGTTCCATGGGCGTTCGCATCGAGGGCCGCGAGATGAAGAAGACCTACGTGCCTTCCAAGAAGCTTGCTGCCATCCTCGCTGGCAAGGAATAGCGTATCTGACATGTGGAAGGGTGGATCTTCCACCCGCCATCACCACGAAAGGATTCATTGATGAAACTCACCAAGAACCAGAAGCTTGCTGCTGAGAAGATCGAGGCCGGTAAGCTCTACGCCCCCGCAGAGGCTCTCGCGCTCGTCAAAGAGGTTTCCGCTGCCAAATTCGACGAGACCGTCGAGGTCCACTTCCGTCTCGGTATCGACACGCGCCAGGCCGACCAGCAGCTGCGCGGCATGGTCTCTTTGCCGAACGGTTCCGGCAAAGACGTGCGCGTCGCCGTTTTCGCCGAGGGTGCCGCCGCTGAGGCCGCCAAAGAGGCGGGCGCTGAGATCGTCGGCTCCGACGATCTGGTCGCCGAGATCCAGGCAGGCAACATCGATTTCGACGCTGCCGTCGCTACCCCGAACATGATGGGCAAGGTCGGCCGTCTGGGCAAGATCCTCGGCCCCCGTGGTTTGATGCCGAACCCCAAGCTCGGCACCGTCACCCCGGATGTCGCGAAGGCCATCGCCGACCTCAAGGGCGGCAAGGTCGAGTATCGTGCCGACCGCTATGGTATCGCCCATGTGATCATCGGCAAGGTCAGCTTCGAGGCTGAGAAGCTCGCTGAGAACTATGGCGCCATCTACGACGAGATCGTTCGTATGAAGCCGTCCACGGCGAAGGGCAAGTACCTCAAGTCCATCACCGTTTCTTCCACCATGGGCCCTGGCATCGCCATCGACCCGGCCGTTTCCCGCAACTTCACTGCTGCTGAATAACGAAACGGATACCTTACATGCAAAAGGCCCGCTTTATGCGGGCCTTTTCTGTATGCTATCGAACTCGTTCAGGGGGAGAGGTCCGGCGCATGTGCGCGTGCTAAGCCTTTCGTGTCGGTTGAGGGTTTCACGTGTGCTTGTCTCATTCGGGGCCTTGCTCGCGTGCATTCGCATCATCTGAGGGGGCTGGGCTGTTATCGTGCCAGTTGGATGGGCGGTTTTCGGATGTTCTGCCGGCTTGGCCGGAAACGTCATGGGCGTTTATGCGGGTCGTGCTGGAAACGTCGTATGAGCGTCGTATCGATAGGAGTGATGTGTCGAAGTCGATGCGTGTGATTTCGTTCGAGAGGTAGGCGAGGGGGTATGGGCCGGTCTTTGTCGAGGCGGTTGTGAATAATGGAGTTATATAAGGCTAACTGATAGAATGAAACGGTTGCACCGTAGCTAGTCTTGCATGTGAAAGAAGGATTGCCATGATTATTAAGAAATCTCCTGCCGAAATAGAGGCGATGAAGGAAGCGGGCCGTATTTCGGCGAAGGTGTTGCGCGAGGTCGGCGCGCATGTCCAGCCTGGCGTGTCTACGCTCGAACTCGATCGTCTGGCTGAAACGCTGATTCGCCTCGAAGGGGGTATCCCTGCATTCAAGGGCTATGGCGGATTCCCTGGCAGCATCTGCGCCTCTGTCAACGATCAGATCGTGCACGGTATTCCTTCCGCCGATGTCGTCCTGAAGGAAGGGGATATCATTTCCATCGATACGGGTGCGACGGTCGACGGCTGGGTCGGCGATAACGCCTGGACGTTTCCTGTCGGCAAGGTGTCGCCTGCGGTGAAAAAGCTGCTCGACACCACTGAGGAATGCATGTGGGCGGGTCTTGACGCTGCTCGTCCCGGTAATCATCTCGGCGATATCGGATTCGCTGTGCAGTCTATCGCGGAAAAGCAGGGATATGGCGTCGTGCGCGAGTACGTGGGCCACGGTATCGGCCGCAACATGCACGAAGACCCCAATGTGCCCAATTACGGCCGCCGTCATCACGGTATTCTGCTCGAGCCCGGCATGGTGCTGGCGATCGAGCCTATGATCAATATGGGAACGCACAAAACGCGCCAGATGCCCGACGGTTGGCTCGTGTGCACGCGCGATGGCAAGCCGAGCGCGCATTTCGAGAAAACGGTGGCCATTACCGAGGACGGGCCGCTCGTTCTTACGACTGAGGCCGATTTCAGGCGTCCGGTCAGCGCATAGCGCTTCCGTCTGCGTCGCGGGCGCATCGGCGCTTGGGTTCCCAAGTCCCGAAGGCGCAGAGAGCAGTACGCCCCGGTCGATTCGTCGGCCGGGGCGTACTGTGTTTCGGAAAAAGAATCCGCGTCTGAGAGGGGGATGGCGGAGTGCGTGTCTTTAGCGGCGGGGGCGTGCAGCATGGCGCCCGCGCGGCTCGCTTCCGTCCTCATCGGCCGACGTCGTGTCTGCCGCATGGCGCGCACGCGACAACTTACGCTGCGATACGGCCTCGCGGCTGTGCTTGCCGACGACACTCGTGCCGTCGGCGTCTTGGTCATCGATGACGTCGCGGCGGCCCTCGTCGTCGCAGGGGGCGATTCCATCGTGCCTATGCGAGGCCGCTTCGATATCGCTTGCCTGCTCACACTGCGCATCGTTCGCCGTGCGGGGTTCTTCCCATGCGTCGATCGGTTCGGCGTTCATTTCCGCGCATTCGTTTGCCACGGAGCGTCGTTTCAGACGCCCTGTCAGCTTGCCGACGATCGATGTGACCATGGCCGCTTCCTCTAGGCCGAGTTTGGCCGCGATGCCGAATGTGACGATAAGCGCGGCTATGCCGCCGAAGACGATGCAGGCAAGCGCATGCGGAATGGAGCCGTCGAGCGGGAACAACGTGGCGTCGAGTGCGAAGACGATGCCCGCTCCGACAAGGGCGCCGAGCGCGCCGAGGCCGAGTGCGCGTAGCGCCGAGAGGACCATGCCCGTAAGGCCGAGCGAGCCGATGCGGCGGCGCAGGTAGGCGAAGCATGCGATGTCGAGCAGGACATAGAAAACCGTTTCGCTCAGGGCGATGGCGGGCATGCCGAAATTCAGCGGACCGCCGAAAGGCGTGGCGAATACGGCGATAAAGCCGATCTGCAGCGCGATGCAGGCGACCATCATGGCCGCGTAGACGCCCATGGCGCGCATGGCGGAAAACGTCTTTTGCAGGTAGGTGTTCACGCCGTAGAACGGAAGGGACAGGGCGAGTGCCGCGAGGTAGAGCGCGATCTGCCCGATATTCTCTTCGGTGAAAGCGCCGATATGGTACAGCGTCACGAGCGGCTGAGCGAAGACGACGAGGTAGAGCGCGAAGGGGATCATGAAGAAGAGTATCTGGTTCGTGCCCGAGGTCAGGCCGCGCTTGAAACCGTCCATATTGCCTTTGGCGTGCATCTCCGATATTTCGGTGAACATGGCGGTCGTGATGGGCACGGTTAGAAACGCGTAGGGCAGGGTGAACCAAAGCCGTGCGTAGGCGATGACGGACGGGCCGTTTTCCACGGCTGCGTACGAGGCGGCGTTTTGCACCGATACCACGATAAGCCCCGCGCACATCACGAGCACGGCGGGAACGCCGATGGCGAGCGTCTCTTTGAGGGCCGGATCGCGCAGGTCGACATGGAGGCGCAGCTTGATGCCGTTGCGCCTCAGGGCGGGAAGCTGGATGGCCATCTGGATGAAGACGCCGAGCGGGTTGCCCACGGCGATGACGAACTTCGCGAGTTCGGCGTCGACCGGCGCGATGAAGGCGTAGAGCACGAACGTCGCGGTGACGATGATGTTGTTGAAGATGGGCGCCGCGCTGCTCCACAGATAGTCGCGCGAGGCGTTCAGCAGGCCGCTGACGATGGAGGAAAGGCCATAGAAGACGATTTGGATGGCGAAGAAGCGGAAGAAGAACACCGCGTCGTCCATATCGCCTTGGTCGCTCATGAAGCTTTGGGTGAAGACGAGCGCGGGCGCGAATACGGTGCATATAAGCGCGACGAGCCCCAAGACGATGAAGGCGATGCTCATGATATTGCTCGCGTAATCGTCGCCGCCGCGGCGGCCGAGCTTGTTTTTGACCGAGACGTACACCGGCAGAAAGGCGGTGACGAGCATGCCGCCCATGACCAGCTCGTAGAGCATGTTCGGCAGGTTGTTGGCGATCTGGTACGAGCTGGCAAGCATGGTGGAGCCGAGGGCGAATGCCATAGCCCACGTGCGCATGAATCCCGTGATGCGGGATATGATGACGAAGAAGCTGATGAGGGCCGCCGACCTTCCGATGGCGCTCGCATCGCCCTGATCGCGTGATTCGTCTTCTGCTGTGGAAATATGCGTGGCGCTCATATTCGGCTTTCGGCTTTGGGTATAATACAAAAACTCTGCACATGATATATTCCGTGGACAATGTTTGAAGCGAGGCATAATGAACATCCTGATTATCCGCAATAATTCCAACGCGGCCGCGCTCGATGCATCCATGCTGCTGGCCGCCTATCTCGATTCCCAGGGCGTTTCCCATCGAGAACTCGATTCCACGCCGCTGTCGATCGAGTCGGTGAAGGATACGTGCGCCGATGTGGATGTGGCCTCGTTCGATATGGTGGTGTCTCTCGGCGGCGACGGCACCATGCTGCGCACGGCGCGCCTGGTGGGTAAAACCCGCGTGCCTATCTTGGGCATCAACTTCGGCCATCTGGGCTTTTTGGTGAACTCGTCCGAAGACGGCGTAGTCGCCATCGTGGCTGCGGCGTTGGCGGGCGATGTCACGCGCGAGGAGCGCGCGAGCCTGCATATCGATCTGATTTCGCACGGCGAGGTCGTGGCGAGCCGCTTCGCCTTGAACGAGTTCTCGGTCACGCGCGGCGGCTTGGGCCGCATCATCGATTTCGGCGTCGAAATCTCCGGCAACCATCTGGTCGATATGCGCGGCGACGGTCTGGTGGTCGCTTCCGCCACGGGGTCGACCGCTTATGCGTTGTCTGCGGGCGGTCCGTTGGTGGCGCCTGACTTCAAGGGGCTCGTCGTGGTTCCTTTGGCTCCTCATACGCTGCTGTCCCGTTCGATCGTCACCGATCCGAGCGATATCGTCGAAATCGATTTGTCGCGCAATCCCGAAAGCCGTGAGGCGAGCTACTTCGTGGATGGCGAATTCATTATGCTCGACGAGCCGATCGACCGCGTCTTGGTGCGCAAGTCGAACAATCCCACCGTGTTGCTGCGCTACAAAAACGACGGCTTCTATAGCGCCGTTGCGAATACGTTTTTCGCCGACGAACGCCGACTCTAAGCGGGTCACGCGCCGCGCGTTTCGCAGTTTCATGCGCTTGTACGCACGAAGGGCCGCATCGATTGCGGCCCTTCGTGCGTCGATGCCTTGCGGCGTTTATTTGTGGTAGTACGTGTGCTGCTCGTATTTGGGCTCGCAGCAGACGTTGATGCCCAGCTTGCGGTAGAGGTTTTCGTCGGTCGCCGAGATGATGACCGAGAAGAAGGCGTCGCATCCGCGCAGGTCATCGACGTGCTCGATGGCTTTTGCAGCGATATCGCTTGTCGCCGAGCTGATGGAAAGCGCGATGAGCGTTTCATCGGAATGCAGGCGCGGGTTCTTGCTCGCGAGCTGCTCCGTTTTCAGGCGGCAGATGGGCTCGATGGCTTCGTTGCTGATGATGAGCACGTCGTCGATGCCCGCGACGGCTTTAAGCGCATTCATGAGCAGCGACGAGGCGGCGCCGAGCAAATCGGACGTTTTGCCCGTGATTACGCGTCCGTCGGGAAGGACCATGGCTCCCGCCGGCGCGCCGGTGGTTTCCTCTTTGAGCAGCGCGGCGCTGCGTGCCGGAGAGAAGCTGCTGGTGACGCCCGCCTGGTTCATGAGCATTTCGAGCTTCTCGATGCGCTTCTGCCCGAATCCCGTGCGCTTGGTTTCGACTGCGGTTTGGAAATAGCGGCGCACGATTTCCATCTTGGCCGCTTCGCGCACGACTTCGTCGTCGGTGATGGCAAGGCCCGCCATGTTCACGCCCATATCGGTGGGAGATTGGTACGGGCTCGAACCCGAGATGCGCTCCATCATGGCTTTGAGAACGGGGAAGATTTCGACATCGCGGTTGTAATTCACCGTCGATACGCCGTAGGCCTCCAGGTGGAAGGGATCGATGATGTTGGCGTCGTCCAGATCGACGGTGGCCGCTTCGTAGGCGATGTTGACCGGATGGGCGAGCGGGAGGTTCCATACGGGGAAGGTCTCGTATTTCGCGTAGCCCGCGGTCACGCCCCGTTTATGCTCGTGGTACAGCTGCGAAAGGCAGGTGGCCATCTTGCCCGATCCGGGGCCGGGCGCGGTGACGACGACCAGCGGACGGCTCGTCTCGATGAATTCGTTTTTGCCGTAGCCCTCGTCGCTGACGATGTGGTTGATGTCGTACGGATAGCCGGCGATGGGGTAATGCAGGTAGCATGCGATGCCGAGCGCCTGCAGGCGCCTGCGGAACATGTCGGCCGCAGGCTGGCTCGCGTAATGCGTGATGACCACGCCGCCGACGAGGAATCCCATGCTGCGGAAGATGTCCATCAGGCGCAGGGAGTCTTCGTCGTAGGTGATGCCCAGATCTCCGCGCACCTTGTTCTTCTCGATGTCGTTCGCATTGATGGTGATGATGATCTCGACGTCGTCGACGAGGCTTTGGAGCATGCGTATTTTGGAGTCGGGCTCGAATCCGGGCAGGACGCGCGCCGCATGGTGGTCGTCGAAGAGCTTGCCTCCGAATTCGAGGTAGAGCTTTCCCTCGAATTGGTCGATGCGATTGCGGATATGCTCGGCTTGGAGCGCTATGTATTTGTCGTTGTCGAATCCGATGCGCATGGGAGTCGCGGGCCCCTTTCAAGACGATGGCAGCAGCGCCGCCTGGCGGGTGAGAGTGGAACATGCCGATTATATATCAGGGTGTTTCGCGTCTGTATCGGGTGCGTTTCTGCAAAGTTAATCCATGCGTATCGCCCGTGCCGCCTGCGCATGCCGCGTATGGCCTGCGGCGTGTTCGCCATGCGTATCGCATCGCGCGCGATGCGGCGCGTCCGTGCACAGACCGTGTCTTTGCTGCGCCCGCGTTTCGCACGCGCCGTGGATTGTGCGGGGATTTCCCGCGCTGTGCCGGACGGTTTTCGCTGTAGGGTCCGCACGTGTGCCATGACGTCCGATCACGAGGAGGAAAGACGCGAAGTGGGACGGATCGACCTTTTCGGTCTCCCGTTTCGTTGCGGGGTGGGATGAAGTGGGATAAAATGGCGGGCATTGTTTAGGGTGTCGCAATGGGGAGGGGGATAAGCGTGGCCGGTCTGTTCGGTGAATACCGCCATAAGATCGATGCCAAAGGGCGCCTGTCGCTTCCCGCGGCGTTCCGCAAAACCTTGACCGAGGACACTCAGCTGGTCGTGGTGCCCGACACCAAGACCGGATTTCTTTCCGTTTATACCGTAGAGAACTACGAAGCATGGGTCGACGCCCTTTTCGAAACCAAAGGGGGCTACAACCCGAGCGATCGCATGCACGTCATGCTGCGCACCAAGCTCAACGCCAGCGCCATGCCCAATTCCATGGACGCGGTGGGGCGCATCAACCTCGCCGCCAAGCAGCGCGAGGCGGTGGGGCTTGTCAAGGATGCGGTGCTCATAGGCAATACCGATCACTTCGAGATCTGGGATGCCGCGCGTTGGGATGATTTCCAGAACAGCGTGGACCTCGATGCGTTGCTGTTCTCGTAAGGAGTCCGACCCGTGGATCATATGACGAACGAATTCAGGCACATTCCTGTCCTGCTCGATGAATGCCTGCGCTATGCGAACCTGAAGCAGGACGGCATCTACGTCGATGCGACCCTCGGCGGCGCGGGGCATTCGTGCGCCATGGCATCGCTGCTGGGCGAAGACGGGTGCTTGATCGGCATCGATCAAGACGAGATGGCGCTTGCCGCGGCCGGCGCCCGTCTGAAGGCGCTCGACCGCGCCGATGCGCCCGCCATCGAGCTTTTGCGCGGCAATTTCGGCGATATGGACGAGCTGCTTTTGCAGGCCGAGGTTCCGGGCGTCGACGCCTTTCTGTTCGATCTGGGCGTTTCTTCGCCCCAGCTCGATCTTCCCGCGCGCGGCTTCTCGTTTAAAGAAGACGCGCCGCTCGATATGCGCATGGACCCCGATAGAACGTCGGTGACCGCCGCCGATTTGGTGAACACCCTCGATGTCGGCGAGCTGACCCGCATCATCCGCGATTATTCCGACGAGAAATGGGCGAGCCGCATCGCGCAGTTCATCGTGGCGGCCCGCGAGCACGGCCCCATCGAGACGAGCGGTCAGCTGGTCGAGATCATCAAGGCCGCCATTCCCGCGTCGGCGCGCCGCGCAGGGGGACATCCTGCCAAAAGGACGTTTCAGGCGTTGCGCATCGAGGTGAACGCCGAGCTTTCCGTGCTCAGGCGCGGGCTCGAAGCCGCCGTGCGCTGGCTTCGCCCCAAGGGCCGCATCATGGTGATTAGCTACCATTCGCTGGAAGACCGCGTGGTCAAAGAGGTCTTCGCCGCCCATGCCCGTACGTGCACGTGCCCGCCGGGCCTCCCTGTGTGCGCCTGCGGCGCCGACCCCGTTTTGAAGCAGGTGACGCGCAAGCCCGTACTGCCTTCTCCTGCGGAAATCGAGCGCAATCCGCGCGCTCGCAGCGCGAAGCTGCGCGTGGCGGAAAAGCTCCGCTAGCGAAAGGGGTCGCTGTTGCCTGTCGCGCGAGGAAAGGAGGGCGGTATCGACCGTTCCCGCACATACCGTTCTTCTCGGCCGAGCTATCTGCATGGAAGCTCGGCTCCTGCCGTTTCGGGCGATGCGTCCTCCGATTTCGAGGTCATTCCCGGTCGTCGTGCATCGGCCGATGTCGAGGTGCTTTCCGAACGCACGCTGCGTGCCGCGCGTATCGCGGTGGCGGTGGCGCTGGTGGTGGCGGCCGTGTGCTGCGTGCGCGTGGGCCTGTCCGCGGCGAGCGTGACCAGCTCCATCGCCGTGGACGATCTGGGATCGCGCATCGAGGACGCGCGTTCGTACGGCAGCGACCTCGAGGTGCAGCAAAGCCGCCTGTCGAATTCCGAGCATATACGCGTCGAGGCGGAAAACCTCGGCATGGTGCCTCCCGTCGGCACGCAGGCGGTGGTGTTGGCCCCCGATGTGGTCGTCGTCGATGAAGAGGGAAACCTTTCGCTTGCAGGCAGCGTGGCGGCCATCGCGGAACAGGAATGATCGATGGGTGAGCAAAGGTCGAATTCTTCGCAGCGTCCGACGAACGGCCTGTCGCCTTCTCGCTTGAAGCTTTTGGCGGCGCCGTTCGTGCTTTTCGCGCTCCTGTTCGTCGTGCGTCTCGTGTACTTGCAGGTCATCGCCGCTCCCGAGTATCGGGAGAATGCCGCTTCCTCGCGCACGATCAGTATCGACATTCCCGCCAAGCGCGGGACTATCTACGATCGCAACGGCAATGTGCTTGCGACAAGCGTCGATGCGACCACGATCTACGCCAATCCTAAAGAGATCAAGGATCGCGCCTACGCGGCCCGCGCGTTGGCCGAGGTGCTCGGCGGCGACGCCGCTTCCTACGAGGAGCTGCTCGATCGCGATGGCACGTTCGTGTACGTGAAACGTAAAGCCGACGTCGAAGCGGCCGACGCCTTGCGCCAGAAGGGCATCGAGGGCATTTATTACATAGAGGACACCAAACGCGTCTATCCGTACGGCACCACCGCCGGGCAAGTGCTCGGGTATGTCAGCGTGGACGATGCGGGCGTATCGGGCCTCGAGCTGTATTACGACGACATCCTGCGCGGCGCGCCCGGCAAGCTGGTCGCGCAGCGCGGCAATACCGGCATCCCCATTCCCGGAGGAACCGAGGTCGACGAGCCTGCGGTGGACGGGCAGGATATCGTGGTCTCGATCGACATCGATATGCAGAATTATCTCGAGCAGCGCCTTGCGAGCGGAGTGCAGGAGATAGGCGGCCAAGACGGCGGAGCCGTGCTGATGGATGCCGCCACAGGCGATATCCTGGCCATCGCATCGACGCCGTTTTGCGATCCCGCCGATCCGTCGGGCTCCGAGGTCGGATCCGATTCGCTCAAACCCGTCACCCAGGCCTATGAGCCGGGTTCGATTTTCAAGACGGTTTCGATGCTCGCGATGCTCGAACAGGGCGCGGTCACGCCCGATACCACGGTGTACGCTCCTGCGGGGCTGCAGGCCGACGAATACGTGATCGCCGACGCCCACGAGCGCGGCGATATGACCATGACCGCCCGTTACGTCATGCAGGATTCCTCCAACGTCGGCATATCCCTCTTGGTCGAGCAGCATCTGGGCTTTCGTCCCCTGTACGACAAGATACGGGCGTACGGCCTCAACGATCCGACGGGGATCGATTACCCGGGCGAAGCCGGGGGGTATCTCGCTCCCGACGTCGAGTCGTGGCCGCATATCGTGAAGTACAACGTGACGTTCGGCCAGGGCATATCCACCACGCCGCTGCAGATGACGCGTTTTTACGGAGCGCTTATCAACGGAGGCGTGGCGCATACGCCCCACCTGCTTATCGCCAAGCCGCAATCGGGAGAGACGGTCGAATATCCCGAGGTCGACGTCATCGAGAATAAAGCGGCCATCGAGCCGATGATCAGCATGCTCGAAACGGTCGTCCAGGAGGGAACGGGCAAAGACGCCGCCATCGAAGGCTATACGGTGGCGGGAAAGACGGGCACGGCGGAATACGTCGACGAAGAGACGAATTTGTACGCGAAAGGCTCCTACAATCTCGATTTCGTTGGCGTGCTTCCCGATGCGTCGTCGCGTCTCGTGTGTTTTGTGGGTGTGAACCACGTCCCCTACAAGCGAAATGTGGCCGGAATGTTTAAGGATATAATGACCGAGGCCATCAGTCGCTACCGCGTGGTCGAAACCGACGCGACGCGGGCGGATTAGCACCATCATGAGAAAGCACGGATATGAGACTAAGCACGAATCGTATTCTTGAGATAACGGGCGGGCGCGTCGCGTGCCCCGCGCGCGACGCCGATCGCGTTTTGACGGATCTGACGTGGGATTCGCGCACCGCGCGCGAAGGCTGCGTCTATGCGGCGCTTCCAGGCGAGCGCGTCGACGGCAACGACTTCATCGCCGCCGCCATCGAAGCGGGCGCGGGATGCGTGCTCGCGGGGCGCATGCCTGACGAACGCGAATGCGACGTAGCGCGCCGCCGCGGCGCTGCCGTCATCGTCCTCGACGACGTCCATGAAGGCATCGTGGCGCTCGCGTCGGCGTGGCGCGATATGTTGGACGCCGTCGTGGTGGGCATCACCGGATCGGTGGGCAAGACCACGACGAAGGCGCTTGTGCGCGATGTGTTGTCGGCGCGTTTCAAGACGTGCGCCACCAAGGGCAATTTCAACAATCAGCTCGGCGCGCCGTACACGGTGCTCGCGGCCGACCCCGATTGCGAGATGCTCGTGGTCGAGATGGGCATGGACGGAGCGGGCCAGATCGCCAGCATCTGCGAAACGGCCCGTCCCGATATGGGGCTTATCAACAACGTGGGCGTTTCTCATCTCGAGCGTCTCGGTTCGCGCGAGAATATCGCACGGGCGAAATCCGAGCTCTTCGACGCGCTGCGCCCCGGCTCGCGCGCCTTCGTGAACGCCGACGACGATATGGCGACGTACGTGCGCGAGGTCGCGCGCCTCGATGCGCGCGGCATATCCGTCGTGCTGTTTTCCGGGTCGAAAGAGCCCGAAGGCGTCGATGACGCGGTATGGGCCGACGCATGCCGCGTCGACGAGGAAGGCCGCCCGAGCTTCGTGCTGCACGCGCGCGGCTTCGACGCGCCCGCCGAAGGCGTGTCGTGCTCGCTGCGCCTGCGGGGCCTGCATAACGTTTCCAACGCTTGCGCCGCCGCCGCGGTGGCGTCGGCATGCGGCATGGAACTTGCCGAAATCGCGCGCGCGCTCGGTTCGGCCGAGCCCGAAGCGGGCCGCCAGGAGGTCAAGCGTGCGGCGTGCGGCGCCACGGTGTTCGATGATTCCTATAATGCGAGCCCTGCCAGCATGGCGGCGTCGCTCGCCATGCTGGCCGCCTATAAGGCGCCCGGCCGCAAGATAGCCGTGCTCGGCGATATGGGCGAACTGGGCGAGGCGTGCGTCCAGGGCCATATCGAAACGGGTCGCGCCGCGGCGCGCGCACACGTCGATATGCTGATATGCGTCGGCGAGGCGTCGCGCGGCATCGCCGAAGGCGCGCTCGACGCAGGCATGGACGCCGCGTGCGTGGTGTGCGTGGCGTGCGCGGACGATGCCGTGCGCGCGCTTGAAGATACGATCGAAGCGACGGATGTCGTGCTGGTGAAGGCTTCGCGCTTCATGGGCCTCGACCGCGTCGTCGAAGGAGTGGTTGCGTAATGCTCAGTGCTGTGTTCTCGGCGTCGCCGACGTTTCTGGTGTTTCTCGGCTTCGTCATAGCCGCGGGCATCACCATGGTCCTCATGCCGGCTTGGATCAAGCTGCTCACGCGCACCCATATCGGACAGCAGGTGCGCGCCGACGGCCCTCAGAGCCACCTGGTCAAGCAGGGAACGCCCACGATGGGCGGCGTCATCATGGTGGTCGCCATCGTGATCACCATCGTTTTTGTGGCGGAGCCCTCTCCGGCGTTGATCGCGGCGCTGGTCGCCACGTTGGCCATCGCGGCGCTTGGTTTGTTCGACGACGCCTCCAAGGTCATCCACGAGCGCTCTCTCGGCCTGACGCCGAAGGGCAAGCTGATCGGCCAGTTCGCCACGTTCGCCGTGTTCACGCTCGCGGTGGTGAACTTCATGGGCGTCGACCCCGTCGTCGTCATCCCGTTTCTGCCTCCTATCGATCTGGGCGTGTTCACGACGGTCATACCGTGTGATTTCGTCGAGGGTGGATTCCGCATTCCTTGGCTCTATCTGCTGTTCAGCCTTATTCTGCTGGGCGGATTGAGCAACGCGGTCAACCTGACCGACGGCCTCGACGGCCTGGCGGCGGGCACCGTCATGGTGGTCATGGTGGTCATGTCCGCCATCGCGTATCGCATGGACATGCTTCCGATGGCGGTTTTCGGCGCCACGATCGCCGGCGCCTGCGTGGGATTCCTATGGTTCAACGCCTATCCTGCCGACATATTCATGGGCGATACCGGCTCGCTTGCGCTGGGCGCGGCTTTGGGCTGTATCGCCATGCTGACCGACACCGAGGTCTACTCCATCATCATCGGCGGCTTGTTCGTGGCCGAGGCGCTGTCGGTCATGCTGCAGGTGCTCTATTTCAAGCGTACGAAAAAACGCCTGTTCCTGATGGCGCCTTTGCATCATCACTTCGAGAAGAAGGGATGGAGCGAGACGAAGGTGGTCATTCGTTTCTGGATCGTTTCCGGCGTGCTGGCCGCATTCGGCTTCGTGCTGTGGTTCATCCAGCCTATCGTGATGGGCGCATAGCCTGTCGATTCGTGTGAGGAAGACGACGGCGCCCCGACGGCGCCGCCGGCGCGCCCCGCGCGCGTGTATGCGGGAAGGAATATGTATATGAACGGCGAATACATGGCAGGTCGCAAGGCGGCGCGTACGTCTTTGGGCGATGTGCTGGTGCTGGGCTTGGGCAAAAGCGGCAAGGCCGTGGTCGAATACTGCCTCGGCCTGCTGGGCGGGCGCGTTTCGAGCCTGACCATCGCTGCAGGCGAACATAACGAGGCGGCAGTGGCAAGCGCGAAGGATTACGAGCGCCGCGGCGCGAAGGTGTATTTCGACCGGTACACCTTCGACGAGGAGCGCTACGACCTGTGCATCGCGAGCCCCGGCATCTCCCAGTTCTCTCGTTTCTACGAAAACGCGCAGGCGGCGTCCGCGTGCATCGTCAGCGAGGTCGAATTCGCGTGGCGGGAAAGCCGCGCCGATACGCGCTGGATCGCCGTCACCGGCACGAACGGCAAGACCACGACGACCACGTTGATCACGCATATCCTCGACGAGGCGGGCGAGCGCGTGGCGGCGGTCGGCAATATCGGCAACACGTGCATCGAGGCCGTCGCCGCCGATGCCGCCGACGTGTTCGTGGCCGAGGTCAGCTCGTTCCAGCTCGCTTCGATGGAGCTTTTCGCGCCGCAGGTGGCCGTGCTGCTCAATATCACGCCCGACCATCTCTACTGGCATATGACCTTCGATGCGTACGTGGAGGCGAAGCGCAACGTCTACCGTCGCCTTTCGGATACGCGCGGCACGCTGGTCATCGACGGCGTCTGCGACGTGACGCGCGCGTGCATCAAGGATTTCAAGGACGACCCCGATCGCGCGTTCGATTACATTCCCATCGGATGCGCGCAGGGCGTCGATGCGAGCATGAAAGAGGCGTGCGGTTCGGAAAACGCCGCATGGCTGCATGACGGCATGCTGCGCGTCGAATACGGCGGCGAGGCCATGGAACTCATCGCGGCATCGAGCCTGCGCATCAAGGGGGCCCATAACGCGAGCAACGCGCTCGCGGCGGCGAGCGCGGCGCTGGCGGCCGGCGTTCCCGTCGAGTGCGTCCGCCGTGCTTTGCGCTCATTCGAGCCGCTCGAGCATAGGCTCGAGCCCTGCGGCATTATCGACGGCGTGTCGTTTTTCAACGACTCGAAGGCGACCAACGTCGACGCGACGTGCAAGGCGCTTTCGGCTTTCGCGCCGGATACGGCGGTCTTTTTGCTGGGCGGCCATGACAAGGGGACCGATTTGGACGCGCTGGTGGCCGATGCTTCGCGCGTCTGTCGTGCCGTCGTGTGCTTCGGCGCCGCGGGCGAGCGTTTCGAGCGCGCGTTCGCGGCCGTGCATGATGCGGTCGAGGTGGTGCGCGCGGCGCACATGGAGGACGCCCTCGATGCCGCCATGGCGTTGGCGCATCCGGGCGACTCCGTCGTTTTGTCTCCTGCATGCGCGTCGTTCGACGAATTCGATTCTTTCGAGCATCGCGGCCGCGTCTTCAAGCAGCTCGTGGCGTTTCGCGCGCAGAGCGCGCGCTGACGGACGGTGACGGCTTGACGCCCCGCACGCCTTCGCGCGACATATCGGACGAGCGCGCCGCACGCATGGGCGCGCGCCGCCAGGCGGACGCGCGCGGCGTGCCGGCCTCGCTTATGCTGCCTCGGCTCATCCTCGTCGTGGCCGTGGTGTTTCTGTCGCTCATCGGCTTGGTCATGGGTTTTTCCGCCTCGAGCATCGAGGCGATCGACATGGGGAAAAGCGTCTATTCGTACGTTTTCAAGCAGGGGGTCATGCTGCTCGTAGGCGCCGCCGCCGCTTTTCTCATCGCGCGCTTTCTGCCGTATGAGGCCTTGCGCAACCACGTCGTGGCCGGAGTGTTGTTGGCGTTGGTCGTCGTCGGCATCGCTGCGGTAGGCCTTGCAGGCACCGAGGTGCTCGGCGGCAAGCGCTGGATCTATATCGGGTCGTTCAGCCTGCAGCCTTCCGAGTTTTCCAAGATCGTCTTCGTCATCGTGATGGCATGCATCCTCAGCCGCTATCGCGCGCGGGCGATTACGCCGCGCGGGTCGTGCATCGCGACGATCGGCCTGGTGTTTCTTCCGCTCGGCGTTCTCATGCTGACGCAGTCCGATATGGGCACGGCCGTCGTCGTGGTCGTGGGCGTTTTCGCCGTCATGGTTATCGGCGGCGTGCCGGCGCGTGTTCTGGCGCTGTTCGTCGCCGCGGTCGCCTTGGCGGCGGTAGCGTCGATGACGGGATACCGCGCCGAGCGCCTCGAGGTATGGCTCGATCCATGGAGCGATCCGTACGGAACGGGGTTGCAATCCATCCGTTCGTTTTACGCGTTCGCCGAAGGAGGCCTGTTCGGCGTCGGCCTGGGCAATTCGCGCGAGAAGTTCCAGTATCTTTCCGAGGCGGAAAACGACTTCGTGTTCGCCATCGTGGGCGAGGAATTGGGCATGGTCGGCGCGCTCGCGGTGATCGTTTTGTTCTTGGCGGTGCTGTATGCGGGATTGCGTATCGCGCGCAGCGCTCCCGACGATTTCGGCTGCATGCTGGCCGGCGGCTTGACCGTGATGCTCGTGGGACAGGCGTTCTTGAATATGGCGGTGGTCACGGGTTTGTTTCCGGTCACGGGCAAGCCGTTGCCGTTCATTTCTTCGGGCGGTTCGTCGATCCTGTCGTCGTTGATGATCGTCGGCATCATTTTGGCGGTGTCGCGCGGCTCGAATGTCCTGACGCCTTATGAGCGTCGCCGCAACGATCTGAACGTGATCCGCGTCGAGGGCGCCTCGCGCACGCCGCGTTCCGATGGGCGCGCGCCGCGCGCAGGTGGAGGCGATATGCGGGTGCCGCGCGCGGACATGCAGGCGAGACGGGCGGTCGATGCCCGCGAGGCGCAACGCGCCGATCGAAGGCGGCGCGCCGTTTTGCGGGCCCGCGAACGCGAGGAAAAGGAGCAGCGATGAAAATCGTTCTTTCGGGCGGCGGAACCGCCGGACATATCAATCCCGCTTTGGCCTTGGCCGAGGTGCTGGTCGAACGCGGATGCGAGGTCTGCTTCGCAGGCACGCCGACGGGCGTCGAGGCGCGCTTGGTCGCGCAGGCAGGCCTCGAATACGTCGCGTTCGAGGCGGCGGGCTTCGACCGTCAAAGGCCGTTGACGCTGCTCACGTCGACGGCGAAGATCGCGGCGTCGACGTGCAAGGCGAAGCGTTGGATGCGCGATGCGCGACCCGACGCAGTGGTCGGTTTCGGCGGCTACGTTTGCATTCCGGTGGGTCTGGCGGCGTCGTCTTTGCGCATTCCGCTCGCGGTGCACGAGCAGAATTCGGTGATGGGCATGGCGAATAAGTTCCTCGCGAAGCGCGCGGATGCCGTGGCGCTGACCTACGAAGAGGCTGGAAGCGGACTTGCCGATGCATCCAAGGCCGTCGTCACGGGCAATCCGGTGCGTTCTTCGGTGCTGTCCGCGACGCGCGCTCAAGGCCGCGCGCTGCTCGGCATTCCCGATGATGCGCGTATGCTGCTCGTGTTCGGCGGCAGCTTGGGGGCCCGTCATATCAACGAGGCGGTTGCTTCGCTCAAAGACGCGCTTTTGAGCCGCGACGACCTTTATGTGGTGCACATCACGGGCCCGAAGGAATACGACGCGGTGCGCGAACGCCTGGCGCTCGACGACGAACAGGCGAAGCGTTGGATCGTCATGGCGTATCAGGACCGCATGGCCGAAACGCTGGCGGCCGCCGATTGCGCCATCGCGCGCGCGGGCGCCACGTCTCTCGCCGAGATATCGGCCATCGGCCTGCCTGCGTTGCTGGTGCCGTTTCCCTATGCCGCCGAAGACCACCAGACGACCAACGCCCGCGCTTATGTCGCAGGCGGCGCGGCCTTTTCGCAGCGCGATGACGAGCTCGAAGATCCCGCGTTCGCCGAGAAGCTGTTCGCGCTGGTGGACGATGCGTCCGTGCGCGCGCGCATGCATGAAGCGGCGGCCGCGTTCAAGACGCAGGACGCCGCGGCCAACTTGGCGGATGTTGTGTGCCGAGTCGCACGCGGCCGGTAAACCGTCTACAATGCTTGAGCGTTATTCATTCAAGAAGGAGTTTTCGATGGATTCTGGGGCAACGTGCGTTCATTTCATCGGCGTCGGCGGTGTCGGCATGAGCGGCATCGCGCGCGTCGCGTCCGATTCCGGCATGCGCGTCAGCGGGTCGGACATGCGTGCTTCCCGTTATACGCAGCAGCTCGAAGACGCGGGAATCCCCGTCTTCATAGGCCATGACGCCGCAAACGTTCCCGCCGATTGCGATACGGTGGTGGTGTCCACCGCCATTCCCGAAAGCAATCCCGAGCTGATCGAGGCTCGCGCCCGCGGCCTGCGCGTATGGCAGCGCGCCCGCATGCTCGCCGAGCTCGGCCGCGGAAAGAAGACGCTTGCCGCGGCGGGCACCCATGGCAAGACCACGACCTCTTCCATGTTGGCTACCGCCGCCGACGCGCTCGGGCTTGCTCCGACGTTCGTGGTGGGCGGCATAGTCGACGCCTATCGCACCAACGCCGTGTCGGGCACGGGCGCGTATTACGTGGTCGAGGCGGACGAAAGCGACGGATCGTTTTTGAATCTGTCGCCGCACGTGGCGCTCGTCACCAATGTCGAAGCCGACCATCTCGATCACTATACGGGCGGCATCGACGAGATACGCGATACGTTTTTGCAGTTCATGAGTTCGGTTCCCGAAGATGGGGCGGTCGTCGTGTGCGGCGACGACCCCGCGTTGGTCGAGCTTGCCGGCCGCAGCGGCCGCCGCGTCGTCTCCTACGGATTCGATTCGTCGTGCGATACGCGCATCGAGGGGTATCGAACCGAGGGCATCGCGACGATTTTCGACGTGAATTTCGCCGACGGAACGCAGGCGCATTGCCGTCTCGAAAAAAGCCCGGGACGCCATAACGCCCTCAATGCCGCAGGCGTGCTCAGCGTTATCTGGGCGATCGGCGAGGACGTGCAGCGCGCCGCGCGCGGCCTGGCGTCGTATTCCGGCGTGCGTCGCCGTTTCGATTTGGTAGGCGAGGCTGCGGGCATCACCGTGGTCGACGATTACGCGCATCATCCCACCGAGGTGCAAGCGACGCTGTCCGCCGCCCGCGCGCTCGATTTCGAACGCGTGGCGGTGTTGTTCCAGCCGCATCGCTATTCCCGCACGCAAAGCCTGGCGCAGGAGTTCGCCTCCGCGTTCGACGACGCCGACATGGTGGGCGTCATGGACGTGTACGCTGCGGGCGAAGCGCCGATCGAGGGCGTTAGCGGCGCCTTGGTCGCCGATGCCGTCGCGGCGCGCGGACGGGTTTTTGAGACGTTCTACGTCGCGGACAAAGACCGCACGGTCGATGCGGTGGTCGACAGACTGCGCGCGGGCGATCTGCTCATCACGATGGGCGCGGGCGATGTCACGGGCTTCGGTCCGCGCATCATCGAGGCCCTGGCGTCTCGATAGGCCCGAGATGGCATCGTTGCTCGCGCGGCGGCTCGGTCCCGAGTTCAAGGGGCGCGTTCTCGAAAACGAACTCATGAGCCGCCATACCACGTATCGCATAGGCGGTCCCGCCCGCTATTTCATACAGGCAGACGACCTGCCGTCGCTTTCGCGCGCCACCGATGCGCTGCGCGCCTGGGGCGTGCCGTGGATCGCGCTGGGCAAGGGAAGCAACCTTCTCGTCAGCGACGAGGGATTCGACGGGGCCGCCATCGTGCTCGGCCCCGGCTTTTCGGTCTGCCGCTACAACGACGATTCCAAGACGTTTTCGGTGGGCGCGGCATGCCGTCTTTCGCATGTGGTGCGCGAGGCTTTTTCGGAAGGCCGCGCGGGTTTCGAATTCGCGGTGGGAACGCCGGGAACCGTAGGGGGCGCCTTGCGCATGAACGCGGGAACGAGCCGCGAATACATAGGAAGCCGCGTCGTCAGCGTGACCACGCTTCGCCCGGGAAGCGGCTTGCGTCGCTATGATGCGCGCGATATCGAATGGGGGTATCGCCAGACCTCGCTTCCTTACGACGAGGTCGTGCTCGAATGCGAGCTGTCGACGCGCGCGGGCGACCCCGAGGAGATCAGGCTGCGCATGGAACGGTCGCTGAGCAGGCGGCGCACCACGCAGCCGCTGGGCCTTCCTTCGTGCGGCAGCGTGTTTCGCAATCCCGCGCGCGAATCGGTCGGCCGCCTGATAGAGAACGTCGGGCTCAAAGGCGCGTCGTGCGGCGCGGCCCAGATATCCGAGCTGCATGCGAACTTCATCGTGAACAGGGGAGGCGCGCGCGCCATCGAGGTGCTCGCGTTGATTCACGCGGCCCAAGACGCCGTGCGCGAGCGCTACGATATAGAACTGGTACCGGAGGTGCGTTTCCTTGGCTTCCCGCAATAATCCCCATCAGCGCCCGTCCTCGCGCCGCCGCGACGGCGGCGTGTCCATTCCCCGGGGTTCGTCGTTTTCGGGCTCTTCGTCGCCGCGTACGGTTTCGCCGTATACGGCGCGCGATTTCGGCAGCGCCCGCCCGCGCGTGTCCACCGTGAAAGTGGGGTCGTTGGCGCAGGGCCAGATGAGTCGCGACGAGCGCGTGAACCGTTCGTATAGGGCGCATATGGCCAAGATCGCCGTGATCCTGTGCGTCGCGGCGGTGCTGCTCGCCGCGGTCGTGGGGGTGTATTGTTCCAATCTGTTTTCCATCCGCCAGGTCACGGTATCGGGCGTGGAGCATCTGACGGCGGACGAGATGACCCGTCTTGCCAACGTGCCGTCCGACACCACGCTGCTGCGCGTGGATGCGGGAGCCATCGCCGACAACATCAGGCGCGACGCCTGGGTGGCCGACGTGGACGTGCGCCGCGTCTTTCCCGATACGCTCGATCTGGCCGTGACGGAACGCTCGGTCGGAGCGGTGGTCGAGGTGAGCGTCGACGAGGGCAAGGCGACCGAATTGTGGGCCTTGTCTTCCGACGGCATGTGGTTGTGCGCCATCCCCGAAGAGGGAAGCGAGGCCTCCAAGACCATCAGTCCCCGCATCTATGAAGATAAAGAGCATGCCTTGGCTATCAAAGACGTCGCCTACGGCGTCAAGCCCGAAGTGGGAACCTATTGCGCCGACGAGAGCATCGAAAACGCGCTCGATATCGTCACGGGGTTGACTACCGAGCTGAAAGACCAGGTCAAAGCCGTATCGGCGACGTCGACGGAGAACACGACCATCACGCTCGACTCCAATGTCGAGATCGCGTTCGGTTCGGCCGAGGACATCCGCGACAAGGAGCGGGTGTGTCTGCAAATCATGGCCGACAATCCGGGCGCCGTTTCCTATATCAACGTGCGCGTGGCGACGAGCCCCACATGGCGCGCGTCGTGATCGCGCCATATCGTGGAACTTCGACGATGATGCGCGCGGCTCGAGGCATCGTTTCTTGCATTGTCATTGAGTTCGTGTAAAGTAGACCTGTCATGCTTTCTCAAGGATAGCCGGCAGTATTGTTCGACATAAATGCACGCGTAAAGCGCAGCTGGAATGCAACACGCATGGAGGATACGATGCCTAAAACTATTGGTTCTGAGCACCTGGCCGTCATCAAGGTCGTAGGCGTGGGCGGCGGCGGCACCAATGCCGTCAACCGCATGGTCGAAGCCGGTCTGCAGGGCGTGGAGTTCATCGCGGTGAACACCGACAAGCAGGCCCTGCTTCTTTCGAGCGCCGATAAGACCATCCATATCGGCGAAGAGCTGACGCGCGGCCTGGGCGCCGGCGCCAACCCCGAAATCGGCTGCCAGGCGGCCGAGGAGTCGCGCGCGGAAATCCGCGAGGCGTTGGCCGAGGCCGATATGGTCTTCGTCACGGCGGGCGAAGGCGGCGGAACCGGCACGGGCGCCGCTCCTGTCGTCGCCGAGATCGCGCGTGAGGAAATCGGCGCGCTGACCGTCGGCGTGGTCACCAAGCCCTTCGGTTTCGAAGGCCGCCTGCGCCGCAATCAGGCGGAACAGGGTTGCGACCTGCTTTCCCAGAAGGTCGACACGCTGATCGTCATCCCCAACGACCGTTTGCTGGAGGTCATCGACAAGAAGACCTCCATGCTCGATGCCTTCCGCATCGCGGACGACACGCTGCGCCAGGGGATTCAGGGCGTCACCGACCTGATCACCATTCCCGGCCTGATCAATCTCGACTTCGCTGACATCCGCACGGTCATGAAGGACGCCGGCACGGCCATGATGGGCATCGGTTACGGCCAGGGCGAGAACCGCGCGCTCGACGCCGCTACGCAGGCCATCAACTCCAACCTGCTCGAGGCGTCCATCCAGGGTGCAAGCCGCGTTCTGTTCTCCATCGCGGGCGGCCCCGACCTCACGCTTGCCGAAGTCGATGCTGCGGCGCGTGCCATGGAGGCCGTGGTCGACGAGGATGCCAATATCATCTACGGCCAGATCATCGACGAGAATCTGGGCGATCAGGTGCGTATCACCATCATCGCCACCGGCTTCTCTCGCAATACGCAGGCCGTCATGGATTTCGACAACGCCCGCAACGATCTGTTCGCATCCACCGCTCCTGCACGTGAGACGTTCGCTTCCAACCAGAGCCATCCCACGTCTCCTGCCGCCGCGGCCAATGCGTCTTCCATGCGCAACGTCGCAGACGAGGAGTATATCCCCGACTTCCTGCGCCGCCGCTAAACATAAGGTTTTCGCGATATGGCGGCCTTTGTCCCATCGCGCGATACAGCGACCCTCGATTTGCCGGTTCCTCGGCTTTGCGAGGGTCGCTTTTCTTCATGCGCGGTCATAACCGATGAAAACCTCTGGCGGGCATGCGGCGTGCGCATCGCGTTCACGCAACGCGCGGGCGGCGTGAGCGCCGGGCCTTTCGAGGGTCTCAATCTGGGCACGCATGTGGGCGATGATCCTGCATCGGTGCGCGCGAACAGGCGGGCGCTCTTCGAGGCGCTCGGCATCGCGCGTGCCGCATGCGTGCAGCCGCGCCAGGTGCATGGCGATCGGATCGTCTCCTGCATCGACGCGGCCGATGTCTCTTCGTGCGCGCGACAGGCTTCCGAGGGAGCCGACGGTGTTGTGGTGACGTGCGACGATGTCGCCGCCCTGCTATGCTTCGCTGATTGCACGCCTGTCATCCTCGTCGCGCCCGGCGGGTCGTTCGCGGTGGTGCATGCGGGATGGCGCGGCGTCATGGCCCATATCGCCGAACAGGCGCTCGATGCGCTGTGTGCGCGCGCGGGCGTAGGCGCCGATCGGGTGAACGTGTATATAGGGCCGCATATCCGATCGTGCCATTTCGAGGTGTCGCCCGATCTTGCCCGCCGCTTTGCGGACGAATTCGGCTCCGGTGTCGTGCGGGAGGGGCGCTACGTCGATATGGCGCATGCGCTTTGCACGGGTCTTCTCGCGCGCGGCGCGGCTGCCGAGCGCATTGCCGACGAGAAGGCGTGCACGGTGTGCGACGGCGGCGTTCGATACTATTCGTACCGCGCAAGCGGGGGAGTGACCGGGCGGCATGCGGCGTTGGCCGTCAAGCCGTCGTTATAGCGAGGAGGAGCCATGACGTTGCAACAGCGCTACGAAACGGTCGCGTCGTCGGTCGCGCGCGCATGCGAGGCGTGCGGTCGCGATGCGCGCGAGGTGCGCATCATCGGCGTTTCGAAGACGGTCGGCCTCGATGCGGTCGAGCAGGCCGTCGCCGCCGGCATCCACGATTTCGGCGAAAACAGGCCTCAGGAGCTCGTGCGCAAGCATGACGCGTTTCCTGGCGAGCGCTGGCATTTCATCGGCAACATCCAATCGCGCCAGCTTGCGCTCGTGGTCGGTCGCGCCTGCTTGATCCATTCGTTGTACGAGGAGAGCCACGCGCGCAAAATCGACCGCCTTGCGGCCGATCGGGGTATCGTGCAAGACGTGCTGATCGAGGTCAACGACGGCGAGGAGAGCAAGCAGGGAATCGCCCCCGCCGACCTGGCCTCTCTGCTGCGCGTGTGCGCGACGCTGCCGCATATCAGGGTGCGCGGCTTGATGACCATGGCGCTACGGGGAAATATCGAGAGTGCGCGGCGCACGTTCGCCGAGCTGCGTATGCTGCGTGATACTATGGGCGCGACCCCCGATATCGCCGCTGCGTCGAACATCGACCTCCGTGAACTTTCGATGGGAATGAGCGACGACTATCCGGCGGCTATTCCCGAAGGGGCTACTATGGTGCGAGTCGGTCGCGCCATTTTCAGCGACGACTATGCGAGTTAGCATTCTCGCCCGGAAGATAAGGTGAAGCACAGATGGATTTCAAGATCCCCAAACTCGACGAGTTGAAAGACCTCAAGGGTCGCCTCGATTTGAAAGATCGCCTCGGCTTGAAAGACGGCGGCTCCCATGCGCGCAGCACGACCCCGCGCGTCGAGCGCGACGATGCGGCTTCGCACGATGAATACGGCCATGAGGATTTCGGCGAGTACGCCTTCGACGATCAGGCGGATTATGCCCAAGACCGTTCCCGCCGCGGCGCCGACGCGTCGGACGGTGCCGATCCTGCGGCAACGGCGGCTTTCGCCCCCCAGATGCCCAAACTCGTGACGGCCGAAGACGTGCGCGCCCATACGCAGTACACCCCTAACGAGCAGGCTATCGAAACGACGGATCCGTCGGGACGCGTAAGCGCGCCCGCATTCGCCGACGAAGCGCAGCGCACGGCCGTTTTGGGCGATTCGTTCGATACGATTCCCCAGCCCGATATTCCCCTGGCCGAACAGGCTGTTCCTTCCGCCAGCGCCAAGACGGGCGCTTTCGCGGCGGGTTCCGATGTGCCCGCCATGCCCGATCGCCCCGCCGAATCCGCGCCGCGCGTCATCCATCGTGCCACGCGCATTCTGACGGTGATCAAGCCTGAAAGCTATAACGACGCCGAGCGCATCGCGAAGATCCTCAAATCGGGCGATGTCGCCGTGCTCTCGCTGCGCGAGACCCCCGATGCGCTGGGTAAGCGCATCCTCGATTTCAGCTTCGGCGTGGCCTGCGCGCTCGATGCGCGCGTCGAGTGCGTCTCGGCGCACGTGTTCGCGCTCACGCGCGGCGCGGGGCTGACGGAAGGCGAGACCGGCCGCCTGCGCGACCAGGGGTTGATGTAAATGCTCGAGTACTTCATCGTCTCTTTGGCCGATGTGTACACGATGATTCTGTTCGTGTACGTCATGATGTCGTGGATTCCCATGAAAAGCGGCATCATCGCCGATATCGACACGGTTCTAGGAAGGGTCTGCGATCCGTTCCTCGACCTGTTCAGGCGGTTCATCCCGCCGATCGGCGGGATGGTCGACATATCGCCGATCATCGCGCTGCTTGTATTACAATTCGCAGTACGGCTGATCGTGACCATTCTCTAGGATCGGCACTTCGATACGCGTTAAGGAGCTTGTATGGCTATCACTTCCGAAGAAATCCACAACCAGAGCTTCACGGTGGACCGCAAGGGCTACGACGTCGACGAGGTCGACGTCTTCCTGGAGCATGTCGCCGCCGAGATCGACAGCCTGAATGCCGAAATCGACGAGCTGAAAGAGCAGCTGAACGCCGGCGGCGTTTCGTGCGCGCAGGAGGATGCGTACGCTCCCTCCTCGTTCTTCGATTCCGTGCCGGCATCCCAGGACCGCGACGACGAGCCTGCGGCTGCGCTGTCTTCCGATGAGAAAGACGCGCGCATCGCCGAGCTCGAGCGCCTGCTTTCCGAGAAGGAGAACGACGCTTCCGCGATCGCCAACGCGCTGGTGACGGCGCAGCGATCCGCCAAAGAGGTGGTCGACGCCGCCAACAGCGAGGCGAAGCGCATCAAGGCCGACGCCGAATCCGATGCCACCGATATCATCGCCCGCGCCAATGCGGAAAAGGCGCGCATCGAAGAGGCGATCGACGAACTCGATCGCGTGCATAAGGAAACGTGCGAGGTGTACGCCGACGCGCTTAAGGCTTTCGTCGAGGACGCGAACGCGAAGATCGCCGACATCGCCGAAGAGCTTGAGAAAAAGGACGGCAAGAAGCGCGCCCATGCTCGTTTCTCCAATCCGAGCCAGGCTCCCGTTCACAAGCCCGCTCCCGCAGGCGCCACCGGCGCCGTCGCGCCGAGCTACACGGCGCCTGTGTCCGCGGCTCCTTCGAACCCCGTGACCATCCCCGTCACGCCGAAGCCTTCGTCGGTCGAAAAGGATCTGAGCGGCTACGGCGACGCGTCCGACGCGTTCGACCTGGGCGATTTGGACTAATCGGCCTGCGAGCCGAGTAGGGACAGGGCGGATTCCATGCGGTTTCCGCTTCGGCGCGGCGTCGCACCTGATGTGCGGCGCCGCGCCGTTTTTCCTTACAGGCTCCGGCTGCGCTACAATAGCCAGGTTTCGATAACCGCCCTCGCGCCGTCGCCGCTTCATCGCGGCGGCCCGTCGCATTCTCCGGCATACGAGGCGAAGGCGGCATCATCAGTCGCCCGAGCACGAGAGGAATCCCATGACCAAACCGGCTTATTCCATCACCACGCCCATCTATTACGTGAACGCGGCCCCTCATCTGGGGACCGCCTACACGACGATCGCCGCCGATACGGTGGCGCGCTATCAGCGCATGAACGGTTACGACGTCTCGTTCGTCACCGGCCTCGACGAACACGGCCAGAAGGTCGCGGAAACCGGTGAGAAAAACGGCATGACGCCCCAGGAATGGTGCGACTCCATGGTTCCCGCATTCAAAGAAACGTGGGACATGCTCGACATCACGTACACCGATTTCGTCCGTACCACCGAGGAGCGCCAGACCCGCAGCGTGCAGAAGTTCTGGACCGATCTCTACGATAAGGGCTATCTCTACAAGAGCGCTTACGAGGGCTGGTACTGCGTCCATGAGGAGACGTACTACGCCGAAAGCGACCTCGAGAAAAACGACGAAGGCGAATTCGTCTGCCCGGATTGCCATCGTCCTGTGCGCCGCGCATCCGGCGAGGAGAACTGGTTTTTCAAGCTTTCCGAATTCCAGGAACCCCTTCTGAAGTTCTACGAGGAGCATCCTGAGTTCATCCGCCCCGAAACCCGCAAAAACGAGATCGTCACGTTCGTCAAAGGCGGCCTGCAGGATCTGTCCATCAGCCGCTCCACGTTCGACTGGGGCATTCCGCTGCCGTTCGACGAGGGGCATGTCTGCTATGTGTGGGCCGACGCGCTGCTCGCGTATTTCACGGGCAACGGCTATGCCGATTCCGATCGCGGCGACGAGTTCGAGCGCCGCTGGCCGGTGCAGTACCATTTCGTCGGCAAGGACATCACGCGCTTCCATTGCGTGATCTGGCCTGCGATGCTCATGGCTGCCGGTCTGCCGGTTCCCCAGACCGTCTTCGGCCACGGCTTTTTGCTCGTCGGCGGCGAGAAGATGTCCAAGTCCAAGGGCAACGGCATCAAGCCCGCCGACCTGGTCGAGGTGTTCGGTGTCGACGCATACCGTTATTACTTCATGAGCGACGTCCGCTTCGGCGCCGACGGCAACATCTCCGTCGAGCGCATGGCGCAGGTCTACAACGCCGATCTGGCGAATACGTGGGGCAATCTGTGCAGCCGCGTGTTCAATATGGTCGGCAAGTACTTCGACGGCAAGGTCCCCGCTGTTCCGGCGGAATTCGCCGATGCGCCCAACCCGTTGAAGGCCATCGCCGACGGCCTGTACGCGAAATACGACGCTTGCATGACCGATGTCGATTTCACCGGCGCCGCCGCTGCCGCCCAGGAGCTTGCGAGCCGCGTGAATCTGTATGTCGAGGAAAGCGCGCCGTGGAACCTCGCCAAATCCGAGGAGACGCAGGGTGAGCTCGCTTTCGTCCTCTATAACGCCCTCGAGGCCTGCCGCATCCTCGCGCTGTTCTTCGCGCCGTTCATGCCGAATACGTCGGCCGAGGTGTTCCGTCGCCTTGGCTTGGGCGCCATCGAGGACATCGACGATATCCAGGCTGCAAGCGCATGGGGCCTGCTGCCCGCCGGCAATGCCGTCGAAAAGGGCGACCCGCTGTTCCCGCGCCTCGATGTGAAAGATATCGCGCTGTAGCGCGACGGGCGGAATATGGCGGCGGCCTCGCCCGATGAAGGCGCCGCCGTGTTCGGGGCCGCATGCGTCGCATCCGCATGCGGCCTTTCCGTATGGCGCAGCCGCATGTGCCTGCGCGGCATAAGAAGAAGGAGGGGCCCATCATGGCCGCATGTACGAACGAGCCGAGCGGGACCGAATGCGTGCAGGACCGCCTCGGCTGCGATGGGATCCGAGGCGGCGGGGCCGCCATCGATCCCGACGGTCCCGCGGGATACCTGCTGTTTCGCGATGCTTTGTTCCGCAGGAAGAAGAAAAACGGCTGGCATCCCGTGGAATCTCCCTATCCGGTGCTCGAGGCTTCCGTGTTCGACACCCATGCGCATCTCGCGTCTCTGAGCGATGCGCCGCTTGCGCTGGCGCGTTGCGCCGTGCACGACGTCGATGCCGTGTGCACCAACGTCGATGCCTACGAGGACGGCGCGGCGACTTACGACATGCTCGACGTGTGGCGCGGCGAAGCGCTGCGCATCCTTCCCGATGTCTTCGCGGCCACGCGCACGGCCGCTTCTGCCGTGCCGTGCGACCATGAGGGAATGAGCGCGGATGCGTGGCGTGCGAATCGCTGTCCGTGCGCTGAGACGCCCATACCGCGCGTGCGCGTCGCAGCGGGCGTGCACCCTCATAATGCCGAACGATGGGATGCGTCGCTGCAAGATCGCCTGTATGCCATGCTTGCACGGCCTGCCACGTGCGCGCTCGGCGAGGTGGGGCTCGATTACCATTACGATCTTTCTCCGCGCGCCGTGCAGCGCGACGTGTTTCGCCGGCAGACGGCCATGGCCAACGAGTGCGGCCTGCCGCTCATCTTGCATATGCGCGATGCCCACGATGACGGGTTCGCCATTCTCGAGGAAGAGGGGTGGCCTGCGGCGGGCGTGCTGCTTCATTGCTGCAGCGTCGGCCCCGAGGAGCTTGCGCGTTGGATCGACCGAGGCTGCTTCGTCGCGTTCGGCGGCGCGGTCACGTTCGCGCGCAGCGAGGATCTGCGCGCGTCGGCCTGCTCGGTTCCGCTTGATCGCCTGTTGGTCGAAACGGATGCGCCTTATATGGCGCCCGTTCCGCTGCGCGGCGTGGAATGCTCGCCCGAGTTCACCGTGTTGACGGCCACCTACCTCGCCGCGTTGAGGGGCGTGGAGCCGGGTGAGCCGCGGCGGGTGTTTTTGCAGACGTTGCACGACAACGCGTCGGCGTTGCTCGACCGTGCGCCGAGCGCGTGGCAGGCCCAAGGCGGTCCGCGATGACGCGCCGCGCGCTCGTGATGGTGGGGGCGAGCCGTCGCGGCGGCGTATCGGACGCATATGCCGAGGGCCTCGTGGCCGATTTCGAGCGGTGCGGCATCCAAGCGGCGCTGTGGCGCACCGCCGAGCATCGGGTGGCGGATTGCGTCGGGTGCGCCCGCTGTCGGCCCGAAGCCGTCGGCGCGGCCGCAGGTCCGCGGGCGTGTGTGATCGCCGATGATATGCAGGATCTTTATGCCATGATCGACGCCGCCGACGAGCTGCATCTGGTGTGTCCGGTGTATTTCGCGGGTCCGACCGGGCGTTTCAAATGCGTCCTCGATCGGCTGCAGCCGTATTGGGAATACCGGATCGGTCCCGCTTCGCGGTTCGACCGGGCGTCCGAAACGAAGCGCCCGGCGGTTTTGCATGTCATCGGGGCGGGCGGCGATCCTTTCGGCTTCGGCCCTCTGGAGACCATCGTGCGCTCGGCTTTGGGCTCCGCTGGATTCTTCCTGCGTGAAACGGTCGATCGCATCGGATGGGGGCAGCCTGCCGTCGAGGGGGAGAAGCGGTGCTTTTCCGTCCCGACGGCGAAGCGGGAGCGCGTCGATGAAAATGCCGAGCGAATGAACGAGAACGAGTGAGAAGGAAGTCTATGCCTGCTGTTTCCTATTTGGCGTCGCCGAGCGCCACGCGCGCCGTGCTCGAGCGCCACGGCCTTGCGACGAAAAAGGCCCTCGGCCAGAATTTCTTGGTGAACGATGCCGTCATCGCGCGCATCTGCGAGCTTTCCGACGTGTGCGCCGACGATACGGTGCTCGAGGTGGGGCCGGGAATCGGCACCCTGACGGTCGCCCTGCTCGAGCGCGCGGATCGCGTGCTTTCGGTCGAACGCGATGCCGACCTTCCCGCCGTGTTGGCCGAGACGTGCGGGTCGTTCGATAATTTCAGCCTGCTCTCGAAAGACGCGCTCGCTTTGACGCAAGACGATGTGGACGCTGTTTTCGGCGATGCGGCACGCGCCGCGACGGCGCCGAACAAGTTCATTGCCAATCTGCCGTATGCGGTGGCCGCTACGCTGGTGCTCGATTTCTTCCAGCGTTTCGCCAGCGTGCGCAGCGCCACGGTCATGGTGCAAAGCGAGGTGGCCGATCGCATGATGGCCGAGGTGGGAACCAAGAACTACGGCGCGTATACCGTCAAGCTCAATCTCATCGCCCGCGCGACGGGGCGCTTCCAGGTGGCGCCCGGCAGCTTTTTCCCGCCGCCGCGCGTGACGTCGTCGGTGATCAGGCTCGATCGTCGCGACGACGCGATCGCCGACGACCGCGAGATCGCCGTCGCCTCCCTTATGGCGGATGCGGCCTTCGCAACGCGCCGCAAGACCATGGCGAATTCCATGAAGACGTATTTTTCGGGCCGCAAAGGATTCGACGGCGTGGCCGAATCGCTCCCTGATGTCTTTGATGCGGCGGGAATCGATGCGCGCCGCCGCGGCGAGAGCTTGTCGCTGCAGGAGTTCGTCGAATTGGGTCGCGCGTTTTCCGAGGTGACGGGCAAATAGGAGGGGCGCGGCGGCGCAGCGCGGGCTTACGTCGGCATGGCGATATGCCGTCCTGCATCGGCGTCGGCGCGTTCCTTCGGCCGTCGATGCGGGCATTTTCGGTTGACAATCGGGATGAAATGTGGTTTTACGCGCTAGAAATACGGTGTACGTCAATGGGCGTGATATCATAATCGTTCGCACAGTCGCATACACGAATGAAGGAACATATATTTATGGAACTTGAAAAGCAGGCGCGCATCGTCGACGATATCCGCGAAGAGCTTCGCGATCGCATCAATACGCGATTGAAAGTTCGCGCCAACATGGGTCGCTCCAAGGTCGTCGAGTGCGAAGGCGTTCTCATGCAGGCGCATCCGTCGCTGTTCATTCTCGAAATCGACCGCAAGCGCGGCCGCAAGGCGCGCCAGTCGTATCAGTATGTCGACGTGCTGACGGGCATGGTCGAGTTGTTCGACGCCGAGACGGGCCGTCCTTTGTTCGGCACGTTCATCGAAGGCGATGACGCCCATGCAGGCATGCATGCAGATGACGCCGATATCGACATGGATGACGAGGACCTTCTGTAGCACGTGCGTCCGCCGCGGTTTCCCGTTGAAAGAAATTCGAAATATCGTCTTGACTTCTGAAGGGGAAACACGCAAAATATCTTCTTGTCACTTTATGGGGATGTAGCTCAGCTGGGAGAGCACCACGTTCGCAACGTGGGGGTCGTGGGTTCGAATCCCATCATCTCCACCATGAATGTACACAGGCCGCACATGCGGCCTGTTTTTGTTTGCGCATGAAGTGCGCGCGTGGGAGGCGTTCGGCGCAAGCGTCGCGTGCCATGGATGCGCAGCGCGCACGGCACGTACGCGGTGCTGCCGCTTGTTCGCGATTCGAGGACGGCCGCGCTGACGGGTTTTTGCCCGATCGGCATGCATACGCGGCGTTGCTGCGCGGCGGCTCGGACGTCGGCGGCTCTGGGAGACGTGGTGCTCGCGACCGCCGCGGCGTCGGCTGCGATAGTTTCGACACCGCGCGCAATGGGCGCGTGGGAGTCCTCATTGCTCCATTCTGTTCGAGGGTTATAGGACAAAAAGTGTGTCTAATTTTGGGCGTTGACGCAGGTCAA
>JAUNBA010000016.1:0-17607 GCA_030527325.1 Slackia sp.
CATGCAGGGCGGCTTTTCGCAGTTAGTCTTCGACGACCTCGACGAGGTGCTTGATCTTGAAGATCATGCCTCGAATGGAGGGGCAGTCGACGTGATCGACCGTGCGGCCGATCTTGCCCAGGCCCAAAGCCTTCAGGGTCTTGCCCTGGTCGGCCTTGCGACCGATGGCGGAACGGACCTGAGTGATGTGGAGGGTCTTCTTAGCCTCGGCCATGATTTATGCCTCCTTCTTCTCAGACCAGCCGTAGATGTGAGCGACGCTCACGTTACGGCGAGCAGCGACCTCGTTGACATTGCTGAGGCCCTTGAGACCCTCGGCAGCCGCCTTGACGATGTTCATCGCGTTGTCGGAACCGAGAGACTTGCCGAACACGTTCTTGACGCCGGCGAGCTCCATCAGAGCACGCACCGGGCCGCCTGCGATAACACCGGTACCAGGGGTAGCGGGCTTCAGCAAAACGCGGCCTGCACCGAACTCGCCGATGATGTCGTGAGGAATGGTGCCGGCTTCCGTCAGAGGAATGCTGAACATGTTCTTCTTGGCATCTTCGATGCCCTTCTTAATGGCGATAGGCACTTCCTGGCTCTTGCCCATGCCCACGCCCACGCGGCCGTTGCCGTCACCGACGACGACCAGAGCGGTCAGAGCGAAACGACGGCCGCCCTTGACAACCTTGGAAACGCGGTTGATGTAAACCACGCGCTCCTGAAGCTCAGGAACGGCAGACTGGTTCTTTTCTTCTTTGCGAGGAGTCATTTACCCTTCCCTTTCCTAGAACTTCAGGCCCGCTTCGCGAACAGCCTCGGCCAGGGCCTTGATACGGCCATGGTACAGGTTGCCACCGCGGTCGAAGACGATTTCGGTGATGCCGGCCTCGACGGCCTTCTTGCCGACGATCTCGCCCAGAGCAGCAGCGCCCTCGACGTTGGCGCCGGACTTGCCGGTTGCCTTGAAGTCGGGGCCCAGCGTGCTCACGCCGAGCAGGGTCTTGCCTGCAACGTCGTCGACGAACTGGACATACACGTTGGAATTGGAGCGGGTGACGCAAAGCCTCGGACGAGCGGCGGTGCCGGAAATCTTACCGCGCACGCGACGATGGCGACGAGCCAGCGCAGCTTGTTTCTTCTGAAGTTTCTTCATCTTAAAATCCCTTCACACCTGAGTCGCTATTTGTCGCCCTTGGCGGCCTTGCCCAGCTTGCGGCGGACCTGCTCGCCGGCGTAGCGAATACCCTTGCCCTTGTAAGGCTCGGGCTTGCGCCACTTGCGAACGATAGCAGCGGTCTCGCCGACCAGCTGCTTGTCAGCGCCCTTGACGGTGATGTGCGTCTGATCGGGAACCTCGAAGGTGATGCCTTCGGGAGCCTCGACGACGACAGGATGCGAATAGCCGAGCTGCAGCTCGAGAGAGGTGCCCTTGAGAGCGGCACGGTAACCGACGCCGATGAGCTCGAGCTTCTTCTCGAAGCCGGCGGAAACGCCCTCGACCATGTTGGCGATGAGGGTGCGGGTCAGACCGTGGAAGCTCTTGGCCTCACGGGAATCGTCGGGACGGGAAACGATGATCTCCTCGCCCTCGCAAGCAACGCCCATGATGGGATTGAACTCATAAGAGAGCTCGCCCTTGGCGCCCTTGACGGTGATGGTGTTGTCCTTGATAGCGACTTCGACTCCGGCAGGAACCGGAATAGGCTGCTTACCGATACGAGACATATCTAGCTCCTTCCTTTCCTACCAGATGTACGCGATGACTTCGCCGCCGACGCCGGCCTTGCGAGCATCGCGATCGGTCATAACGCCCTTGGAGGTGGACACGACAGCGGTGCCCAAACCGCCGAGAACGCGGGGCAGTTCGTCTTTGCCGGCATAGATGCGCAGACCAGGCTTGGAAATGCGCTTGATGCCGCGAATGACCTTCTCCTTCTTCGCGCCGTACTTGAGGGTGATCTCAAGGATGTCGCGAGGAGCGGCCGGGGTGATGTCGTAACCCTGGACATAACCCTCTTCGGTCATGATACGGGCAATCTCGACAAGCTTTTTCGAAGACGGCATGGAAACCGTAGCTTTACCTGCAGAATTTGCATTACGCACGCGCGTAAGCATATCTGCGATGGGATCGTTCATGCTCATGTTTTCTCCTTTGGTTCGTGATGAGCGGAGTCGGAGGTACGTAATGACGCCCGTAGCGCGTACGCCTTACCGACCGGCACACGCCGATGTGAAAGCCTTACCAGGAAGCCTTGGTCACACCGGGCAGTTCGCCTTTGTTCGCGAGTTCACGCAGGCACACACGGCAGAGTCCGAACTTGCGGTACACAGAGTGCGGACGGCCGCAACGGGTGCAGCGGGAATACTTACGAGTCGAGAACTTCGGCTCGCGCGCAGCCTTGGCGATCATCGATTTTTTTGCCATGCTTTTCCTTCTTTCTTATTTCTTCACTCAACAAAAAGCGTCGAGTAGAAACCTAGTTCTTCTTGAACGGGAAGCCCAGGGCATCCAGAAGGGCCTTGGCGTCCGTGTTGTTGTCAGCGGTGGTGACGAAGGTGATGTCCATACCGCGGGTACGGTCGACCTTGTCGTACTCGATCTCGGGGAAGATCAGCTGCTCGGTGATGCCGAGAGAGTAATTGCCGCGACCGTCGAAAGAGGTCGGGGAGATACCGCGGAAGTCACGCACGCGAGGCAGAGCCATGGACAGCAGACGGTCCAGGAACTCCCACATGCGGTTGCCGCGCAGGGTGACTTTGCAGCCGATGGCCATGCCCTGACGGATGTGGAAGCCTGCGATGGACTTCTTGGCGCGGGTGATGCAAGGCTGCTGACCGGTGATGACGCGCAGGTCGGCCATAGCGGCATCGAGCTGCTTGGAGTCGGAAGCGGCAGCGCCGACGCCCATGTTCACCACGATCTTCTCGAGACGAGGAACCTTGTTGATGTTGTCGATGTTGAGCTCTTTTTCGAGCTTGGCGACGATTTCGTTGGTGTACTTTTCCTTCAAACGAGGAGTAGCCATCTTGAAATTTCTCCTTTTCGATGATTTAAACGCAGGATTTCCGACCCTACGTCCCTACCCCCGCGAAACACGCAGGGAGGGCCATTGTACCAAGCAAGCGGGGATTATAAAACCCCCGCTCACAAAAACTCAGTTATTTAGCCTCGACGATGTCTGCGCCGCACTTCTTGCAAACGCGGACCTTCTTGCCGTCGACGCGCTTGTTGGAAACGCGAGTCGGCTTGCCGCAGCTGGGGCACACGAGCATCACGTTGGAGACGTGGATCGCAGCCTCCTTGGTGACGATGCCGCCCTGCGGATTCTGCTGGGTGGGGCGCATGGCCTTCTTGACCATGTTCACGCCCTCCACGACCACGCGCTGGGTCTGGGGGACGCCGTGCAGGACGACGCCCTGCTTGCCCTTATCCTTGCCGGTGATAACTTCGACCTTATCGCCTTTACGGATGTTCATCTTCATGCTTCTGACCTCCTCTACAGCGTTTCAGGTGCCAGAGACACGATCTTCATGTACTTCTTATCGCGCAGTTCGCGAGCGACGGGCCCGAAGATACGGGTGCCCTTGGGAGCACCGTCGTTGTTGATCAGAACAGCGGCGTTCTGGTCGAAGCGGATGTAGGAACCGTCGTTGCGACGAACTTCCTTCTTCACGCGCACGACGACGCAACGCACGACATCGCCCTTCTTGACGTTGCCGTTCGGAGCGGCCTCCTTGACGCTGCAGATGATGACGTCGCCAAGGCCCGCGTAACGGCGCTTCGAGCCGCCGAGAACCTTGATGCACTGCACCTTGCGTGCGCCGGAGTTGTCGGCAACGTTCAGCATGGTTTGCATCTGAATCATTGTGCAATCCTTCCGATACTAGAATACGCAAGAGCGTAGACTATTTAGCCTTTTCGATGATCTCGACGAGACGCCAGCGCTTCATCTTGGACAGCGGGCGGGTCTCCATGATGGAAACGGTATCGCCGACGCCGCACTCGTTGTTCTCGTCATGAGCGTGGAACTTCTTGGTGCTCGTCATCATCTTGCCGTACACGGGGTGCGGCTTGCGTTCCTTGATCTCAACCACGATGGTCTTGTCGTTGGCAGCGCTCACCACGATGCCCTGACGGACCTTGCGGGAGTTGCGGATTTCTTCACTCATCTATTCCCACCGAATCCTTATTTCAATGCGCCGGCAGCGGCGATCTCGCGGGCACGCATCTCGGTCTGCAGACGCGCGATGTCCTTCTTGACCTGCTTCACGCGTGCGGTGTTGTCCAACTGGCTGGTGGCCATCTGGAAGCGAAGGTTGAACAGCTCGGCGCGAGCTTCCTTCAGCTTGACATTCAGGTCGTCGGAAGAGAGTTCACGGATCTCTACGGGCTTCATTATTCAGCCACCTCCGTTTCCTTGGAAACGATCTTGCACTTGATGGGCAGCTTGTTGATAGCCAGACGAAGAGCCTCTTTAGCGGTGGCCTCATCGACGCCATCGATCTCGAACATGATGCGGCCCGGCTTCACGACGGCGACCCAAGCCTCGGGGTTACCCTTACCGGAACCCATGCGGGTCTCGGCAGGCTTCTGGGTGATCGGCTTGTCGGGGAAGATCGTGATCCACACCTTACCGCCACGCTTCATGTAGCGGGTCATGGCGATACGAGCGGCCTCGATCTGACGGTTGGTGATCCAATGGGCCTCGAGAGCCTGGATGCCGTAGCTGCCGTGGTTCAGGGTGGTATGGCCCTTAGCCTTGCCCTTCATAGAGCCACGCTGCACCTTGCGGTGACGGATGCGCTTAGGAGCTAGCATTATTTAGCACCCCTTTCGTTGCGATCGTTGCGGTCGCCGCGACGGCCGCGAGACGGACGAGAGTTGCCCTCGAGAGCAGGCTGGGGAATCTTGCCGCCGGGGAGTTTTTCGCCGTGGTAGACCCAAACCTTGATGCCGATGGAACCCATGGTGGTAGCAGCGGTAGCGAAGCCGTAGTCGATCTTCGCACGCAGGGTATGCAGAGGCACGCGGCCTTCGCGATACCACTCGCGACGGCTCATCTCCGCGCCGCCGAGACGACCGGAGCACTGGATACGGATGCCCAGGGCGCCGGACTTGCGAGCGGACTGGACGGCCTTGCGCATAGCGCGACGGAACGCGACGCGGCCCTCGAGCTGCTCGGCGACGGACTGAGCGATCAGGTTGGCATCGAGCTCGGGGCGTTTGACCTCGACGACCTCGATGTTGACCGGGCCGCCGACGACCTTGGCGAGCTGCTTGCGCAGACCCTCGATCTCAGCACCCTTCTTGCCGATCACGACGCCGGGGCGAGCGGTGGTGATGATGACCTTCACCTTGTCGCCTGCGCGCTCGATCTCGACCTTGGAAACAGCCGCCTTGGCGAGCTGCTTGTCCAGGAAACGACGGATAGCAAGGTCGTTTTCCAGGTTCTTGGCGTAATCCTTATCGGAATACCAACGGCTACGCCAGTCCTCGGTGATGCCGAGACGGAAGCCGGTGGGCATGACTTTCTGACCCATTTATGCCTCCTCTCGCGGCGCAACGATGACGGTGATGTGGCTGGTGCGCTTGCGGATGCGCGAAGCGGAGCCCTTAGCACGCGGACGAATGCGCTTGAGAGTGGGACCTTCGTCGACGTATGCAGCCTTCACGACGAGGTTGGCGGAACGCATGTGATGGTTGTTCTCCGCATTAGCGACGGCGGAGTTCAGGACCTTCTCCACGACTTCGGCGATTGCGCGCTCGGAGAAGCGGAGGATTTCGCGGGCGGCGACGATGTCTTTGCCGCGAACCTGGTCGATGACGAGACGTGCTTTGCGGGGGCTCACACGCACGTACTTAGCGGTTGCTTTTGCTTCCATGTGTGTTTACCTCCTTACTTCTTGCCCTTGTTGACATGGCCCTTGAACGTACGGGTGGGAGCGAACTCACCCAGCTTGTGACCGACCATGGACTCGGTGACGTAGACCGGCACATGCTTGCGGCCATCATGGACGGCGATGGTGTGGCCCACCATTTCCGGGAAGATGGTCGAAGAGCGAGACCACGTCTTGATGACGTTCTTTTCGCCGGCAGCGTTCATCGCATTGATGCGACCGAGAAGACGCGGCTCAACGAAAGGACCTTTCTTCAAACTTCTGCTCACAGTTTCTCCTTAACGTTTAGTCGCTTACTTCTTGCGGCGACGAATGATCAGGCGGCTCGAAGCCTTCTTCGGGTTGCGGGTGCGATGGCCCTTGGTGGGAACGCCCCACGGGCTGACAGGATGACGACCCGAAGACTTGTTCTTGCCCTCGCCACCGCCGTGCGGGTGGTCGACGGGGTTCATGACAGTACCGCGGACGGTAGGACGAACGCCCTTCCAGCGGCTACGGCCGGCCTTGCCGATCTTGATGTTGGCATGCTCGGCATTGCCCACCTCGCCGATGGTGGCACGGCAGGTCAGGAGCACGCGACGCATCTCGGAAGAAGGCATACGCAGGATGGCGTACTTGCCCTCTTTACCCATGAGCTGAATGGAGGTGCCTGCGGAACGGGCGATAGCCGCGCCCTTGCCGGGCTGGAGCTCGACGGCGTGGATCAGCGTACCGACAGGAATCTCGGAAAGGGGCATGGCGTTGCCGGGCTTGATGTCGGCGCCCATGCCGGAAACAACCGTGTCGCCGACCTGCAGGCCCTTGGGGTGCAGGATGTAGCGCTTCTCGCCGTCCACGTAGTGGAGCAGCGCGATGCGGGCGGAACGATTGGGATCGTACTCGATCGTGGCAACCTTGGCGGGCACGCCGTCCTTGTTGCGCTTGAAGTCGATGATACGGTAACGACGCTTGGTGCCGCCGCCCTGGTGGCGGGTGGTGATGCGACCGTTGTTGTTGCGACCGGCCTTCTTAGGCAGCGGTGCAAGCAGCGACTTTTCCGGCGTGCTGCAGGTGATTTCGGCGAAGTCCGAAACCGTCTGGAAGCGGCGGCCGGGGCTAGTCGGCTTGTATTGCTTGATTCCCATCAAACAACCTTTCTTCCTTGGAGTCCTGCTCGCGTGCCACTCCTTGCACGTACCAGGAAACTCCCCTTGCATTCTGGGAAACGATTGCCGAATAGACCGTAATGGGAGTGCGCGGCCTCGACTCCGTTTCCACGCGCCCGGGTGTATCCATACACCTTCAGACGCAATTGCTGAATTATAATGCCCGGTCAATCATGTTGCAAGATGGTTTTTGCGCTTGTGAAGATACTGCGACGGCGGTGCGCGGCCGAGGCGAAAACGAAGGCGGAGAAGGCGGCGCGCGCAGAACGCACGCGGATCGAAAGCCCGCTTCGGCGCCGGAATGCAAGCGTCGCACCCGCGGACGCGACAAACGATCGCACGAATCGCGCGGCCGCGGCGGACGACTCGCGACCGTCCCCTATCGCCGCGCGGGCGCTTTCCATCCCTTCGGCTGGGGAAGCAGGCAGCCTGCGGCCGTGCACAGCGCCGCGATGAGGATGCCGTGCGGCGCGAACAGCACGAGCATGAACAGAAACGCGCCCGGGAATTTCCCCACGAACGCGCCCATGAGCGAACAGACCACGGCGCAGACGCATACCGCGGGATCGGCGCCGAGGGCCGCGGCAAGGCCGTAGCCGGACACCGCGCCGCAGAAGACCAAGGGAAGATACGGGCCTCCGCTCCATCCCATATTCAGGCAGAACGCGACCAGGCAGGTTTTGAGCACGCCCGTCGCCAGCAGCGCGGCGGCGCCCATGGCGGACCAAGACGAAGCGATGGCGTCGAATTGCTGGGTTCCGGGGAACAGGACATAAGGCAGCGCCAAGGCCGCCGCGCCCAGCACGAGGCCGCAGACGGTCGTTTTCGCCACGAGGTGCTCGCCGAACGCGGCGGCGATGCGCTTCGTGGCCCGCACGCATCCTTTATACAGCAGGACCAGCAGCCATCCGACAAGCGCGCCGAGCGCGATCCACGCGATCCATTGCACGCAGCAATCGCCCGGGGCCGCGAAACGAGGAAGCGCCATGCCGCCCGGCAGCAGCGCCCGATAGACGGCGATGCCCGCAAAAGCGCCTGCGATGCCTGCGGCGTATACGATTCTGCGCGGCCACGGCGTAAGAAACGGGCGCGTCGCGGCGGCATCAGGCTGCAGGCCGCATCGGGCGGCGAACGAACGCAAGCGGGTGCCCACCCAGGTGCATCCTGCGGCGACCATGCCCATCAACCCCGCCTCAGGGCCGACCGCGCCGCCTGCCGCGATCGGCAGAAAGAACGACACCGCCGCCGCGAAAGGGCGGCGCACGGTGTAGCCGCCCTCCCGCTTGACCTGCGCCATGACCTGATCGAACGGAAGCGGCGCGCTTTTGAAGCGCGCGTTCCACAACCCGATGCACACGCCGCCCGCGCAGCAGGCGCACAGCGGGAACAGCGCCCAGCCCGAAGCCGCGCCGATGCCCTTCCATGCCAGGTCGCACAAGGCGTACGCCACGCTGAGCATCAGCCAGAGCAGAAAGCCCGCAGGCGCGCCCAACGCGAACGAAAGCCCCGTGAGGCCCGCGAACGCGAACGCGCGCTGCGTTTTCGTCGGCGATGCGGCGGCCACGGCGACCCCTCCTTAATCCTGCGCCGCGGAGGCGGATTTCTTCGCGGCCGGCTTTTTGGCGGCCTTGGCCTTCGAGGCGGCCGGCTTTTTCGCCTTGGCCTCTTTTTCCTGGGCCTCTTTCTCCTTGCCGGGGCAATCGAAGTTCGGGCACAGCTTCCACGGGCCGCGCGCCGTTTTCACGATAACCATCGGGGCGCCGCAATGCTCGCAGGTCTCGTCGGTGGCGGTCAGCTCGCCGTACTGGGGAAGCGGATAGCTCGTCTCGCATTCCTCGTAGTTCTCGCAGCGGATGAACCGCTTGAGCGTGCGGGGGTTCTTGCTTGCCACGAGCTTTTTGGAAAGGCCGCGCTGCGCGCAGACGGGACACGTTCCCACCACCACGTCGGGCTCTTGGTTCGTCGTGCAGTTCGGATCGATGCACAGCACGCGCGGCTTCGAGCGAAACGCGGTCACCTTGATCTGAGGCATGCCGCAAACGGGGCATTTCTCTTCGAGGGCTTCGATCTTGCCCTTCGGCAGCGGATAGGTGACGTCGCAATCGGGCCAGCCTGCGCAGCCGATGAACATCGAACGCGTCTTCGACGAGGCGCGCAGCTGCAGATCCTTGCCGCATTTCGGGCACGGGCCCACATAGGCGTCGGCCGCGACCGCGTCTGCAAGGGCCTCTTTGACCTCTTCGGAATGGGGCAAAAGCTCCTCGAGCACGTCGTGCAGGATGTCGCGGGACAGATCGACCACCTCTTTGCGCGACTTCTCGCCCGCCGCGATGAGGTTCATGTCCTCCTCGAGGGTGGCCGTCATATCGGGGCTGGTGATCTGCGGGGCGAACTTATCGAGCGCGTCGCATACCGCGATGCCGAGCTGGCTGGGCTCGATCGGGTCGTTTTGCACGTACTTCACCGTATAGAGGCGCTCGATGATGGCATGGCGCGTGGCCTTGGTGCCCAACCCCAGCTTTTCCATCTCCTGGATGAGCTTGCCCTGCGAATAGCGCGCGGGCGGCTCGGTCTGTTTCTTGGTGCAGACGGCGCCGGCGAAATCGACCGTCTGCCCCTCGGCGAGCGCGGGAAGCTGCTCGTCTTTTTTCAGGCCGTACGGGTAGATGGCGCGAAAGCCCGGCTTCACGAGCACGTCGCCTTTAACGGCGAACGGCTCGCCCGCCACGTCGATGACCACCTTGGTGCCCTCGATGAGCGCGGCCTCGGACAGCGTGGCCAGAAAACGGCGCGCAATGAGGTTGTACAGCTTCCACGCCGCGGGATCGAGCTTGTCGGGATCGGCCGCCGCCGTAGGATGGATGGGCGGATGGTCGGTGGTCTCCTTCTTGCCGCGCGTGGCGACGAGCGGACCGCGGGCGAGCAGCTCCTGGCAATACGGGCGGTACACCGCGACGTCGGCGAGCTTGCCCACCACGCCCTTCAGATCGAGCGAATCGGGATACACCGTGTTGTCGACGCGCGGATAGCTGATGTAGCCGTCCATATAGAGGCTTTCGGCGATGCGCATGGTGCGCGCGGGCGACAGGCCCTCGGCGGCCGCGGCGGCCATCAGGCTCGTGGTGTTGAACGGCACGGGCGCCGCCGCCGTGCGCTGCTTTTTCTCGATGGAGGAAACCGTGCCCGTCGCAGCACCCTCGACGCGGGCCATCACGGCGTCGGCCGCGGCCTGCTCCTTGAAACGCGCCACGGCATGGCCCGCCTCGAACGCGTCGCCCTCATGGGCGAACGACCCTTTGATGACCCAGTAGTCCTCGGGAACGAACGCCATGCGCTCGCGCTCGCGCGCCACGATGAGCGCGAGCGTGGGCGTTTGCACGCGGCCCGAAGAGCGCACGTTGCCGTATCCCGCGAATTTCACGATGGTGAGGTAGCGCGTCAGCACCGCGCCCCAGATAAGATCGATGTCCTGGCGGCTTTCGCCCGCCTGAGCCAGATCGTCGTCGAGTTCGACGAGGTGCGAAAACGCATGGTCGATTTCATCTTTGGTGATGGCCGAATAGCGGGCGCGGAACACAGGCGCCGTATCGTTGACCTCTTTCATGCAGCCCAGCGCATCGGAGCCGATCAGCTCGCCTTCGCGGTCGAAGTCGGTGGCGATGACGATTTCGTCGGCCTTTTTCGCAAGGTTTTTCAGGCTGCGGATGATGTCTTTTTCCTTCGGGCGCTTCTCGATGGGCGCGTATGCGAGATACGGCAGCGCGTCCATCTTCCAGGCGCCCATTTCGACGCCGTCCGCCTTGAACGGCTTGCGCTTGGTTTTAAACGGCGGCTTGGGCAGGAAATCGGGGATGTCCGCTTCGACGATTTCGCCGTCGGCGGTGACGCCCTGCCAGCCCGTCTTGGCGTCGTAGACGATGGAGGGCATGAAATCGGGCTCGAGGATATGGCCGCGCAACCCGATGGTCACCCACTCTTCGCCGTCGCGCTGAAAACGGTAGACGGGCGTGTTATAGACTTTATCGGCCTTGGTCTTGCCGATGCCGAGCAGATCGGCGATTTTCTGGGCGGCGATGTTCTTCTCTGTGACGACCAGCTTCACGGTATGCCCTCCGATACGGGTTGAAACGCTTTGCATGCTTCATATATTGGTATGCGACGGTCAGATAGCATACACGATTTTTCCTTCGGGAGAAAAACGGCCCGCCGACCGTTTTTCGCAGCGCGCCGAGACGGCGAAACGAGCGGCGAACGTACGGCGCCGAAGCGCCCGCGGCGCGCGAGCCCGGCCGCAGACGCGCGGACAAGCGCGCCGCAGAGGCCGACTCCCCGGCCATGCGGCGCATCGGCCGGGACCCCGGCCGCGCTCCGCGGCGCGCGCCCTACCCCTGCGCCTCGTCGATGGCGCCCGACGCCATCGAACAGAACAGCTTCGCCATGACCTCGGGCGACTCCTGCATCCCGTTTTCGAGCCAGCTGACGTAGAAGCCGAACAACGCGCTCGAGAAAAACGCGATGCGGTAGCGCGAGAACTCGTCGCGCACGACATCGCGCGCCTCGTCTTCCACGTACGTGCGAAACAAATCCTCGTAGATGCCGGTGAACCCCGCCCGATGCAGGCGCAGCAAAGGCTCGCGATACGAGGCGAAATAACGGAAGGCGAACAGAATGCCCTCGTAGCCGCGGCAGCCGCCTTCGACGTGGCTGATGCTTCGGCGGAAGTCGTCGATGATGAAGCGCCCCGCCTCGGCGAGCACGTCTTCTTTCGACGAGAAGTTGCGGTAGTACGACGCGCGCGCCACGCCCGCCCGCTCGACGATATCGGTCACCGATATATCGGAAAGCTTCTTGCTGGCGAGCAGCGACACCAAAGCGCAGGTGATGCGCACCTTGGTCTCCCTGTTGGCCTCGACCCGTTTATCCACGGCCTGCGCCTCCAATCGTTGATTTTTTGTAACATGGCCCGCCTTGCCGCACGGCGCCCCTCTTCATAAGATAAAACCATATGAGACATTTTGTATCAGGTTGAACGATTGTTCGGAAAGGACGCACGACATGATGATAATCACCGACACCGCGTCGGATATCCTCGAAAGCGAAGCGGACGAACTGGGCATCAAGCTGGCGCCGCTCGATATCATGTTCGGCGACGTCCACTGCTCGCGCAACACCCCGGAGATGCTCGACGAGTTCTACCGTCTGCTCGCGGGCTCGGAGGAATTCCCCAAGACCAGCCAACCGTCGCTGGACACCTGGCTCGGCTTGTTCCGCGAAGCGCAGGCCAACGACGAAGACGCGCTGGTGCTCACCATGACCTCGGAGATATCGGGCACGTATAATTCGGCCTGCATGGCCGCCGAGATGTCGGGCTACGGCGATCGCATCGCCGTGGTGGACACGCGCCAGGCCATCATCTGCCAGTACATCGTCGTGCGCTACGCCGCGGCCCAGCGCGACGCCGGCAAATCGCTCGCCGAAATCGTGGAGCTGGTCAACGAATTCACCAAGCGCGTGCACGTGCACGGCATCATGGGCACCCTCACCTACCTGCGCAAAGGCGGCCGCATTCCCGCGTCGGTGGCCGCGATCGGCAACCTGCTCAAGATCAAGCCCACCATCAGCATTAATGCAGGCGAGCTGGTAAGCCCCGCCAAGGCGAAGGGCACCGCCGCCGCCAAGAAGATCATCTGGAAAGACCTCGAACACGCCGACCTCGACCCTGCATGGCCGGTGTATTTCCCGTACACGAGCGATCGCGCGCAGGCCGAAAAGCTGCGCGACGAAACGGTCGAAAAGTTCGGGCTTGATCCCGAAAACACGCGCTTCCGCCAGGTCAGCGGCACCATCGGCGCCCATCTAGGACCCGGCGCCTTCGGGTTCGCCTACGTGACGGCATCCTAAATCCGAGCGGCGGCGCCACGGCCGCAAAACGTACAAGGCCGCCTCGCCCGCACGATTCCGCGCAGGCGAGGCGGCCTTCGTCGGTGCGCGATACGCAATGCGCGCCGACAAAGCGGGCCTCCCAAAAGGAGGCCCGCTTCGCGTCATTCTTGAATGCTTCCGTAGAACTTCGCGTCGGCGAAGACGTCTTCCACGGTTTTGCCGTCCAGCCACGGCAGCCCGAAGAATTCATCGAGCGTCGGCACCAGATCGGAGCAATCGGTGAAATGCCCCTTGTCGTTGAGGACGGCGCAATCCTGCGCGCGCCAGTACCCGTCGGTGTGCGTCAGATAGTACGTCTTTCCCGCTACTTCCATGAACACGCGCGTATGCGCACGCAGATAATCGGCGAACTCGTCGAACGAACGCGCATCGAACGTTTCTTCGGCCTGGACTCCCATAGCGGTCTCCTTCCGGATCGATCGAAGATGCCGTCGGCATCCGTGTCATACCCGCATCTTACTATAACGGGGAATAGGCGCGCGGCCGCGGCACGCTCCACGCGCCCGCGCGCGTCCATGCCGCCCGGCCCTACCCCAGCACCTCGGCGCAAATGCGCGCGCCTTCGGCGGCGTCTTTGGCGTAGTAATCGGCGCCGACCATCTGCGCGTATTCGGGCGTCAGCACGGCCCCGCCCACGAACACCTTCACGTCGGGCGCCTGCTCGCGCAAAAGCGCGATGGTCTCCTCCATGCCGCGCACCGTGGTGGTCATGAGCGCCGAAAGGCCCACGAGCTTCACGCCGTGCTCGCGCACGCAGGCGAGCACCTTCTCAGGGTCGACGTCGCGCCCCAGGTCATACACCGTGTAGCCGTAGTTTTCGAGCAGCATGCGCACGATGTTCTTGCCGATGTCGTGGATGTCGCCTTTCACCGTGGCCACCGCCACCGCGCCCTTATCGGCCACCGCATCGTTCGACGAACGGCGCCTGATCACATCGAAGCCCGCCTTCGCCGCCTCGGCAGAAGCCATCAGCTGCGGCAAGAAGAAGGTTCCGGCCTCGAAGCGCGCGCCCACCTCGTCGAGCGCGGGAATCAGCTCGTCGTCGATCAGCGCCAGCGCATCGGCGCCCGCATCAAGCAGGGCTTCGACGGCCTGGCCCGCCGCGGCGCGCCTGCCCGTTATCACGCAATGGCGCAGGCTGCCGGGCTCGCCGTCGGCGGACGCCTCGCGCGCAGCGCCGCCCGCCGCCGCCTGCGCGGGAGCGCTGGCGGGCGCAAGCGTCATGCCTGCATAGCCTTCGATGTAGCGCGCGGCGCCCGCGTCCTGCCCGCACAGCACCCGCCACGAATCCACCACCTCGCGATAGCGCTGCGACAGCGGATTGAGGATGGGCAGATCCAAGCCCGCGGAAAACGCCGCGGAAAGAAACGTGGCGTTGACCACCTCGCGCAGCGGCAGGCCGAAGCTCACGTTGGACACGCCGAGCACCGTGCGCACGCCGAGACGCTCTTTGACGAGCGTGATGGCGCGCAGGATCTCAACCACCTCGGCCTGGTTCGTCGAAGCGGCCATGACCAGGCAGTCGATGAACACGTCCTGACGCGGGATGCCCGCGCGCTCGGCCTCCTCCACGATGCGGCGCGCTATCTCGAAGCGCGCTTCGGCCGTGGGCGGAATGCCGCCCTCGTCCAGTGTGAGGCCCACCACTGCGCAGCCGTAGTGCTTGGCGATGGGCAGCACGGCATCCAGGCTTTCGCGCTTGCCGTTCACGGAGTTGATGATGGGCTTGCCCGCGTACACGCGCACCGCGGCCTCGACCGCTTCGGGGTCGGACGAATCGATCTGCAGCGGCAGCCCCGTCACGCTTTGGATCTTGCCCACCAGATCGACCAGCACCGCGGCTTCGTCGATCTCGGGCAGGCCGGCGTTGACATCCAGGATATCGGCGCCCGCCTCGGTCTGGGCGATGGCCTCGTTGATCACGTAGTCGAAATCCCCGGTGCGCAGCGCCTGCTTGAGGCGCTTTTTGCCCGTCGGGTTGATGCGCTCGCCGATCGTGGCCACATGGCGCCCTTCGAGCACCACCGCCTCCTGGGCGCTCGTCACCGCGCACACGGGCGCGGGCGTCGTGCGGGCGGGCACGCGCCCTTCCACCAGGCGTGCCAAACGCTCGATGTAGGCGGGGTTGGTGCCGCAGCAGCCGCCCACGATGGTCACGCCCGCCTCCACCATGCCGGCCACGCTTGCGGCGAAATGCTCCGCATCCACGGAAAAGACCGTCGCGCCGTTTTCGACGCGCGGCAAGCCGGCGTTGGCCTGCACCATAACGGGGCACGTGGCCGCATCGAGCATGCGGTCGACCAGCGGACGCAGGTCATCGGGGCCCAGCGAGCAGTTCACGCCCAAAGCCGACACGCCCAGCGACGAGAGCACCAGCGCCGCGATCTGCGGATCGGTGCCCAAAAACGTGCGGCCGTCTTCGCCGAAGGTCATGGTGGCGAACACGGGAAGCGACGTGCACTCCTTCGCCGCGAGCACCGCCGCTTTGGCCTCCAGCAGGTCGGCCATGGTTTCCACCAGGATGATATCGGCGCCCGCGGCCTCGGCGGCGCGCACCTGTTCGGCGAACAGCTCGAAGGCCTCATCGAAGCTCATGGTGCCGAGCGGCTCGAGCAGCGCGCCCGTCGGCCCGATATCGGCCGCCACATAGCGCGCGCCGGCAGCGCGCGCGCAGGAAACGGCCGCGTCGAACACCTCGGCCACCGACGCGGCGCCCGCGAGCTTGTGCGCGTTGGCACCGAACGTGTTCGTGGTGATGACCTGGCTTCCCGCCTCCACATAGGCGCGATGGACGGCCGCGATGGACGCAGGGTCGGTCAAGCACAGAAGCTCGGGCAGCTCGCCTGCCTCAAGCCCCGATTCCTGCAGCATGGTGCCCATGGCGCCGTCGAACACGAGGTAGGCCTCGCCCGCCAGCGCGGCGGCGAGGTGCGCATCGGCTATGCGCAGGTCATCGGCGCAGCGCGGCGTTACGGCGCGCGACGTTATCGGTAGCATGGAGTTCCCGCCTTTCTCAAAAAGCAATGCGGCGCGCAGGCGCATCCGGCACAGCTTCGCTTGGTGTCTTCTTGCAAATGATCGAACAAGCCCACGAACGCCGTGACGCTTTTCACGGGGATGAGCAGATTGCTCGACGTGGCCGTCATACCCAAGGCCTTATCCGCCTGCAGCGTGCGCACGATGGCGGGCTGGATATCCAAGGGAAGATCTCCGTAGCCGGGGCTGAACCGCCAATTCGTATGCAGGCCCATCGAGGCCGCCTCCTGCACGATGGCCGCCTCACAGGCGTCGGCCGCGCACTCCACCAGCGAAGAGCCCGCGGCCCCGAACACCAGCGCATCGAGCGCGCCGCGGGCCTGCATGCGGGCATACGCGCGCTCGTTGGCAAGTCCCAGCGTGCAGGCCATGACGGCGCACGAGCGGGCGCCGTGCAAATGATCGGCGATGGCCTGCCCGCGCAGCAGAAGCGGGCTTCCCTGAAGGCGCACGCCATCAGGGGTTTCTTCCACCGGGAAGATGCGGTAGACGAACGCGGGCCTGCTTTCGCGCTCGCACGCGGATATCAGCCCGTCGATGCGCTCGTCGAGCAGCTCGTCTGCGGCCTGGCCCGCATAGCCCATGTAGCGCAGGGCCTCCGCTTTATCGACGCGATACGTGGGCACGGCTACGCCACCGCCCCGCTCTCGCGCAGCGCGCGCATGGCCGCCGCGGCGATGCTCGGCCTGTTCATCGTGTAGACGTGCAGGCCGTCGACGCCCGCCGCCGCCAGGCCTTCGAGCTGCGCGCAGGCGTATTCGACGCCCGCCTCGCAAAGCGCCGCGGGATCGTCTTCATAGCGCGCGAGCAGCTTGATGATGGGAGACGGCAGGCTGGCGCCGCACATGAACACCATGCGCGATATCTGCGCCTTCGACAAAAACGGCATGACGCCGAACGTGATGGGCGCCGTGACGCCCGCGTTGCGCGCGGCGTCGAGGAACCTGAAGGCGCATTCGTTGTCGAAGAAGAGCTGCGTCACGAAAAAGCGCGCGCCCGCATCCTGCTTCTCTTTGAGGTGGCGGATGCTCTGCTCGAAATCGAGGCAGTCGATATGCCCTTCGGGGTATGCCGCCGCGCCCACGCAAAAGCCCGCGTCGGCCACGACGGGAATGAGGTCTTTCGCGAAGTGGAAATCGGTAGTGGCACAGCCGGGAATGCGGTCGCCGCGCAGGGCGAGCACGTTTTCAAGCCCCGCGCGCTTCATGGCGCCCAGCGTGTCGTCGATATCGTGCTTCGTCGCGTTCATGCAGGTCAGGTGCGCCATAATAGGCAACGAGAAATCCTCTTTCATCATGCGGGCGACGTCGATCGTGCGCGCGCTGTTGCCGCTTCCGCCCGCCGAGTACGTCACCGAGACGAACGCGGGATCGAGCGGGGCGAGTTGTTCGGCCATCGCATGCGCAGCCTCGACAGGAAGATCGCCTTTCGGAGGGAATATCTCGAATGAGACGGGCAGCGTTTCGCCCTCGAACACCTGTGAAATCTGCATAACGGATCCTTTCTCGTGGAAAGGCCATTGTAGCGCGATACGGCGCGGCACTTTACTGTGCGATAGCGTAGAAACAAAGGGGAAACATTCGAGGAAAAAGCCGCA
>JAUNBA010000016.1:17707-33410 GCA_030527325.1 Slackia sp.
CCCATCGAAAACGGACGGATCCAACCCGCAAGAGCGGAATCTTCCGCGACCGCCTCGGCATATTCGTTCGCATTAAGCAGCAGGTGCCCATTATCCGCCGGCTTGAATCCCTGAGCCATTCCCTCGACGCAACACAACGGCTTCGTGCGCTTTTCGATGAACACGTTGGGCGCGGGCTGCAGATAGCCGTTGATATTTTCGACCGCGCGACCGCGCCCTTCCCGATCGAACAGCGTGCGCTCGCGCGTTCCGCCATATGAGAACCCGACGATGACCACGTGCACGTGCGCCTGGTCGTTCGCCTCGCTGTTCCACACGAACGACTGCCAAGCGAAATCGATGCCGATGCCCTGCTCGAAAAGCGGTTTCCACAACGGCTCTACCTGCTGGCCTTGGCAGATGCTGTTGGTCGATACGAACGCCGCGCGTATGCGGGTATCGCGCATGTATTCGGCGGCCTTTTTGTACCAGCACGCCACGTAATCGAGGGTTTTCACCTTGCCGAACAACATCGCGCGGTCTTCCGACTGCGATGCCGACAGGTTCGAATATCCCAAAAACGGCGGATTGCCCACGATAAAGTTGCATTCCTCAGCCGGCAGAACGTCGTTCCAGTCCATGCGCAGCGCATTGCCCTGATGAATATTGCCGTTGCTCTTGAGGGGCAGGAAGTCGAAGGGCTGCAGCAGAATCTCGCTCGTTTCCTCCATCATCTGCTCTTCGGCGATCCACAACGCGGTCTTGGCGACGCTGACCGCGAAATCGTTGATTTCGATGCCGTAGAACTGATCGATGGACACCTCGATCGGCGAGGTCTCGCCGCCGAAGCTCATGCCCATCTGATCGCCCTGCAGGCTTTCGATCACGCGGTTCTCCAGGCGGCGCAAGCTGAGATAGCTTTCCGTCAAAAAGTTGCCGCTGCCGCATGCCGGGTCGAAAATGCGCAGGCTGCCGAGCTTTTTCTGGAAGCGCTTCAGCTTGATCGTGCGGTTTTTCTCCACCTTCTCGCCCTCGATTTCGGCGAGCTCCGCGCGCAAGTCGTCCAAAAACAGCGGGTCGATCACCTTATGGATGTTCTCGATGCTCGTATAATGCATGCCGCCCGCACGGCGCGTGGCGGGGTTCAGCGTGCTTTCGAACGCCGCACCGAAAATGGTGGGGCTGATGCCCGACCAGTCGAATTTCTGCGACGCCTCAAGCAGAAGATCGAGGCGGATATCCTCGGTGAACTGCGGCACCACGATGTCGTCGTTGCCGAACAGACCGCCGTTCACGTACGGAAACGCCAGCAAGCCCTCGGGCAGATACGGGTCGCGCTCATCGAGCGGCGTATCGAGCACGCGGAACAGGTCGATCATCGCCTGGCGCATCTGATCGGCGCGGTAATCCTTCAGGTAGTTCAGCACCGCGTCCTTTTCATGCAACAGGCCCGAATCCTCGGCGTACAGCAAGAACACCAACCGCACGATCAGCACGTTCAGGCTGCGCTGCTCGTGCGCGTCGGTCTCGATGTTTTTGTACTGCTGCGAAAGCTGCGTGTACAGCTTTCCCACCAGCTCGCCCGCCTGTACCGACAGCTGCTTTTCGCGCTCGATGCGCGAATTGTTCGCGTCGGTGAGAAAGCCCAGCAGATGCAGCTGCTCGGGCAGCTCGTCGAGCGAAAGCGCGACGTATTCCTCCTGGTGTTCCTTTTCCTGATCGTAAATGCGGAACTCGTCGAAGTTGCACGTGACGATCCAGCGCGGCCGAATGGAGAACGGCAGATTGTCGGCATACCATTTCGCCTGCTGATACGGCGTTTCAAGCCCCGCCTTCTTGCTGCGCACGCTGGCTTCGTCAAGGCCGATGCCGCGGCCTTTCATCTCCACCAGCACGCCCATATCCTCATAGAAGACGTCGATCTTGCGGCCCTTGACCTTGCGTTCGAATTCGAGCGCATGCGTCGCGTTTTTCAAACCGTACACATCTTGGAGCAGCTCGATCCAAAACGAGCGCGAATGTTCCTCCTCCACGCACGCAAGCGCTTTCCAACGCGCCACGAACGCCTTCGCCGCGCGTTTCTGCTCGGCAAACGACATACTCATATCCAACCCCTTACGCTTACGGGACCTTCCATCCCATTTCGATCCGTTACGGCAACCATGGCCTCCGATGCCGCGGCGCGCTACAGCACGCGCCCCACATCCTGCCCTTCGCGGCGAATGCGCATGATGTCGCGTTCGTGCAGCTCGAAAGGCACCGCGAACGAATAGCGCTCCATGGTGCGGTTCGCCACTGCAACGGCCACCAACGTGCCGCCTTCGCACGACGGGTCGGGGCCGATGATGCGCCCTAAGCCGTCGCGCTCGATATCCTTCAGATCGGCATCGGGGCCCGCATGCCACACCAGCCGCTTCGCCGCGCACGTACGCACGGCCGCATCGGGGCTGATCACTTCGAGCTCTTCGCCTTCGAAGAACCTGTTGCGGCACAGCACCTGCACGCGAAACGGCGCATCCTGCGCAGCGTCCGGCGCGCACGCGTCGCTTGCGGCCGCATCGGCGTCGAACGCCGCCCGCTGCTGCATGTCGTCCGCCGCGCAGCCTTCGACGCGCGCGACCATCTGGTGCGAGCGCGCATACTCCACCGTGCCCTGGTTTTGCCCCGGATCACCGAAATAGAATCCCGTGCAATACGGGCGATGACTCGTGGTTTCAAGCTCGCCTTGCCACGCGGCGGCGTCTTCGCCGTCCAGCACGTGGCGATAGGCGTTGACCACCGATGCCACGTAGTAGGCGCCCTTCGCGCGGCCCTCGATCTTGATGCTGTTCACGCCCGCCTCTTCGAGCGCGCGCAGATGCGAGAGCATGTTCATGTCGTTGGAGCTCATGATGAAGCTGCCGCGTTCATCCTGTTCGATGGGGAAATACTGCCCCGGGCGCTTTTCTTCCACCAAGGCGTACTTCCAGCGGCACGGCTGCGCGCAGTGGCCCACGTTGGCGCCGCGGCCCGCCATGTAATCGCTGATCAGGCAGCGCCCCGAATAAGCCATGCACATGGCGCCGTGCACGAACGCCTCAAGCTCGATATCGTCAGGGATGCGGCGGCGCAACTCGGCGATGGCTTCCAAGCTCATCTCGCGCGCCAGCACGATACGCGACACGCCCAGGCTCGCGTAGACGCGCACCGCGGCCGCGTTCATGCACGAAGCCTGCGTGGAAAGATGGACGGCCACGTCGGGCGCCGCCTCGCGCGCGACGGCCAAAGCGCCCATATCGCCCACGATGACGGCATCGACGCCCGCGCTTTGCAGCACGGCGAAATAGCGGTGCAGATCGTCGATATCCTCGTCGGTCATCATGGTGTTCACGGTCACATGCACCGCGACGCCGTGCTCGTGGGCATACGCCGTCACGCGCGGCAGCTCTTCCTCGGAAAAGTTGTCGGCGCGGCGGCGCATGCCGTAGCGTTGCGACGCCAGATACACCGCATCGGCGCCGAAATGGATCGCGTACTCGAGCTGCTCCCACCCGCCTGCGGGCGCGAGCAGCTCCATGGAACTCTGAGAAGGCATGCTGTCCTCTTCTTATACTTGATGGGGAATACGATCGGAAAACCCTAGTATAGAGGACGCACGCGGCTATCGCGTTACGCGGCTTTCTCCGTATCGGCCGCGTGATCGGCAGGAGAAGCGGCCGTGCGGGCGAGCAGGTTGGCGTACACCGCGCCCGAGATGTTATGCCACACGCTGAACACCGCGCCCGGAACCGCGGCCAGCGGCATGGAGGCGAAATGCACCGTGGCAAGCGAGGTGGCCAAGCCGGAATTCTGCATGCCCACTTCCACGGACAAGGTGCGCATCTGCGCCTTGGAAAGCCCCAGCATGCGGCCTGCGGCGTAGCCCAGCGCGTAGCCCAGCAGATTGTGCAGCACCACCACGGCCACGACCAGAAGACCCACGGTGGCGAGCTTGGACGCATTGGCGGACACGACCGCCATGATGATCAGCGAGATGCCCGTCACCGACACGAGCGGCAGCACTTTCTCGCAGGCGGCGGCGAATTTCGAGAAGAAGCGATTGATCAAGAAGCCCGCGGCGATGGGCACGAGCACCACCTGCACGATGGACATGAACATGCTGGCCACGTCCACATCGACGGTCTGGCCGGCCAAAAGCAGCACGAGCAGCGGCGTGACGATCGGCGCCATCACGGTGGTGCACGCGGTCATGCCCACGGACAACGCGACGTCGCCTTTCGCCAGATACGTCATCACGTTGGAGCTGGTGCCGCCGGGGCACGAACCTACCAAGATGACGCCCACGGCAAGCTCGGGCGGAAGCTGGAATACGGTAACCAGCAGCAACGCGAGCGCAGGCATGATGACGAACTGGGCGGCGATACCCACCAAAACGGCCTTGGGCTTGGTGAAGACCACCTTGAAATCGGACAGCTTCAAGGTCATGCCCATGCCGAACATGACGATGCCGAGCAGCACGTTGACATAGCTCGTCTTCAGGACCGCGGACACCGGGCCCGGAATAATCATGGCAATAATCGCCACCGCCAATGCGATACAAGCCATGTACTTTCCTGCGTAGTCGCTGATGCGTTCGAGCATTTTCATGAGAGGGTCCTTTCTTCCCTTCCATCATACGGCGCTTCGCGCGCCGCCGCCCGGCAGCGGTTCGTATCGGGCGGCAAACGGCAGTATATACTCCAACGCACTAAAGTACAACAGCAATATCACCGGATTATTCGTTCGTGTCCATAAACCTTCATCCGAGGCGGAAGGAGTCCGAACGCACAAGGGCCCCTAATGCGTTAGGACCCGAACGCAACGAGGCGCCCGACCGGCGGGCGCCTCGAACGAATCCCTCGCGCGGCCTGCTGCCGCGCGAGGGCGCTATGATGCGGATGCGTTATGCGAGCAGCGTCTCCACGGAAGCGGCCACCTCGGCCAGCGCGACCGACGTCTTTTCGCCCGTCGCGCGGTTTTTCACCTCGACGACGCCCTCGGCCAAGCCGCGCTTGCCCACGATGACCTGCACGGGCCAGCCGATCAGGTCGTTGTCGGCGAACTTCACGCCGGCGCGCTCGTTGCGGTCGTCCAAGACCACCTCGAAGCCCGCGCCCGCCAGCTCGGCTGCCAGCGTTTCGGCCGCTTCGGTGACCTCGTCGGGCTTGGGCGACAGCGGGATCACGCACACCTGCGCCGGGGCGATGCCCGCAGGCCAGATGATGCCGTACTCGTCGTAGCTCTGCTCGACGGCCGCCGCCATGGTGCGCGAAACGCCCACGCCGTAGCAGCCCATCATGAACGGCTTCTCGGAGCCGTCCTCGTCCATGAACGTGGCGCCCATGGCCTTGGAGTATTTGTCGCCCAGCTTGAAGATCTGGCCCACTTCGATGCCGCGCGCGGCCTTCAAGGGCAGGCCGCAGCACGGGCACGTATCGCCTTCGCGCACGGTGCACAGATCGGCCCAGACGTCCACCTGGAAATCCTCGCCTTGCTTGGCGCCCACGTAGTGGAAGCCGTCCTCGTTGGCACCCACGACCCAGCGCTCGATGGAACGCAGGCTTTCATCGGCCGCGATCTTGACGCCCGCAGGCAGGCCCACAGGACCCATGGAACCCTTCGGCAGGCCGATCTTGGCCATTTCGTCGTCGGTCAAAGGCGCGAAGCCCGGCGCCAAACGGTCGGCCTTGCACTCGTTGACCTCGTAATCGCCGGGCACGAACAACACCCAGACCTGGCCGTCTTCGCCCTTGCCCGCGAACGCCTTGGCGGTGGCGTTTTCGGGGCAGCCCAAAAACGCCGCAAGCTCGGCGATGGTGTGCACGCCCGGCGTTTCCACCTTGGCCAGCGCCTCGGCGGCGAACTCGGACGGCTGCGGATGACAAGCGCCCACCTCGACGTCGGCCGCATAGCCGCAATCGCAGTACACCAGCTCGGCCTCGCCCGTTTCGGCCAGCGCCATGAACTCCTCGGTGGCGTTGCCGCCGATCTGGCCCGGATCGGCCTGGACGATGCGGTATTTCAGGCCCATGCGGTCGCACATGTTGGAATAGGCGTCGCGCATGCGGTCGTAGGTTTCGTCGAGGCTTTCCTGGTCGGCGTTGAAGCTGTAGGCGTCCTTCATGATGAACTCGCGGCCGCGCAGAAGCGCGAAGCGCGGGCGGCGCTCGTCGCGGAACTTCACCTGGATCTGGTAGAGGTTCTTGGGCAGGTCTTTGTAGCTGCGCAGCTCGTTGCTCACCAGGTCGGTGATGACCTCTTCGTGGGTGGGCCCGAGGCAGAACTCGTTATCGTGGCGGTCGATCACGCGCAGCATCTCGGCGCCGTAGGCGTCCCAGCGGCCCGAACGCTGCCACAGCTCGGCGGGCTGAACGAACGGCATGAGCACTTCCTGGCCGCCGTGGGAATCCATCTCCTCGCGGATGATGTTCTCGATCTTATGGATGACGCGCATGCCCAAAGGCAGAAACGTGTACAGGCCCGCCGCCTCCTTGCGGATCATGCCGGCGCGCGCGAGCAGCTTCGCGGACACGATATCGGCGTCGGAGGGGTCCTCTTTCAACGTGGGAGCGTAGATGTCGCTCATGCGCAGCACCGCGCGATTGATATAGGTGTTCATGGTTGCCTAACCCTCTGATTCGAGTTTTGCTATTTCCTCACTCAAAGCTTCAACGATACAGGCCTCGTCGACCTTGCGCAAGACTTTTCCCTTCGCGAAGATGACGCCCGACCCGGCGCCGCACGCCACGCCCAGATCGGCGTCGGCGGCTTCGCCCGGGCCGTTGACCACGCATCCCATGACCGCCACCTTCAACGGAGCTTTCACCTGGGACAAGCGCTCGTCCACGCGACGGGCCAGATCGATCAGGTCGACCTGGCAGCGCCCGCATGTGGGGCAGCTGATGATCTCGGGGCCGCGACGGCGCAGATCGAGCGCGGACAGAAGCATCCAGCAGGCGCGCACCTCCGCCGTCGGGTCGTCGGTCAGCGAGATGCGCATGGTGTCGCCGATGCCCTCTTCGAGCAGAATGCCCAGGCCGCTGGCCGATTTCACCACGCCCTGCATCAGCGTTCCCGCCTCGGTGACGCCGATATGCAGCGGCACCTCGGGAAGCTCGCGCGACAGGATGCGGTACGTTTCCACCGTGGTCATGACGTCGTGGGCTTTCGCCGAGGCCACCACGTCGAAAAAGCCGCGCTGCTCGAAATGGGCCACGTATTCCTTCACCGATGCGGCGAGTTTTTCGGGCAGCGTCAAATCGGCGCGGGCCTTGAGCCCTTCGTCGAGCGAGCCCGCGTTCACCCCGATGCGGATGGGTATGCCCGCCTCGCGCGCGGCCTCGATCACCGCATCGGTCTTCTCCCAACCGCCTATGTTGCCGGGATTGATGCGCAGCTTGGCCGCGCCGCGGCGGGCGGCCTCGATAGCTATCTGCGCGTCGAAGTGGATATCGGCCACCACGGGAAGCGGGCTGCGCGCGCACACTTCCTCGAAGGCGTCCAGGCACGCGCGGCGCGGAACGGCCATGCGCACCACTTCGCAGCCCGCCTGCGCGAGCGCGTCGATCTGCGCGAGGTTGGCCGCGACGTCGTTTGCCGGCGCGTTGAGCATCGACTGGACCGCGCACGGGGCGCCGCCGCCCATGGGCACGTCGCCCACCATCACGCGGCGCGTGCGCTCGTTCGGCTTCATCGTCATAGGGAACCCCCTTGTTTCGTCGGTCGCTCCAGTGTATCCCACCGAAGGCGCGGCGCGGGCGCGCAGGCGGTCCATGCACAGGAAAGCCCGAGACGAAGCCCGGGCCTTCCCGCGTCATGCGCACCGTGCGGCGTTACAGCGTAATGACCTTGGCGGCCTCGCGCATGCGGCCGAGGATGTCGTACATGTTGGACACCTCGCCCACCAGCGGCGCGTCTTTGAGGCCGTAGAAATCGAGGCACGTGCCGCACACGAGCACCTCGGTGCCCTGCTCCATCAGCGAGCGCACGCTTGCGGCCACCTGCTCTTCGCCGCCCGCCACCAGCTTCACGCCCGCGTTCATGAACAGAAGCGATGCGGGCGCGTCGTCGCACTCGGCCAGCGTGTACAGCGCCATCTTCATGAGGTTGTAGCCCAGCTCCCCGTCGCCTTCGCCGATGTGGTCTTTGCCCACGAAGACGGCATAGCCGCAGCCCGCAGGCCCGCAGGCGCCGGCGAGTGCAGCAGGCGCGGCCGGCGCGGCGTCTTCGGCCGCAAGTTCGATGGGCTGCGCGGCGCCGTCGCGGGAAAATGCGACGGAGAAGCCGCCCTCTATCGGCGAGACGGCCGCCGCAAAGCCGCTCGTGCCCGCCAGCCTGCGCAGGTTGGCGACGGCCGTGTCGTTGTCCACGCGCACGGCGAACTCCTGCGTTCCCGCGTCGATGGCGCGCTTGGCCAGCATGAGGGGCTTGGGGCATTTCAAACCGTATGCATCGATGATTTCCATGGTTTTCCGCCTTTCGTATCCAATCGCTTCCGATATGCGAACGATAACGCCGCGTTCCTAGCGCGCCGATTCGTCGGCGGCGATCCGTGCGAGCGCATCCGCCGCCTCGTCGGCCTGCGCGGCCGTGTTCAAATGGGAGAAGGAGAAGCGCACGGCGCCTTGCGCCTCCGTGCCCAGCGCCCGGTGCATAAGCGGGGCGCAATGGGCGCCCGCCCGCGTGCAGATGCCGAATTCGCGGGCCAGCCGATCGGCCACGACCCCCGAATCGACGTCGCCCACGTTCAGCGCCACGATGCCGCACCGGCGCCCTTCGCCTCCGCCCAGCACGCGCACGCCGTCGATGGCGCGCACGCGCGCCTCGAAACGCTCGACCAGCGCGCGCACCTCGGCCGCCACCGCGTCGATGCCGCGCTCCTCCAGGTAGGCCGCGCCCGCCGCAAGCCCGGCCAGGCCGTGCGCGTTGAGCGTGCCCGCCTCCAGGCGCTCGGGCATGAACGACGGATGGCGCTCGTCGAAGCTGTGCGTGCCTGAGCCCCCTTCGAGCAGCGGCGCGGGTTCTATGCCTTCGGCCACGGCGACGCCGCCTGTGCCCTGCGGCCCGAACAGGCTTTTATGCCCGGTGAAGCACACCGCGTCGGCGCCGATGGCGCCCATGTCCACCGGATAGCAGCCGGCCGTCTGCGCCGCATCGAGCACGAATACGGCGCCCGCCTCGTGGGCCGCACGCGCCATGCGGGCCGCGTCGTAGACGTCGCCCGTCAGATTCGACGCGTGCGTGACCGCCACAAGATCGGCCCCGCGGGCCAGCAAGGCTTCGTAGGCGTCGTAATCAAGCGCGCCGTCGGGGCCGATAGGCGCCACCTCCACGCGCACGCCCCGCTCGTCGCGCGCGCGAAACAGCGGGCGCAGCACCGAATTGTGCGAGGCCGCCGTGGTGACGGCGACGCCGCCGTCGGGAACAAGGCCCGCGATGACCGTGTTGAGCGCCATCGTCGCATTGTGGGAAAACGCCACGCGCGTCGGCGAAGGCGCGCCGAGCAGACGGGCCAAGCGCTCACGCGCGTCGTAGACCGCCATGCCCGCCGCGATCGACGCGGGATGCACGCCGCGGCCCACGCCGCCGAACGACTGCATCGCCGCGCACACCGCCTGCGCCACGCACGCAGGCTTGACCATGGTAGTGGCCGCGTTATCGAGATAGATCATGGATCCGCTTCGCTCCTTTCCCCGCGCGCCGCAGAAGAAGACGGACGCCTGCGATAGGCCGTCGGCCGCCATGATTACGGCCTGGCGTCATGCGCCGGGACGATTGACAGGTTGAACAGGCGCGCATCGCTTCCGATGTGCCGGAGTATAGCGCAACGGACCGGTCGCGCGCCGCGTGCGCGCTATCGCGTCGGACGGCTCGAAAGCAGCCCGACGATGCGCTCGCTCACGTGCTCCCACGAAAGCGCCGAGGCGTCGACGGCGGCATCGGGCGCGTCGGGCAGGCCGGCGATCGCATCGGACAGCGCGCGCTCGAACGCGGGCAGGTCGTCCTCGCACGGTTCGTCGACGGCGCGCATCCGCGGCGGCTGCACGTAAGATACGGGGGCGGCGGGCATGCGCGAGGAAAGCCACGGCCGCACGCCCGGCAGATCGGTGACGACCGCCTTGCACCCGCAGGCGATGGCCTCGACCACCGACAAAGGCAGGCCCTCGTAAAACGACGGCAGCACGAAGGCGTCGGCACTGCGGTACACCGCGGCCAGCTCGTCGTGCGCAAGCCGCCCGAGAAACTCGACCGGATAGCGGCACGCGCGCGCCGCCGCGGCGATGGCGTCGTATTCCTCCCGATCGCCGACGCCGCCCGCGATGCGCAGGCGCAACGCGGGACGGGCCGCGCATGCATCGGGCCTGCGGGCCTCGATCGACGCGCCCGCGCGGTCGAGCGCCGCCATCAGCGGCATGAGGCCCTTGCTGAACGCCACCTTGCCCGCGTAGACGAGCTCCAGATCGGCGCGGGGGCCTTCGGGCGGCGTCGTGCGGCCCTCAGGCCCGAACACCGACGCGTTGAAGCCCGTTCCCACCACGCGGATAAGCTCGGGATCGATGCCGTAGAGCTGCGCGATCTCGCGCTTTTGCTCCTCATGCAGGGCGCACACCCCGTCGAGGCGGCGCATGGCCGCGACGATGCGCTCGCGCTGCAAGCCGTGCGAGCGCATCTGGCGCAGGTCGGTGGAATGGGACAGCGCCCACACCGGGATGCCCGCGACCCGCTCGCGCACGACGGCGGCGGCCAGGTACAGATGGTGGCACAGCACCGCATCGGGCCGAAACGCCTCGACGGCGGCATCGACGGCGCGGGCGAAGGCGGCCTCGAAGGCGCGCACCATGGCGGGCGTCATATCGCGATAGCGGGTGGACGGGTACGGCATGCGGTCCGACATGCCCGCCACGAAAAACGGCAGTTCCTCGGTCTGGAAGCGCACGGGGAAAAACGCGGCGCGCGCGTCGAGGGTGCGCGCGTCGTCGGCTGCGACGCCCGCGATGACGGCGGCGTCGTGGCCCGCATCGAGCTGGCAGCGCACCGTTTCGGCCAGATACACCCCGCTTCCGGTGCTGTCGGGCTTTTGCGCCGATACGTTGAGAATCCTCATAAAGCGTCCTTTCCTCGTGCATTCCCCGCAAGTATACGCGGCCGCATGCCGCCCGCACGCCGCACGCGCCGCAGCGCAGGCGCGCGGCGGAAACCGACGCGGGGCCGGGAGTATAATCCGGCACGTGATGCCGGGCAGGGCATGCGGCCCGCGCCCGGCCTCGAGCACAACCGCACCCGCCGCGCGGCGCCATGAGGCCGCCGCGGCGCGCTTCGAAGAAAGAAGCAGCCATGCACAACGCATCCCCCCACGAACTTCTGCAATCGCTTCCCCAGGTGGAAGAGGTGCTGCACGCCCCCTGCGTGCGCGCGCTCGAAACCAAGCTGCCGCGCGCCTCCCTCGTGCAGGCCGTGCGCGACGCCATCGGCGCGGCGCGCAGCGCTATCCTGGCGGGTTCGTCCGTCGAAGCGGACCCGGCGCTCATCGCCGCCGATGCCGCGACCCGCGGGCTGGCGCTCACGCGTCCCTCGCTGCGCCGCGTCATCAACGCGTCGGGCGTCATCATCCACACCAACCTCGGCCGCAGCGTGCTCGCCCCTGCGGCGGCGCGCGCCGTGGCGGACGTCGCCTGGGGCTACTCGACGCTCGAATACGACACCGGCGCCATGGCGCGCGGCAGCAGGCACGCCCACTGTGAAAAGCTCATCTGCGCCCTGACCGGGGCCGAAGCCGCCATCGCCGTGAACAACAACGCCGCGGCCGTCATGATGGTGCTCTCCGAATTCGCCCGCGGGCATAAGGCCGTGGTGTCCCGCGGCGAGCTGGTGGAAATCGGCGGGTCGTTTCGCATCCCCGACATCATGGCGCTTTCCGACGCCGCGATGGTCGAGGTAGGCACCACCAACAAGACCCATCCGCGCGATTACGCCTTAGCCGTCGACGACGACACCGCCATGCTGCTGAAGGTGCACCCGTCGAACTACCGCCTCATCGGCTTCACCGAAAGCGTGCCGGTGCGCGAGCTGCGCTCGATCGCCGATGCCGCCAACGCACGGCGCGCAGGCGGCGGCGTCGAGACCCTCGTCTACGAAGACCAGGGGTCGGGCGCGTTCGCGGCGCTGCCCTGCTTCGGCGATTACGCCGAGCCCACCGTGGCCGAATCGCTGCGCCAAGGCGCCGATATCGTCTCGTTTTCGGGCGACAAGCTGCTCGGCGGGCCGCAGGCGGGCATCATCGTGGGCTCGAAACGCCTGATCGACCGCCTGAAGGCCAACCCGCTCGCCCGCGCGCTGCGCCTCGACAAGATGACACTCGCCGCGCTGGAGGCCACGCTGCGCCTCTATTTGGACGAAGAGCGCGCCGTGCGCGAGATCCCGACGCTGCGCATGCTGTGCGAAACCGCCGACGACGTGCGCCCGCGGGCGGAGCGCCTCGCGCACGCGCTCGCCGAGGCGGCGGGCGGCGCGGCGCGCATCGACATCGTTTCCGAGATATCGCGGGCGGGCGGCGGCGCGCTGCCGATGTGCGACATACCCACCTGGGCGGTGCAGGTGTCCTTCGTGCGCGGCGACGCGCTGTCGTGCGAACGCCATCTGATATGCGAGCGGGACGTGCCCGTCGTGTGCCGCATCAAGAAAGACGCGGTGCTGCTCGACGCACGCACGATCCTCGACGACGACGAAATCGCCGAAGCGGCGCGCGCATTCGGCGAATACTTCGAGGAGGCACGGGCATGAGCACGAACGAAATCGCGAACGAGGTGTCGACGGCATCCTGCGTGATGCTCGGAACGGCAGGGCATATCGACCACGGCAAATCGACCCTCATCAGGGCGCTCACGGGCACCGACCCCGACAGGCTCGCCGAAGAGAAGGAGCGCGGCATCACCATCCAGCTCGGCTTCGCGCGGCTCGACCTGCCCGACGGGCGGCGCATGGGCGTGGTGGACGTGCCCGGCCACGAGCGCTTCGTGCGCCAGATGATCGCCGGCGCCACGGGCATCGACCTGGCCCTGCTGTGCATCGCCGCCGACGACGGCATCATGCCGCAGACCGTCGAGCATTTGGCTGTGCTCCAGCTGCTCGGCGTGCCCTCCTGCGTCGTGGCTCTCACGAAGACCGACCTGGTCGACGACGAATGGATCGCGCTCGTGGCCGACGAAGTGCGCGAGGCGTTGCGCGACACCCCGTACGCCGGCGCCGACATCATGCCCGTGTCGAGCAAGACGGGATCGGGGCTCGACGAGCTGAAAGCGGCGCTCGCCCGCAACGCGGCCCGATGCACGCGGGCGCGCGGGATCGCGGCGCGCATGCCCGTCGACCGCGCGTTTTCCATCAAGGGCGCGGGCACCGTGGTCACGGGCACCCTGTGGGACGGAAGCGTGCGCGTCGACGACGAGCTGGAGCTTTTGCCCCAGGGCATCCGCTGCCGCGTGCGCTCGATCCAGATGCACGGGGCGGATGCGGCGTGCGCGCAGGCGGGAAACCGCGTGGCCCTCAATCTCGGCGGCCTGAAGACGAGCGACGTGCGCGCGGGCGATTTCCTAGCCGCGCCGGGAGCGGCGCATGCGAGCGACCGGTTCGACGCGCAGATCACCTACTTGGGGTTGGGCCGCGGCGCCGACAAGCCGCTCGAAACGGGCACGCGCGTGCATGTGGCCCACGGAACGCGCGAGGTCACAGGCCGCGTGCTCTTCATGAACGGACGCCAGGCGCTCGGCGTGAAAGAAAGCGCGCTGGCGCAGATCCGCCTCGACGCGCCGCTGCCCGTCTCGCACGGCGACCGCTTCGTCATCCGCTCGTACTCGCCTGTCGCCGTCATCGCGGGCGGCAGCGTGATCGCCGATTCGCCGCGCCGGCGCACCACGCTGGCGCCCGTCGAGCAGGACCTGCTCGAGGCGCTGCGCGACGAGGACATCCCCCGCGCCTGCAAAGCAGCGCTCGCCCTGCAGCGCCATGCCGCCACGCCGCGGCGCATCGCATCGGATGCGGGCATCGCCACGCCGCTGCTCGACGAGGGGCTGCGCGCGCTTGCGGCGCGCAGCGATACGGTCGCGCTCGCGGACGGCACGGCCCTCGCCGCCAAATCGACGCTCGCGCGCGACCTTTCGGCCCTCGAAAACGCCCTGCTGCGCTTCCACGCCGAGCACCCCCTGCAAACGGGCATATCCAAAGCGGCGTTGCATGCGCAGTCCTTCGCCCGCATGGAAGACGTATGCTTCGACGCGCTTGTCGCCGAAGCCGAGCGCACGGGGCGCGCCGTGCATACGGGCGGCCTCATCAGCCATCCCCAAGCGGCGGGCGGCGCGCGTGCCGCCGAAGAACAGGCCCGCGCCGACCTTCTTCAGGCCTTCGAGCGCGAAGGGGCGGCGCCTGCCGCCGCCGACGACGTGGTGGCCCGCAGCGGCGTCGATGCCGCCCTCGGCAAAAAGGCCCTGCATGTACTCGAGAAGGAAGGAAGCATCGTGCGCGTCGATAAGACGCTGTGCTTCGCGAAATCGGTCTACGACGCGTTCGAGCGCAGCGTGCGCGCACTGCTCGAGCGCACGGGGTCGGCCACCGCGTCCGAGCTGAAAGACGCCATGGGCACGTCGCGCAAGTACGCCATGCCCCTGCTCGAATTCATGGACGAACGCGGCGTCACCGTCCGCGACGGCGATACGCGCAGGCTGCGCTAAGGGGCGCAGCGGCGATCGGGAGAATGTGCGATTCCTCCGATTGCATATGGACATCGAACGATGCTCGGATATACTGACAATGTTTGCCTGAATGGGGAAGCAACACGGAGATGAATGGGTCCTGGTGGGCCCCGCGGCCTTCAAAGCCGTTGTGAGGCGCGCAGAACGTCTCGGGTGTGTTCGATTCGCACGCATCTCCGCCAGCCGCATTGAAACGCCCGCACTTCCTGCGGGCGTTTTCCGTATACGCCGCGCCTGCGATGCACGGCGAGCACGAGAAAGGACGGACCGTGGCGAAAGACGCCGTCATCCAAGTGCGCATCGACCCCGATATGAAAGCCCGGGCCGAAGAGCTGTTCGGCTCCATGGGCACATCGCTTTCGGAGGCCGTGCGCATGTTCGTCTACGAATCCGTGGCCGAGCAGCGCCTCCCCTTCATACCCAAAGCGCATGCCTCGAAAGGCGCAGGCAGGGCATTCGGAATGCTCAGCACCTACGCCCGTCCGTCGCTGCGCGCCGATGAACGTCAAGCCTGGATCGAATCGCTGAGCACCGCCCATGATCACCATCATCGATGAAACCGTCATCCTGCGCTATCTGCTCAACGACGAAAAGCGGCAATCCGCCGAAGCGCGCCGCATCATAGAGCAGGGAGACGCCTACACCTATCCCGAGATCATCGCGCGCGTCGTCGTGGTGCTGCGCGACGTCTACCGGGTGCCGCGCTCGCTGATCGGCCGCACCATCGTGCGCCTGCTCGACGACGTCACCGTCGCCGAAGAAGAGGCGGTGCGCCTCGCCGCGCGCTCGTTCGGCACCACGCTGCTCGATTTCACCGATTGCATGGTGGTGGCCCGCAACACGCTTCACGGCTACCGCGTGAAATCGTTCGACAAGCCCATGATGAAAAAGACCATCGATTAGCCAGGCGCGCCTGCGCCTGCTCGGAGACGCGCTTGGCAGAGCGCGTCGGCGCGGCCCGAAAT
>JAUNBA010000017.1 GCA_030527325.1 Slackia sp.
CGGTACGTCAACAGACTCGGTTTCGCGCCTGGCGTGCCTTAAATAACGAGACTCAAATAAATCTATTTGACCTGGTGTTTTGCAAATAAATATCCTAAATTATCCTAACTGGACAGGAATCGGGCGTATGCTGCGCCCACCTGGTCGGCCAATTGCCGCGGATTCATGCGGATGTAATACCGCCCCGTAACGCCGGGAAGCGTATGGCCCATGAGTACCTCGAGAAGGTCGTAATCCATGCCCCATTCGGCCTGCGCGAACGTCCGCCATGAATTGCGAAGGTTCGCGAACGGTATGCGGTCGACGGCTACGCGCCGCCATTCGTATGTGAGGATGCTCTTGTTCATAGGCAGACCGTCGCCGCGATCCGCAAGCCATTCGGACCCGACGGCCTTTCTTTCGGCGGCTATTTCCGCAAGCCGTTCGCCGTATACGCCCGGCACGACAACCGTGCGCACGCTCTGTTCGTTCTTGAGCCGCAATACGGGTTCGGTTCCCGTTTCGCCCATGGCCTTCGATATGGAAACGAGCGCCATGTTCACGCCGTGCGACTCTACGATTTCGAGGTCGGAAACCGCCGCTGCGAGAGATTCGCCCGTACGACACGACCCGAAACAGGCCAAGATGAACGCAGCCTCCATGCGCGCACCGCGCATCGCCGCGAACATGGCATCGGCCCGCGCAAGGTCGTACACGTCTTTATCGCGCGTTCGAACCTTGCGCGATGGCATCTCGTAATCGACACGGAACTTATTCGATTCGGCGACATCGAACTTCACGGCGAAATCCATGATTTTCCGCATAAGCGGCATGGCCGTGCGAGCGTCGCCGTTGGTCAAGCCGTCAAGCCATCGTTGCACATCCGCCGGCTTGATGCTGTCGACGGGAACGTGCCCCCACTTCGCAGAGCATATCTTATGCCACGACCGTATATATCCGTCAGCGGTGCTCCGAGCGGTATGGCCGTCATCGACACGTCGCTCGATCCACGGAAGCCACCACATCGTATACGCCTGGCCGATTGTGGGAACGGGCGCATCGTCACCCACGCGCACGCGAATGCGCGCCAACTCGGCATCGGCTTCTTTGTACGTGCCGTAGAACGTGCGTGACTTCCTTTTGCGCCCTTCGGGCGTGTTCTCGACCCATCTGAGTATATGTTTTCCGCGTTCGACCGTGGTTATGGACCCCCACGTGCGCCGCCGCGCCCTTTTGGTCATGGTGCTCCGCCTTTGTACATGGATTATGGATGCATGGAAACAACCATTATAGTCGCCGCGAATCTCGGTGCTGACGAAGGCGGAATCGGAAGAGACAAGCAGCCCTATCGGCCGACGCGCCGAATTGTCCCTTGCCGGCCCTTGGCGTCCCTCGGTGTCACCTCGTGTCCCACGCGCGACGCCCGATTGTGCTACACGCGAAAAAGAGCGGGAACGGCTGCGCGAAAAAAACCTCCTCAAAATGAAAAAATATGGGGATTCCCCTTGCTTTATTATGGGCCTTGCCCTATAATAAAGACAACGAGTTAAGGAAAGGAGGTGAAAAGAATGATTGAAGATATCTTGATCGCGGCAGTTTCGGCCGCAGTCGGCTCGTCGGTAGGGAAGATCGTAGAGCTGATAGCCGATGCGGTCGCAAACAAAAAGGCCCCCGAGCAGCAGGGAAAGCACGCTCGGAGGCAGTAGCAAAAAAGGGAGCCGCCAAGGCGGCTCCCGCCGTAGAACATAATAAACGAAAGGACGCATGATGGAGACGGCAATATTCGCATTCACCATCGGACTCGTTACGACACTCATTGTAGACGGCGTAAAACGTCACAGAAAGAACGGGGGCAAATAGCCATGGCAACCGAAGCACAAAAGAAGGCCACCAACGCATACCGCGCCGCGAACGTGAAGAACGTCACCGTGAAGTTCTTTCCCGCCGACCGCGAGGTGTACGACTGGATGCGCGAGAACAAATACAGCGGCGCGTGGGTGCGTGAGCTTATCCGTCGCGAATACGAGCGCGCGAAAAACGACTAGACGCAAAAAAGGGGACGGCCGAAGCCGTCCCCTCTTCCGTTCCGCCAATCGAGCACGATGAAACGCCATCGAAGACAGAAGAGCCTCTCGGCGCCCTGAGGTAAGGGGTAAACACGCCAAGAGGCACTAATCAAACCGGGGGCCGTTTAAGGGACGGCTCCCCATACATCGGCATTCTACACCACCGAAGCACAGCGCCGCGCACTGAATAGCTACAGGAAGAAGACCGAGTCCACCGTCATCCGCTTCTGCCCTAACGAGGAAGACGAGACCATGCACGCGTGGCTCAAGTCGCGCGAGAACACGACGTCATACCTCAAAGACCTATACGGGCCGATATGGCGCAAAACGGCAAAACAGCGCAGTAACAGCAAAGGGGGACGGCCGAAGCCGTCCCCGCGAACCTATATATGCGATTAGTTACTCAAGCACGATGGCGCCGTCTGCGTCCGTGCGCACGTCCTTCACGACGCGCCCTTCGCCGTCGAAAGCGAACCAGCGCCCGCCGACCTGCGCGACCTCGGAGCGAGCCGCCGCGCCGCTCTCCTTGCAGTAGGCCGCGTGGCCGTCGAGGTCCACCCAGCCAGTCAGCATCTTCCCCGCTTCCCCAGGCGTCTTGCTGAGCGCGTAGAGTTCGCCGCCTACCTCCTGCCATCCGCTGAGCAATACGCCGTCGTCGCCGAGCCAGTACCAGGCGCCATCGACCAGCTGCCACCCCGTGAGCATCCTTCCCACGTGGTACGGCGTGACGGCGTCGAAGTAGTACCACTCGCCGCCGTGGAACTGCCAGCCGCTGAGCATCGCGCCCGATTCGGCGAAAAGATATCGCTCACCGTCGATATCGACCAGGCCGCTGCGCATCGCGCCGTCGGCCCCCAGCCAGAACCAGGCCCCGGCGATGAACTGCCAGCCCGTGAGCATCGCGCCGAAGGAGCCGTCGTGCTGGTCGCTGAGCCAGTACCACGAGCCGTCTACCATCTGCCACCCCGTGAGCATCCAGCCCGCGCCATCGAAGAGGAACCAACGCCCGTCGATGGATTCCCAGCCGCCCGCGGGATGCGAGCCGTCGGCGCGCTCGAACCACCATCGGCCGCCCTCGCACACCCAGCCGCGCCCCGTTCGCGACACGCCCGCGACGCGCTCGACCGCGTCGCACACGGCGCAGGCGAGCGCCTGCCAGGAGCACGAGTTGTAGGCGGCGGCGTCGGCCGAAGAATCGACGAAGCAGACTTCCACCAGGATGGCGGTTGGATTCGTTTCGCGAACGAAGTAGAGGTGCGAGCCGTCCTTGGCGCCGCGATCGGGCAGGCCCATGAGCGCGGCCAGGGAAGCCGACACGGCCGCCGCGTAGGCGCGCCCCGTGGCGTCCCCGCCGTAGTGGTACGCTTCCACGCCGCGCGGCGCGTCGGTCTTGCTAGCGGCGTTGAAGTGGAACGATATAGCGAGTTCCGCGCCGCTCGAGTTCACGGCGCTGACCTGGTGCGCGAGGTCGTCGTTCTGGCCGCACCAGTTCGGCGACGTCGAATCGGTCACGACGTGGCCGCGCCGCGCGAATTCCGCGAAAACGGCGTCCTTCATGCCACGGTCTTGCGCGAGTTCGTCGATGAAGCAGCTGGCCCCGGGCGCGGCGGGGGTATGCCCGCCGTTCACGTTAATGCGCATCGTTACCCCTCTCGATGACATGGCGGAACGCTTCGTAAAGCCCTGTGGACGCAAGGCCCGATACCAGGCCCGTGCAGACGATATCGGGCGTCACGGCCCACTGCGCCCACGCGGTGACCGCCACGCCGAGCGCGGCCATGCACAGCGGGATGAAGCGGTTCACCGCGTCAGACGGCACCAGATTTTTCAGAACGTAGCCGACGCACAGGCAGACGGCCACGGTGAGCGGCGCTACCCACGCGCCGAAGTCGGGCATATCCATATGCACCCTCCTAGTAATTCCTAGTAAGTCCTAGTTCTGTTGGACGGCGGCGCGCACGGCTTCGAGGTCGCGCGCCATCTTCCCCGCGCGCTCTTTGGAGTCGTTGAGCGCGGCGTTCAATGCGGCCATCTGACCTTCGACGCCCGCCATCACGGCGTTGGTCTGCTCCTGAACGCGGGTCGCCCGCTCGTACTGTTCGAGCCATCGACCTTCGGCGCGGCTGCGCTCGAGGTCTCGCTGCTCCAGGCGGCGCGCTTCCTCCGCCTTGCGCTCTTCGCGGGCCGCTTCCACGTCGGCGCGACGCGTGGCCGTGTCGGCGGCGATGGGGACGGCCTTGGATGCCAGCCACGCCATGACGGTTACCAGGCCCATCGCGAATAGCCACTCGGGGCCGCTTCCCGCCATGGAGCGGACCGCTTCCACCAGTGCTTCCTCCATGCGCTACACCTCCACGCACCACGACGCGGTGCAGCTCATAAGGCCCGCGCCGTTGAATCCCGTGCCGCCCAGATTGCCCACCATGATTCGGCCGTCGGCCGTGGCGCGCATGGCCGCGCTGTACGTGTAATCGTTGTTCTGGATATGCACGGCCTGGATGACCTCTTCAGGCGGCGCGAAGCCCTTAGGGATGTCGCAGACTTTCGTTTCGCCCCACGATCCGTACACGGTCACGCTCTTGTTGTGAAGCACGCACGTGACGATATCGCCGCAACGCGCGAAGCGCACGCCGTCTACGTTCTTCGCGTCGCCGCGCAAGGAAGGGATGCGCGGCGCGATGCTCACAGGCTCGCCAACGTTCAGCCCGTCGAGCGGCACGCGCCACAAAGGCAGGAAGTTCTCAGGCAAGGCAGGGTCGGCCGCGCTTCCCGATTGCGGCGTTCCCTTCACAACCTTCACGGTGGCCTTTTCGCGCGTTGCATGGCCGCTGACGTACGTTTCATACTGAATGCCTACCACGTCGTGGCGCTTCATGCCCTGCGAGCCGTTTTCGAGCGTGACGCTTTCGGGGACCTCCACCCACACGCGGCGGCCCGCCACGAGCGCCGCGCCGCTCGATATCATGCCCTTGTTGGCCGTGCTCATGGTCAGCTTGAAGCGGTCGCCCCAGGAGAAAACGCCGTTTTTCACGCCGTAGGTGGCTTCGTTGAACGTCGCCCAGTCCTTGGAACTGATATGCGCCGTGCCGGTCGAGCCGTCCATGATGTTAGCCACGGTAGCCCTCCTTACCCTTGAGGATGAAAGCGTTGAACGCCGCGTCCTGCTCAGCCGCCGCCTTGCGGTATTCCGCCGCGCACTCTTTGCAGAAAAGGCGCGAATTGTCCACGCCGTCGGCGGTGACGCGCCGCACCTCTCGCCAGTCGCCCGCTTCGGGCGCGCCCTCCGCGAGGTGCGCGACACGCCCGCAGCGGTCGCATTCGTAGCGGGTAATTCCCGTTTGCTTGGGCATATACGCCCTCCTTCGTCGTTAGATTTCAGGTATAAGCGCGGGCATGCTCGCCGCCGAATCGTCCCAGACGGCGTGCGGCGCGAAGGTCGTGTCGCCGGGTTTGAGCAGGAAGCCCACCGTGCCGCCCTTGTCGATGTCCACCGCCGTGGCGTCGCCTAGGGCCGCTTCGGGCACCACGCGGGCGGGCTTGCCCAGCTGCTTGCTCCAGTGCGCGTTCTCGTTCGCTCCGACCGCGCGGCCCGTGGTCACGATGCCGCCGACATGGCCGCGCGCGCCCGTCACGACGGCCTTGCCCGCAGGCACCCCCTCGAACACGACGCCCGTGCCTTGCCACGTGTTGGTGATTCCCTTCGCGCTCACGACGCCGCCCGCGAACGTCGCCGCGCCCGTTTCGCCCGCCGCTTTCACGAAGCGGAAGCGGCCAGCGTCAAGGACGTTGAATTGCCCCCCCCGGTGAACGGGACGAACAATTGCGGCACCGCGCCGCGCCCGATGGAAAGCGCCACGCTCCCCGCCGTGCTCATGTATATGCTGAGCGACACGGTGCCGTCCGTGTCGAAGCGCGCCGAAGCGCCGTAGTAGTTGCCCGTGGAGCTAGGCAGCTCGCACAGCGGCACGCTGTACGCCGCCTTGGGCTTGAAGCCCGCCGCGAAGCTGAGCAGCTGCACGGATCCGGCCGCTTGAACCTTCTTCGTGCAATTGAGTTCAAGCGCCGTGATAAGCAGGCCGTATGGAAGCACAACGGCTTTCGCCGAACCCGTCACGCCGTCGGCCATCTGAGCGACCTTCACGCCCGCGAAGCACACGGCGGCGCAGGCGCCTGCGATATCGGCGCTGCACCGCCCGCTTTCGTCCACGTCCACGCCGTCGCCCGAGAGCGGCCGCACGCCGTCGGCGCCCTTCGGGCCTTGCGGGCCTGCGGGGCCTTGGGGGCCGTCGAACTCGCCCGCTTCGGCGCGCCGCGCGATGTTAGCGGCGGCGTCGTTGGCGGTCTTCGTGGCGGCTTTCGCCTGCTCTGCGATTTCGCGCCATTCGCCCGCCGTAGGCTCTCCCGGCGCGGGCGCGTCGTCGGCGAAGTCGGCGGGCTGCACGTAGAACGCCGTTTCCATGCGCGCGTGCTTCATCACCTCGCCGCTTCGCCCGCGCCCCTCCACCACGGCGCGCACGCTGCCGGCGTTCGCCATGCACTCCCACGGCACGGTATACGTTTCATCCTCGTTTTTCGGCACGGCTCGCACCGCGCCGCCGTCGTAGACGAAAGACAGCTCTATCGCGGCGTTCTGCCATTCGGCGTCGAGGTCGAGCACGATTCGGTCCACGCCGCGCGAACCTTGAACGAGGTTCAGATTGTCGCAGGTCGCCGTGCGCCCCTTGACGCTGAGCACGTGTACTATCACAGCTTTACTCCTTCCTGAGCCATGTATCAGGCTCCCCAGTCGGCACGCGCTCCCATCGACCGCCGTAGGCGTTCGGATCTACGCCATCCGTGCGCACGATAAAGCCCACGGGATGCGCAGCGAGGAAGCCGGCAGCCGCCTGCGCGCCGTCGGCTCGGTAGGCGCGCCCGCCGCCGCTTTCCGCCGTGCCGCTCATGGTGCCTGCGCTCGTGCCTATCGAGGGCTTTCCGAGTTCGTAGGACACCGTGAGCCGCCCGCCGTCGAGCGTGGCGGTCTTCTTCTCCACGAGCGCGGTAAGCTGCACGCCCGTCGCGTTGTCGCGGGCGGTCACGGCGTCGCCGATTCCCGCGTCGATGTCCCCTCGCGTATCGACGTCTATCTCTCCCGATGTCTGGAGCTTCTCGAGTTTCTTGCGACCCTCTTCCTCGAGCTTTCCCTCGTCCGCGTTCGAGTAATCGTAGAACGCAGCTATTTCATCCGCGCCAAAAAAAGTCTGCTCGTGCGACACGACGCCTCGGGCGTCCGCGTAGAAATGGATGATCGTCCTGTTCTCCGCCTCGCCCGTGCCGCCGCAGATAAGGTGGTTGACGCAGCGATGAACGCGCTCCATTTCGAAATCCATCACGTTGTCGTCCACGCGCCCGCCCACGGTGCGCGACGGCACGGCGGACAGGAGCACGCGCCCGCCGCTGTATCGCAGAAACGGCCGCATCGACGAAGAGCGCAGCATGCCTAAAAGGCCGCTCCAGGCATCGCAGAATCGCTCGTAGGTGTAGTCGACCGCCGCCGCGTTCGGCTCGACCTCGAACAGGCCCTCGAGCCCGCAGCGGCGCACGAGGTCGGCCAGAGCGTCGCCGACGTTTCCCGCCGCGCGGATGTGCGACGTGCCCCCATCGGGAACCAGGCGCTTGCCCGCGAGTATTCCGTGCCAGGTGCGGCCGCTGCATTCGACATCGCGCCGCTCGCCGCGAACCGTCGTTTTGACCGCGTCGACGACGCCGCCGAATTCGGTGCCCGCGACGTACACGCGATAGCCCGGTTCCGGCGCGTAGCGCGGATGGCATGAGAACACGAGGTCGTTCTCGTCCACGCCGAAAGCGCATTCGAGCGAGCATGCGCTAAGCTGCCTCACGTTGCGGCCCTTCTCGTCCGCGATCACGACGTCCACGGCAGCTCACCGACCTCTTCGTAGAGTTCCAAGTCGAATCCGAACGACCCGGTCCACGACACCGAATGAAATCCGCGCGGAAGGCGCTCGAAAACGTACGAGCCGCTCCCTTCGCCGTCACCCAGCTCGGCGTTTGCGTACTCGTCGGTCACGGCGCCCGTCTCGTCCGTCAGGTAGACGCGCTTCGGCTCGCTTACAGGATCAACCGTCAGATAGCCGCCCGCCGGCACCGAGCAGTCCACCTTGTACGTATTGCCTCCGATCGCTATGTACGGGCTGGTTGCCGGGCCGTAGACCGTGATGCCGACAGGGCCGCCGCCCGCGCCGCGCATCTCGACCTTGGACGGAGCGGGCAAAGGCGCCAGGTCGTTGGGCAGGTCGTGCGGCAAATCGAGGGGACCGCTCGTCCCTGCGCCTGCGGACGGCATGAACGACACGCGGCGCGAACGCCGCCAAACGCCGTCGAGCAGCAGCGCCGTCACTTCGGACGTGTGATAGGCGGGCGTGACCTTCGCGAGCCTGCACCCGACGATGTAGCAGCGCTTCCTCCATCCGTTCGATACCAGGGAGCCGGGCCGCGATTGCGCCACGTCCTCGCTCGTCAATTCGGCGAAAAGATCGGCCGCTGCGGGGTCGAAGAACGACACGTCGAACTCAACCTCGCCCCACGAACGCGCGGCGTTCATCGATCCCGTGCGCGATGCGGCGTAATCCCATCCCGAGCCGCGCACTTCGAGGGCCGTCCCCGCAAGCGTGCTCCGGCAGTCGAGGTCGACGCTCACGCCGCGCACGCCGCTGACGTATTCGAGATTCGAATCAGGCATAATTGGCCGCCCTCCTTACCTTCCTGCCGAACTCCCTCTCGCTCATGCCTTCCGGCATCGCGTCGAGAATCGCCGAGAGCAGGCGCTCGATGCGACGCATGTCGTAATCGGGCTGCTGCTCCTCGTGTTCCTGGATGCCTTCGGCCAGAAGGTCGATGAACGGTTGGCTGTAGCGTTTGTTGGTCAGCGGCACGATCGCTTCGGCTCCGTCCTCGCCGACGATGTCAAGCGGCACGGCGGACGTCGCGATGCCGCCGCCGCGGGCCTTGATTCCGCCTTCGGCGTGCAGGCGTATGCCTCCGGCGGCATGCGGGGCGAACACGTTGGCCACGACGTTTGCCGTCTTCGACACAATCGTGCTCAAGGCCCTGCCGAGGTCCCAGATGGAGGGGGCGGCGGAGGCGTAGTTGCCGCCCACGTCCACGCTCACGTCCTTGTCCTGCAGGTTTTCGCTCGCTGCCGTGGTGTTCTGGATGCCGCTTTGGGCCGACCCGTCGACGGCGTTGCCGTCGACCTGGGCCGCGGACCATTTGTTGTCAAGGCTGGTCGCGTCATAGTTGAGGATATTTCCCGCTCCGTCGACCACCTGGGCGGAGTCGACGTACGCGCCGGCGTTCTTGTCCCACAGCCCCGTTCCATCCCATAGGTAGACGTTGCCTTGGGCGTCGATGAGCTCTGCATCGTCGACCTGGACGTTTCCGTCCTTGTCGAGCAGCGGCGTATCGTTGTAATGCTGGATCGCCCACACCATCATGTCCATGTTGCCGTTGCATGCGGCCGCAAGCTCCGAGAAGTTCTCGGCCCCGATGGATTCGAGCGTCTCGATGCTCACGCCCGCGTTCTCGACGGCGTCACGGAAACCGGTCAGCGACCACCCCGAATCCTCGATGGCGCGCATGAGCTCGGGGCTCGACGCTATGAGATTGGCGTATCCCGCATCCAGTCCTTCGGCGGCCATCTTGTTGAGCGTCATCTGCTCGTCGAACGACGACAGCGCGCCCGCCGCCGCATCGTGCGCCTCGCCCGCCCTGCGAACGTCCGCCTCGGCCGCGCTCAGCCCTATCTCGTACTCCTGGAGCGTCATCGTGCCCTTTTCCACGAGCGGGAAGTATTCGCTTTGGTAGTCGCTGAGGTTCTGCTGGGCTTCGGCGAGGGTGCGCGCCGCATCGGCTTCCTTCTGAAAGGCTTCTGTGTAGCCGTCGTTGGCCGCATCGAGCCGTGCCTGCGCTTTCTGCGCGTCGACGAGCTTGAAGATGGAATCTTTGGCCGCTACCGCGCCGTCGGACATGACCTGGTACGCCCCGCCCGCGTCCTGGGCCACCGTGTACGACGTGCCGCACGATTCGTTCAGCCCGTCGACGGCGAGCTGAAGCTCGGCCACTTCGTCGGCCGACAGATCGCTTCTGCCCGCGAGGTTGTCGATAGCAGACGCGTAACCGTCGAGCTGCGCGTTCGCGGCGGCGACGCCTTCGCCGCGTTCCGCGATGGCCTCGGCCCATCGCGCCTGGCTGTCGAGGAGTTCGCCGAGCGATTGTGCTGTTTCGGCGGCGCTTTCGCCGACGCTCTTCACGGACGACTCGAAGCCCGACGTATCGGCGGCCTTGTGCAGCGCGTCGGAAAGGCCGCTCGTCGCCCCCTCGAAGTCGTCCATACGCTTCTTCGAATCGATGGCCGCTGTCGCGATGGTCGCTATCGCGGTCGCCGCGATGCCCGCGCCGATCGACACGGGCGTCAAAGACGTGCCGAGCGCCGTGTTTATCTTCGCCAGGCCGCCGCTTTGCTCCTTCGCCTCCTTCAGCCTGTCCGAAAGGGACTTCACGCCGTCGGCCGCTTTGCTGAAGCCCCCGAATCCGACCTTCGCCAATCCTGCGGATATGGCGAGGTTCCCAAGCTCGGGCACCAGTTCCTTGAAGCGCTCGTACATCGACTCCACCGCCGGCATGGCATCGCCCACGATAGGCGTTATCGCGCCGAAGGCTTCGTTGATGGCCGTCTTTATATCGCCGAACACGCCAGCGATGTTCTCCGCACCGATTTCGTCCATGATGCCCGTCACGCCCTTGACCACGGCGTTCTGAGCGTTGGCCGCGGCCGTCGCGACGCCGCCTGCCGCCGTTTCGGCCTGTTCTTTGAAAGACGTGATGCCCTGGCCGCCTTCTTCGTCCAGCTTGATCATGCACTGGAGAAGCTCTTCCATGGACACGGTCGGGTCCGCCCCGCCGCCGCCGAGCGCCGTGTACAGGTCGGACGCGCCCGCCGTGGGGCCGAGCATCGCTTTCGCGAGCTGGTCCATCTGGCCGGGCATCGCCGACGTGAGCGACTTCCAATCCTCAAGTTCGGGCTTGCCCTTCGAGAGCATCTGGCGGAACTGTTCCATCGCCGCGTTGACGAGCTGCGTGTTAGAGCCCGACGCCACGAGCATGTCATTGAGCGCAAGGCCCGCGTCGGTCGCGAGGTCCAAATCTCCCGTGACGGCCGCAAGGCCCTGGACCGTCGAGGTCATATCGTCGAGCCTCGTGGGAAGCGTCTGCAGCCTGTCGCTCATCTTTGAGATGGAATCCTGTGCGTCTTCCGAGCTGTAGCCGAGCGCCTGCATCACGCTCGGGAACGTATTGAGCGTGTCAAAACGCGCCACGGCGTCGCCGACGGACCCCGCCACGGTCTCCATCGACTTCTGCGTCAGCTGCGAGAACACGCCCACGGCGGCGCCCGTTGTCACGATGCCGCCGACAGCGCCCCCGGAGAAGCCCTCGCCGTACTTTTTGCCGGCAGCTTCTCCGTTTATCGCCTCGACCTCCTTGCGGATGGCCTCGGAGAATCCAGGGAACTTCGGCACGACGTTCACATAGGCGGTGCCCGCCTGCCCCATCTAGACCTCCTCCCACTCGGTGTTTTCGATGGTCGCGCGAACGCGCTTGCTCCTCTCCGCGTACGCCGCCGAACGTTGCCTCGACTCGGGCGTCGTGTAGGGCAGCGAAAGCTCGTCGGTGCGCCCCGAAAGCCTACAGGCGCATATGTAGAGCAGGTTCGCGATATCGGCGGCCATCCTGCGCTCGCTCGACCACTCGAAGACCGCCCCGAGCGACGCCTTGAACAAGGACCCCGCGGGCAGCGTCTCGACGAGGTCGAGCGCTTCGTCGAGCGCGACCTCGTCGTACGACACGCCGTAATATCGTCTGAAATCGTGTCTGAGCTCGCGCACGCGCCCTTGTTCGGCGCGGGCGAGCTTTAGAAGTTTTTTAATTCCGGCGCATACGCGATGCGGACCATGGCGAGTCCCATCGCGTCGACGTCGACGGATCCGTCCGCTTCGGTGCAGGCTTCGACGAGCTGCGCCATCTGCTCCGCGCCGAGCACCGACTCCATGAACTCGAACGCCGCCGAATCGTCCTTGCGCGCGTTCGCGAAAAGCTCCACGACGCGCTTGTCATGCATGCGCCTGATGGGTATTTCGAAGTCGATGCCGAGGGCGCGCACCGTCGCGCAGCGGCCGCGCCGTTCCTCGATGGCTTTCGATTTCGCATCGCGTCCCTTCTTCGAGACGACGCTGAACCCCAAGGCCTTCGCGTATTCATCCAGTTCGGCGGCGGTCATGCGCGCCATGTATTCGGGATTCATGGCGCGCCTAGTTCTTCGCGGCCGCTGCGGCCATGGCGGGCTTCGCTCGGTAGATCTTGACGGGCATGCCGTCGCCGCTGTCGAGGGCGATGAACGTCATGCCGTACACGAGCAGGTCGCCCTTCTTGTGCGGAACGGTATCGAAGCTTTCCACGGCCGCTTTCTCCACGACCGTGCGACGCAGATACCCGTTCGATTCGAGTTCGTCGAACACAAGCGGGTAGGTCTCGTTCACGCCCACTTTGTCGAGGATTTTCGAGACGGAGCCGTCTTCGCCCGCCGTCACGTTCTTCGACCCGTAGCGAAGCTTCGCCACGGACGGTCGATTGACCTCGATGAATTCGACCTTGTATTTGCGCTCTTCCTCGGACACCACCGACAGCACGACGCTTCCGTGCCATCCTTTGTGCTTCGTGCTGGTGATGGATTTGTCCTCGGAGAACCCGTTCTCCGAGAGTTCGCCGAGCGATTCGAAGTCGCCCACGGTCGACATCTTCGTCGTCGCGTCGGTCGGCGTCTTCGCGGCGGGGTTGAAGCTGGTCCAGCAGCAGCCGCCTTCCGCCGGGCTGCCCACCGTCACGAGGGAGTTGTCGATTTCTTTCAAAGCTGCCATCAAGGCTCCTTTCCTGCGTTCTCGTCGAATACCTTCAAGGTGTAGCTCGCGTACCATCGGGGCGTTTTCGTGAGCGGGTCGGGGTCGCGCCGCACGCTCTCTTCGAGCACGGACGCGTACCCGCCCGAGAACGGCAGCGAACGCATGGCGCGGCGGACCCTCTCCATGAGGGAGAACGCCGCGCCCTCGCTTCTCGCCCATGCGTACACGTCAACGCCGACGACGTCTATCAGCGCGTTCTCGAACCCGCCGCCGTTGCGCGACACCGTCACGAACTCGGGGGGCGAAGGCGCCGACGGAGTGACCGAGACGGCGATTCCGTCGAGTGCACGGCTCAGCCGCGCGACGAGGTCGCCCTGAACGTTCACGGCATCCACCTCCCCTAATGATTCTGGGCCGAAAGGCTCTTTCCTATCCGTTCCGCCAGAACCCCCAGCGACGTTTTCGCGTACGCGACGCCTATGGAGGTCATGGCGAGGTCCTTCACCTCCGCCGCGTACGGCGGAACCTTCAATTCGTCGATGCCCATCGAACGCTCGAGCACCGAAGCGGCGTGCGCGTTCGCGCCGTCGGCCATCTTCTCGGACGCTGCGAGCAAGGCTTCCTTCACCTGGGGGAACTTGGCCATTTCGGCGAAATACCCGTTGTTCGGCACGTACGTCCCGCCCCTAGCCATCGGCGGCCGCCACGAGCACGTTCATGTTCCATTTCGTGGGGCACGGCCGCACGATATCGGGCGACCCGATGACGCGATGCGCGGCCTGCGCGTCGGAGGGGTCCATACCGCGCGACACGAGCGCGACGCGCGCGTGCGCCAAAGGCGCCGCATGCGCCGTGTACGCCTTCGGGAATGCGAGGGCGTACGACGCGCGCACCGCATCGGGGCGTTCCGGGTCCTCGACGTCGGAGGGTGAAAGCGGGCGCACGAGCACGTCGTCGACCGTCTCCTGATCCCACGCGTACACGGGTTCCCCCATATCGTCACGCCCGTCGGCGCGGCGTCGCAGCACGCACACCGATTCGCCCGTCATCGCCGCGCCCCCGTCCCGATGGAGGGCATGATTGAGCGCATCGACTGCGACGGCCTGAGCGAGCGCTTGAACGCCCTGAGCATCGAGCCGTCGAAATACGCCGACCCGCTGGGGTTGGCGAACGTGTACGACCCTTGGAAGCCGTCGGCGCTGAAGCTGGCCTGCTTGGCACCGCTCACGTCGCCGAGTCCATCGAAGCTCGGCGTGATGAGCTGCTTGCGCGCCGCGTCTATGACGAGGCTGCGCGCCATCTCCGCCTGGTCCTGGCTGAGCTTGCGCCCCATGGGAATGCCGACGACCGCGCGCAGCTTCGCCGACTGCTCCGAGAGAACCAGCGAGACGCGCTCTTTGTTCGAGGAAGAATCGCCCGTCATCAGCGTGTATTCTTCAGGGGTCGCATACAGCGCCGGCATCAGGCGCCTTTCTTCGCGGCAGTGCGGCGCGCGGGCGGCTTCGGCGTCGCGCGTTCACGCTCGACCTCGATGAACCCGCCCGCTTCGAGTTCGGCGGCTCGTTCGTCCGATACCGACACGGTCGCGCCGACCTTGTGCAGCGCGCCCGTGATGCGGTCGTAGTAGTCGGCTTTCACCGTGCCGTTCTTCATGCGTCCTCCTACGCTACGGGCGTAATCGAGCCCTTGACGATGTATTTCTGGTTCTCGGGGAACAGCAGCATGCCGACCAAGACGTTGGTCTCGACCGACACGCGGTCGTATGCGGGCGCGTGAGCCACGCCGACAAGGCCGCTGTCGGAGACCGAGTAGGCCAGGCCTGCGCGGGAAAGCGCGGCGAAGTCGATGCCGAAGATGTGGATGTTCTCGGCGGGCGTGGCGAACAGCGTTCCCTTCGCCACCTTGGACGTGAGGAACACGTTCTGAACGCCGAGGAAATTCTGCAGGTACGTCATGCCGAACACGTTCTGCATCGAGATGGGAGCTGCGCCCAGATACGCCGCCGCGTCCTCGCGATTGACGAAATAGACGATGCGGTCGGATGCGTCGCCCGCGTTTTCCATCTCGTTGCCCAAGGCCGCCGACGCGGCCGCGAGGGTGCCCTGCAGACCCTTGCCCGTCGCGGTGCCGGTGCCCTTCGCGATGAAGGAGAAGAACTCGGAGATGATTGAATTGCGGGCGAGCGACCCCATCTTCTGGTCGGTCTTCATGACGGCCACCTCGTAGCCCGATTTCTGGATGGCCGCCGCCGTCGTCAGCTTGCGGTACGGCTTCGCTTTCGCCTCGCCAACCGTCTCCCATTCGGCGGCGAATTTCGAGAGCGCTACCTCGTCGCCTTCGACGTACTTAGAACCGCTGGAGCAGCCGGGCTGGAAGGATCCGGTACCAGGCAGCGTGGTCGCGTCGATCTTATCGTTGTTCAGCGTGCCCGTCACCTTCAGCATCTTGAGGGAAACGCCCGCGGGAACCGTTTCGACGCCGAAGATGCCGAGGATCTCGGCGAGTCGGTCGGCGTCGCCCTGGAAGTTCTTGATGAACTCCTGGTCGAGGGACGCGTTAACGGCCGCCGAGGTCACGGTGTTGTTCAATACTGCCATTCATGCCTCCTAGGAATAAAGGTCAATGTTTTTCGCCCGTGCCACCACACGTTGCACGGGGTCTTTAATCGACTCGATTGACGCGACCGTCACGGCCTGCTGCGCATTCGAGCCTCCCTTGTCGCTCGGATATCCCGGCTTGAACCCTTCCGCATAGCGGGAGATGAGCCCCGCGTGCGCCTTGAGCTCGTCCTCGTTCGCGCCGCGCAGAAGGTCGGCGGGCACGCCCGTTGCGGCGCTCACCGCGCTCACGAGGTCGGCATGCTCCTTCTGCTCGCGCAAGCGCGACACTTCCGCCTCCGCCTCGTCGGCGCGCTTCACGGCCGCGTCGAGCGCGGCGCTCGCGTCCACTGACGCGTCGAGTCTTTTCAGCGCGTCGTCCAGGTCGGCCTTGTTGCGTTTCGAACGCTGCTCCCATTTGCGGGCTTCCGCCTGCGCGTCGTAGAAGCGCGACTTCCAATCCTCGGCGGGTGCGTTCGCAGCCGTCTCCTCCGTCGCGACCTGCTCTTCGGCGCCCTGCTGCTCGGACATTCCAAGCTCCTTTCCTCCCGTGCGGGATGATTCGTCGCCCGTGCGGGCGTTAAAAAAAGCCGCTCGAGGGCGGCCGTATATGAAAAGGCGACTCCCGTGCGGGGGTCGCTCTATTCAGCTTGGTTTATTCGTAGATGCGCTTAATGCCGTATGCGACCGCCGCGTCGTGCTCGATTCGGCATCCTCGCGCGGTCTGCCATCCGTCGACGAAATAGACGGCATCGACTAGGCACATGTGCTCGATTGATTTGGCGAGGAAGCAAAGCGGGATATTCTTGACCCCGCGCTTCCTCATTGCTTCGTCGCCGTACCACTCGTCGGTAAACAGCGTATTCACGACTTCATAGCCGCGATCTTCGAGGTTCTTAATCGCTCGGTCGCGGTCTGCGGCGATTTGCTCCTCTGTCTTGCACGCCATAGGCTGGCTTAACATGGCTTTCATAGTTCACCTCTCAATAAAAAAGCCCCGTGCGGAGCCTGTTTCTAAGGTTGTTCTTTGGGCGCATCTCGGCGCTCGGAAGCCGCCGCGCGGCGCGTGCCGCTTCTCTTGCCCCATTTCCATCTGAGGTTTTCGTCGTAGTACGTCTTGAGCGCGACCGGGTCGTAGCCTTCGAGGCACGGGTCCTCCACGTCGAAATCGACGACCGGCATGCAAAGGCAGTTCGGATGACGCTGCCTTTTCGCCGACGACAGCGAGGCGTATTCGAAGCCGCGCGACCCGATCATGATGCACCAGTCGCATGCGCCGCGCCTGGGTACGATGGCCCATTTAGGCTTGGCGGGGTCCCTGAGCGCGTTCGAGTAGATCGTCTGCTCGGCATGGTCGAACACGTGCTTTTCGGCGGTGGAAGAAAGCGACGCCGCCATCTTCGCGAAATCCGTCGGAGCCGCCGCTATGGCCTGCGCCACATCGAGCGGCAGCAGGTTCAAGACATCTGCGGGATAGGCCTTGGGGACGTACGAACCGCCGACCCCCGCCGCCTCCCGCGCGGCGATGTAGAACTCAAGGGCCACCTCTGCGGCGGCCGCCCCGAACGTGGATACGACCGCGCAATAGCCTTCGAGCAAGGCTTTCTCGAAATCCGAAGCGCGCGAGCACTTCTCGACGAGCAGGCGTACCGCCCGCTTCACGGTCTCGCCGCACGCGAGCAGGGCGCCTTCGTACATATCGTACGCGTCCTTATCGACCATCGCCGCCACCCGTGGCCAAGACTTCGGCGATGGCGGTCATCGCCCGCGTCGTCGTCGCCGCGTCCTTTTCGCTCTCCAAACGGTCGATGGTCTGCTGGGAAAGCCCCAAGCCCTCGTAGTACGGGCGCGTGCCGACGATGGATTCGTCCATGGCGCCTATCTTCGTCCACGAATCGGCGCGGGCCGCCAAGGTCGGCATCGACGGGTCGGGGAAATAAGCCTGGACCGACGCGTCCGTCTCGTCGAGGTCGGCCACGGAGCAGCCCTTCATGACCGCCAGCATCATGCGTCCGACCTCTGCCATCGGTTCGGCGAAGGCTTCCCTGATAAGGTCGACTTCGAGGATGAGCGGGTCGTTCGCCGCGCCCAGCGCGTCCGACGACGTGTAGGTGTTCGACAAAACGCCGAGTTGGCCGAGCGGCACGAGCGAAGAGCCGCTGAAGCGCTGCGCGTCGTTTTCGAAAACGGCCGTGAAACTCGAGGCGTCGGCCGGGGTGAACTGCCCGACGCTCGGCACCTCCCCGTTCTCGTCGCGCGTGATGGCCAGGTAGCTTCCGATGTAGCTCTTGAACTTCTCGAGGTCGGACGAGACGCGCTCGATCTTGTTTCCGTTCTCGTCGATGGGGTCGCCGTCTTCGTCGACGGGCTGGTCCGGGTCCACGGGCTCGGCGAACAGGTCCTCGGCGGCGCCCAGCACGTAGCGTTGCGGGAACGTGAAGAATTCGGCGCCGATATCCATGCGCAGCACGTCGCGCATGGCCTTGTCCACGATACCCATGAGCTCGGGCGTGATCAGCGAACGACCGAGCGGGTAGTCCGACGATTGCTCGTTGACGAACAGCTCCATCATCGGGCGGCCCATGGGGTTGGCCTCCGCATCGGAGACCCACGACGAGCCGCCCGGCTCGTCGACGCGGTCGTACGTGACGACGCTGTCGGGGAAGTACGCGACATAGCGGCGCGGCCTGCCGTCGGCGTCGACGTCGCTGAGCACGACGCCGCAGCCGATTCGGTCGGCGCCGTAATCCCACAGCGCGGAGAACTGGTTCGCGCTGTAGCACCTCACCTTCACCTCGGGCTGTCCGACGCGGCCGCGCATCACCGTCACCGCCGCAAGGCCGTGCACGAGGGAGCATTGGACGATCTGCCTGTACATGCTCCTCAGCCTGTTGGCCCGCACGAGCGCGTCAAGCTCGGGGTTGTTCTTGCCGTCGAACACGAAGCCGTCGAACATCGCGCGCGCCGTGCGGGCGCGCACGGCCTTCTTGCACCACCCGACCACGCAGTTGACGTTGGAGAAGTTCTGCGGAATCGAAACGCCGAGGTCTTTGAGCGGGTTCTTCATCTCGAAGTAGCCCGTGAGCACCCTGTTCCTTGCCGCGACCGTCGACCACGTATCGAAAAGCCGCCGCATCCTGTCGAGGTGATGGGACGGGATGACATCTTCGTCGGGCATCTCTATGGCAGAAAAGCGCTTCGCCGTCATAGCTTCCTCTGTCTCCTTCCTGGCTTCCTCTTCGACGTGCGTGCTGCGTAGAACGCGAGCGACGCGGCTTCGACGGCCGTCGATTCGGCTTCGTCGCTCGAGCCGAACCCCCACTTGCCGCTCGTTCCTATGCTTCGCCTGACCGAATAGACAGCCGAATCGTCGAGCATCTTCTGCCCCACGGACGTGTGCTTCAGCGTCCCCTCTCGCAGCGCGTCGAGAAACATCCCCGCCGCGTCCGCCACGATCGCCGCCGTCGCCGACACCGCATAGCCCTTGGGCGGACGGCTCCGCCTCATATTTTCGAGAAGCGCGGGCGCGCCCGCTTGGCCGTCCACCAGGACGCAGGACGCCTTGCCCGCCTTTTCCGCCAAGGCTGCGGCCAGCGATGCGGTTCCGCCTGCGGTCGAACCCACTTCGATAACCTCGACGGCGGCTTCCCCGCTTTTGGCTATCTTGCATCCGGCAAGGACGTATACGGACCCGTCTATCGAGAACTTGACGCCGAACGCCATCGCGAGCCTGTAGCGCCTGCCGTCGATGCCGTCGATGGCCGATTCCTCCCAGAGCTTCTTCGGAATCGCGCGCGTCACGCGCGCCGTCGGCGACCACCAGCCCAGGCGCTCGCGCGCGAAGCTGTCGGGCGGCATCGACGATGCTTCGGCCTCGACCGCTTCGACGCTTATGCGGTACCCGAGCGACGGGTTGGATTCGTACCAGCGGGCCGGATCCGTGGTATCGCCTATCTCGTCGGCGGACCATTCGACCCACGCCGCCGTCGACTCCCCCGAGAGAACCTGCTGGCGCATCGAGGTGAACACGGTCCCGACGCTTTCGGGGTCGGGCGGCGTTCCGAGGTAGATCGTCTGCGGGTTTTTGAGCGCGCCCGCCGATATGGTCGGCAGCGACGCGGCCTGCTGGCCGACCGTCAGCTCCTGTGCCTCGTCGTACACCAGAACGTCGAACGTCTTGCCGCGCGCCAAGCTGTTCGTGCGCGTCGTGAAGCGGACGCATCCGCCGTTCTGGAGATATATGGCCTGCTGTCCGTTCGTCTTGCGAACGGCCCTGAGGAGGTCGGCCAGCTCGTCGTTCTCCTCGTCCTCGAAGACTTCGGAAAGCGCCTTGAACATCTCGTCGGCCGTATCGCCGTGTTGGCATGTGTACAGAATCTTCTCGCCGCAGAACACCATTCCGTAGAAGCACCGTGCGCGCACGATCCACGACTTGCCGTTCTGCCTAGGGACGGATAGGGCGTAGGCCCGCGCCGCGTACTTGTCGCGCTTCCCGCGGGCCAAAAGCCCGTTCAGCACGAACCGCTGCCATTCCATCGGCTTGCCGAAGAATGCGCCCGCGATATCGGCGGCATCGGGTCCGTCCGTGTTCGCCAAGCTCGGAAGATTGGCGGAAAACGTGGGGGTCTGCCGCGGCTCCATCCGTCACCACCTCTTTCTAGGAGGCGGACGACGCCTTCCTGCTCCTGTTCTCGAAAGCGATTTTCAGCAGATTCGCCTTGTCGCTCGGCTTCTTTTTCGGCTCTTCGCGCCGTTCCGATATGCCGAGCTGCTTATTGAGTTGCCGTATTTCGCCGCTCGCCACCTTGAGGGTCCCGATTTGGGGGAACGCTTTCAAATCCCCCATTTCGCTGGTATACGCGGTATTGCCGCCGAGGGAATCGAGCTCGTCCATCGCCTGCTGGGCCACCTTGTGCCACTGGCAGAGGAGGGCGAGCGCGGGCGCGTCCGACGGGCCGAACGCGCCTTCGCGCGCGATCTCGTCCCACTTCGCCGACTTGAACGCATCGGCCGCGACCGATGCGGGCTTTTCGAGCATCGAACCCTCCTTTCGGGCATGAAAAAGCCGCCCCGCAGGACGGCTCGCAATACGTTAGGCCGAATTTTCTCGCCGATGGGCTCTAAAGCGCGCGGCTCGCTTCCACAGCGACCTTGAGAGCCGCCTCGAACGCCCCGCCGAGAAATGCGCGCGCACGCGCCATAGGGCGGCTCTCCTCGAGATGGGCGACGCCCTCCGAGGTGATGCGCACGGCTCCGTACTCGGTCCCGCCCATCGTCCGCACGACCGCGGCGCTCACGAACCCATGGTCGACCAAATCGCCCATGACCGCCTCCCAGTACACGGGATTGACCCCCGCTATCTCCTGCGCCCCCGCTTCGGACGGCCTGACGCCCTCCTTTATGCACCGGTAGAGGTACGCGAGAACCTTGTAGCAGATCACGTCGAAATCGTCGGCTGCCATTCCTCCCCTTTTCAAACGAAAAGCCGCCCTAAGGTAGGACGGCTTCGGCGGACGCCCGGATTTGAACCGGGGTCTCCTCAATCAAGGGCACTCCACTCTGTGCTACTGTCCGCTTTTGTATTTTCTCCAATCGGCAAGGATCTTGTCAACCATCCTCTTTTCCTGTGCCGTAAGCCTGATAGGCTTGCCATTCGGGGAATTCTCGTTATGCAGGTACCCGTGATGCGTGTGCGGCGATAGACCCCAATGGTCATTGAGGTCTATCTGTTTCTTTCTTCTATTTCCCTCATCGAAATACACGATCGATCTAGGCTCGTTTCTATCGACGACAACGTACACCCGCCCGCTCGTCATCGTCTCCATGAGAGTTTCCGAGCTCTTGCTGTTCTTGGCTACGTATTTGACGTTTCCAACCGTTAGAAGCGAATGGTATTGGCTTCCGTATCTGTTTCCCGCCTTACTCATTCCGCTCGACGCTCCGCGACCGCCCATTTACATCTTCTTCCCGGTTCTCCAGTCGTATCCGCGCTTTTCGAGGGCGCGGCGCGCCGCCTGGGTTGCCGCATTGTCTTCGTGTCCCTTCGCGGCCTTCATCATCTGCTCCACGGCGGTGGGCTGCCTCAGCTCGCCGCTCGCGACCTTGCGAGCGTACTCGGCTCTGGCGGCGTCGCGTTTCGCCTGGTACTCCTTCGATGCCGCGTCCGCTTCCTTCTCGAATCGCTCGCGCTGGCGCTGCGTCATGCCGTTCGGCTGTTTCATCTTGTCGATGACATAGCCGCTCATCGCGAACCCGACACCTTTTTTACCGAGGTATTCCTGCTCCGTCATGGGCTTTGCGCCGGCTTTTCCACGTGAAGCCGTCGCGCTGCTCGCCCCTCTTCCTCCCATCTAATCCCCTTTCACGCTGGCCTTGAAATAGAGCGCCTCGCAGTCGCCGAAATCGAACCCGACGTCAGCTCCGTACACGAGCACGCGGCGCGGCTCCAGCCTGCGCATGGCCTCCGCCATGCCGTCGAAGAAAACGGCCTTCGCTTCTTCGTCCGCCGCTATTCCCCGACCGTCGACGTAGCCACCGTCGCGTGCCTGGGAATGCCCTCGAAGCAGAACGAGTAGCTCTCGGGCTGCGCCCACGAAAGCGTCGGAACGACCCGTATCCCGTTGCGCTGCCAGTACATGCCGAGCGCCTGGCTGCGATACCTGTTCCACGCCTGCATCGGCGCGGGCATGTCCATGTACAGGCTGAAATCGGGCGTGAGGACGCATTCGTATCCCCGGAGGTACTCCAGGTATCTGTCGGTGTTGTTCCAGACCCGCTCGAACTGGTAATCGTCCTTGAAGAAGTGCAGCATCTTGCCCGACCTGCGATTCTCAGGCGTCGTTTTCGCGTAGTTGAACGGAACAGCGCCGTCGGGAACCGCGTCGCACGGCTCGAGGTCGGGAAACCCCGACTCGCCGCAGTCGAAGCGGTTCGCGATATCGAGGTTGTACGCCCTGTCCGTACGCAAGCGCTCGGCGCCCGTCGGAAGGCGCTTCGACTTGAAATCAAGGCCGAACCTCTCCATATCGAAATCCTTGAGGCTGCGCACCTCTTCGCGCAGCATTGACTTGTTGTACGTGGCTATATCGCCCGTCTTGTTATCGGCGATTCGAAACGCCTTGATCTGCTCGGGCGTGAGGTCGTCGCAATACTCGATTTTCGAATCGGGTATCTCCGTCCATCCCAACGACTTGCATGCTTCCACGCGCGTGTGCCCGAACACGATCACGGGGTTCTCGGGAGACTCGAGACCGATCGTGCCGCGAAGCCCGAATTCCCTGATGGAAGCCGCTACGGCGGGGATAGCGGCGGCGTTGTTCCGCGCGTTCCTCTCATACGCCACCATGCGCGATATAAGCATGGGTTAGACACCTCCTGGAAAAAAACTCACCTCGGGGAGATTTGGGCCCTGGTGCCGTCAGGGTGGCCTTCCAGGGCCATAAAAAGACCCCCCTGGGTGGCGGCAAAAAACCGCTACCATTCGGTCGATGTTCTAGGCAGTTCAATGCGATGGGACCTCAAGGACGCCTCGGCTCTCTTGGCCGCTTCGACGAAGCCGAGCGGCGTCGAATAGGACAGGCCGCGCGCGCCCATCTCATCGCGCACGGCGCAGACCCAACCCATGGTGCGGGCGGCCTTCCAGGCGTTGCAACAACGATGCGCGGGCGCGACGTTGTCACGCGCGAACGGCGAGCCGCCAAGAGCGACGGGGTCGACTTCGTCCAGCTCGTACGCTTCCGTCGCCCCTGGGGAAAGCGAGTAGTCGATAGGCAGATGGCATATGTGGCATGGAAGAGCCATGGCCGCAACCCTAGAGCGCAGCGCGCTGCGCCGCGATCCATTGCGGCGGCGCGGGTTGGAACGCTTGTTCATGACGTCGCCACCCGCCACAACATGCCGTCGCAAAGAGCAACTGCCACCCCTGGGGTAAAGCGCCCGATACTGGACGCTTCACCGCCCCCCTGTATCGTCGGGAAGGCCCGCGCGAACCGCTTAGCCATGCCAGCAATCCATGATGCTATCCGCATTGCGCATGCAATACGCGATTTCCCCACGCCTGGGACCGCGACGCCTGGCGCGTCGAGCGGGCGTGCGGCGCACCGTCGAAGCACACGCGCCGCACGCCGCAAGCATCGCCCTGCTCATCGCCGTGTCATAGCGTGACGCGATGCGCGCCATATCTTCCTTACTCATCGCGCCCCCTATCTGCTCCGAAAAAGCGGAAAGCCGACCCGAAGGCCGGCTTCCCTATCCATGCATGCCCGCTAAAGCACGACGATAGTTATACACCACGATTTCGGCCGCAAGATGCGACAGGACACGACAGAGCACGACAACATGCGCAACATGCGACAGAGTACGACAGAGCACGAAAATGTTCGCAACATGCGACAAGATGCGCGTTACAGGTCGAGGAGCGTCGAAGAGGGCTACCCTTCTTCGGCGTCGCGCTCGCGCTCCATGGCCTGGCGTATCAGGTCCTTCACGTAGCCAGCCGTGTTGGGCTTCGCCTTGACGAACTCCAACAGATCAGACTCTCGCTCCGAAAAGCGTATGGAGAGCCCTTTCATCTTTTCGCGGCGGTATTTCTTGGTGGCGTTTTTCTGAGCCTCTGTTTCCATGCTTCTTCCTCCTTTAATTCATATGGCGCAATTCCTCAAGAATTAGCGTGATCATAAGCGAGACGATGAACAGTTCCACGGTTGCACCTTTCTGTGGTAATCTGGGGAAGGCGCCGGCCGAAGCCGGCACCTTGCTCTTGAGACCTCCTTGGCTGTTAATCTTCGGGGGTCTCATTTTTTTCGTTCCTCTTCTTCACTGCTTCCTTTACGGCGGCGACGATTTCGCCGACGGCAGTTCCGAACAGGACCAAAAGCACGTCCCAGATTTTCTCTTCCATCTTTTCATTTCGCCTCCTTGTTCCTATCGCCTGCCTTGCACCTCTTATTATATAGTACTAGTACTATATAATCAAGGGGAATTTTAAAAAATAAGCCTGACAAGCAAGAAAAAAGGCGGGCAATATGCCCGCCTTTACCGACCACGCTACCCTTCGGCCAGCCCCGCGCCGGCGATAGCGTCGTCGAAGCCGACCGCGTCTATCATGTCGAAGGTCTCGAAGCACAGCCGTTGAAGGGTCCTGTCGCTTTCGCCCAGCGCGTGCTCGCACACCTTCCACGACTTGGCAAGCAGATAACGCCACGTCACAGCGTCGGCGTGTCGCGACGACAAGAGCGATTCGACTCCGCCCTTGCCATCATCGCCACGCAGCACGCGCGATGCGTACTCGATAAGCCGTTCGTCCGATTCGATGCGGGAACGAACGCTCGATTCGTAATCGAGCAGGTCGATGGTGCCCCGCGTCCTGTTGGTGTCAGGCGATGCGCCGTAGATGCCCATCCCCACGCCATGCAGGCCGCGCGCGGCGTCCATGGCTTCTATCTGGCGATAAGCCCTCATGCGCTCTTCGGCGGCGTTGCGCGCGGCTTCGAACAGATCCTCGGCGGTAGCATAGGCCATCGTTAAACCCTCCTGTTCCATTTCGCGGCCGCCTCTTCGCGCGCCCCGGAACTCACGGCCCAGCGCTCCGACTTGTTGCGCATGGCCGCGCGCTCGTAGCGGCGGAACGAAGAGACCGCCTGGCTGCCGCACTCCTGGCAATGAACCACGCCTCGGCACGCCGACGCCGTCGTATGGGTGGACAGGTCCGCTTTCCCGCCGCAGAACGGACACGGCTTCAGTTCCTCGCTCATCGCCACACATCCTTAGCTCCGCATTTCGGGCAATACGCGATTTCTCCGTGTTTATCGAACCAGAACACGCGTCCGCATTCTGAGCAGCGGAATCGGGCGAAGATGACCGAATGGCCCGAATCGGACACGGCGGCGCGGTCGTAATCGCCTGCGAGCTTTTCGAGCCGGCACGTTTTCACGGGCGCGCGCCCGTCGGTTTCGATGCGCTCTTCGCTGTCGTTCACGCCGGCCATCCTGTTCCATTTCGTTGCCGCTTCGGCCAGAGTGCCGCCGGCAACGTGAACCATCGCGCCGCAGTTACAGCACCGGAGCATCGACGTTCCGTCGATGGCGCATAGCGTCTGCCGCTCTCCGCCGCAGAACGGACACGGCTTCAATTCCTCGCTCATTTGCTTCCCTCCTCATTCCACATATCCACCGCGCGACGCTCGACCGCGCGGTTCACGAACTCGCGCCAGCGCGCGTCTTCGGCTTCTGAGCGCGTGTCGTGCGCCCAGAGCGGCGATTTAACCTCGTGGCGGCACTTGTCGCAGCGGACAACCGCGCGGGCCGTCCAAAGCGTCGTATGCAGCCACACGCGCCCCTTCCCGCCGCACTTCGGGCACGGAAGAGACTCGGGAAGCGCTCCCGCTTCGATTTCCTCGCTCATCGTTCCTCCTTCTCGTTCTTCTTCCATTCAAGATCGTCGAACATGCCCGACCCGTCGAGCAGCGCGAACTTGCGCGCGTTCACGAACCCGTGGCCGCGCCCGTCCAGGCGGATGGGCTCGAACAGGTCGCAGCGGTCGCGCGGTCCGACCATCGGCATGTACGGCGGCGTCTCGCGCAGCGACGCGTTCGCGCCTTCCGGGACGTATCCCGATTTCGTCAGCGTCTCCTTCTTCGAGCGCAGGCCCATGACCAGGTGCGCGCCGCACGCGAGCACGTCGAGCCAGTTAGCCCTCCCGAACACAACTGGATAGCCGTAGGCGCAGTACAGGCACATGCGCGGCATCGAGGAGCTGAACATGTCTATCTTCTCGAGGATGCTCACAGCCGCACCCCCTTCGCGGCGAGCCTGGCGTGGAGGCTCTCGGCCCGCGCGGCCAGGTCTCGGATCGCGCCGCCGTTGTCGAATATCGCCGCGGGCGGCGGGGCGGCCGCGCACATGGCCTCGCAGTCGGCGAACTCCACGTCGCCGACCGTCCGCCCGTGCTCGCGCAGGTGGGCGGCGGGAGAGAGCGCGACGAGGTTGCACGGCCTGTTGTTGGTGCGGTCGCGGTCGACGTGGTGCACCTCGGTCATCGAGTTGAACCCTTCGCACCACGCCTCGGCCACGAGACGGGGCACGCGCCTGTCCACCTTGCGGCCCATGGCGTACAGGCACACCACCGGGTACCCCTCGGTGAGGAACTCGCTCAGCGCGATGCCGCGCGCCTTCGAGTAGATGCGCCCGTCGTCCCCTGCGAGATAGCGCCCGCCCGTGGACGGTATCGGCCTAAGAACGGGCATTGCGCTTCCCCCTCTCGATGCACGACCTGCATCGCATCTGGCTCTCGTGGTCGGCGAGGAACTCCCCGCCGCACTCCCCGCACGTCCTGGGGTGTCGCAGCGCGGCGGCGCGGGCGGCGCTGCGGACCCTGGCGATGGCGACGGCCGTTTCCAGCGTCGCGCGGTCCGAATACGGGATGCCCATGTGGTTCACGGCGAACAGCAGGCCTTTGGGAACGGCCACGAGGTTCTCCGGGTCGAAGTTGCGCCTGTCGCCGTCCGCGAACGCCACGGCGCACCCGTCGGGCACGGGGCCGTGCGCCCTCTCGTATTCGACACGGTGCTTCGCACGGTAGTTGCGCTTCGAAGCGCGGCCGCGGCCGTCGGAAACCTTGACCTCGACGAACCCGTCCTTGTCGACGCGTTCGTGCCCGAGCGGGCGGCGGTTGTGCGGGACGTGGCCCGCTTCGAACCTGTGCGACCTCGCGCGCGCGTACGCCGCTTCGTCCATGCCCCATTCGTCCTGCGGAAGCCCCTTGTTCCACGGGACGCTCCCCGTCTCGAAGTCGCCCGTGTTTACGCGCCCCTTCGCGCCGAAGCGGAAGCACGCGTTGGCGAGCTGCGAAGCGGTGAGACGCGCGCCGAACCGCCCCTCGAAGAGATCCGTCAGCTCCTCGGACGTGCGGCCTGGCGCGTTGTCCACGAGGAAGGCGGCCATCTCCTCGGTCCACTTCATCCTCATTCCACGCCCCCGAGCATGCGGGGCACGCGCGCGTCGCCCGTCGCGGCGTCGCGGAACTCGGCGGTACGCAGCACGACGTTGGCGTTGGAGATGACCTGCTGGGCCACTCCCGTGACGGCGCGGGCGCGCTCTATCTCGGCCTTCATCTCGTCGGGCGACAGCCCTTCGTCCCCCAGGCGCTCGAGCTGCGCGAAGAGGTGGTTGTTGAGGTCGAGCAGCGTGTTCCTAGTCATCTTCGTTCCTTTCATGACGGTGCTTTCCTGAAGCCGCGGGTTCGAGCGGGCCGTCGCGGCGCACGGCCAGGGAGCAGTAGCCCTCGGGGTCGGCGGCGAACCAGCCCGCCGCTCCCCGCACGGTGCACACGCTCCCCTGGGGGAACTCCCTGCAATGCGTGCATTCGCGGCATCGCGTCACGGGCACGCATTCCCGCGTCATCGGACGGCCCCCTCGCCGCACGTAACGAGCTCGAGCAGCTCGCCGCAGACGGTCTCGTAGGACGCGGCGGCTTCGTCGCAGAACAGCGGCCTGCCGTCGGCGCCGTTCAGCGCGCAGGCGGCCCATACCGTGGGCGCGAACCCCATGAGCCAGCCGATGAGGTAGATCGCCTTCGTCTCGTCCGAGAAAACGCCCTTCGCAGGCGCTTTCGCCGATGTCTTTCCTTCGTTCATGAACGCTCCTATCGCGTTTGTTCCAGATAATTACTTCTTATTTGCCCGAGGGCGCGCCGCCGTTGCGGAAAACGGGGCGCGGCCTGGGTCTTCGATGCGGCGCGGGCCATGCGCCGAAAAGGCCCGCTGCCGGTGCGCTGCCACATGCGGCGATGCGCTTCGCGGCCCTTCCGGGCACGCCGACGCGGCGAGCAGCGCGGCCGCCGCTATCTCCGACGGGCGCCCCGTCGTCGGGCGCGCTCCGTCGCTTCGCCCGCGACAGCCGCCTTGCGCCGAAGGCGCCCTTCACCCCTCCTTCACCAGATCGTCGAGGGAGCACTTCAGGAACGCGGCCACCTTCGCCGCCGTCAGCAGCGACGGGCAGCACGCGCCGCGCTCCCAGTCCTCCACGGTGCGCCTGCTGATGCCGAACGCCTCGGCGAACGCCCTCTGCGTCGCATAGCCCGCGCGCCTGCGCTCTCTTGCCAGTTCGAATCTCATGCGTCGTCCTTTCGCTTTGCCACGCGTTCACGTGGTAGAATGCCGTTTCGTTCAAACGGCCTTGCTTACATAGGAGGTGGTCGGATTGACCAACGTTTTGAACATACGGCCCTCGTGAATAGGCCTGGCCGTGCGGGTGGCTCCGCATAAGCAGGACTGACAAAGCCGGCGGCTGGAAACGCCGGGCGGCGCCGAATCCCGAAGACCCCGTAGCACCCAGAACGGCCGCACGGCCCAATGGGACTGGCCGCAAGGCCCGTAAGGACGTCTCACCCCTGAGATCAAGGCGATTTCAGGGACCGCAAACAGGACGCCCACGGGAACTCTTGGCCGCGGAAGCGGCGGGGATCGCCAACGTCGTGCGATACGAGGCAGAAGGCCCGTGCCGAACAAGGATGCGGTTCCAGACGCAACACCGTTCGGCGCGTTATCTCGCTTCGGCCTTGTCATCGGCGCTTTCTCGTCGCGGCTCGTCAGCTTCCTGCAATCGCTGTCGCCATGACGAACGTCGCCATGAACGCGACGGCGAAGCATGCCAGGAACACGGCCGCATCGCTCAGCCCGTCCCTCTTCATAGGCCACCTCCCTTCCGAATCGACGCGGCGCGCGGCGCGGCCGTCGCCATCTCCGACGCGCGCCCCTTCATCGGGCGCGCTCCATCGCTTCGCTCACGACCGCCGCAGAGGCCTTGTCGCGTCCCGGCATCGCGTGGGCGTAGTAGCGAAGCGTCGTGGCCTCGTCGGCGTGCCCCAGGCGCTCGGAGAGCGATTTGACGTCGCCGCCGCATGAGAGCCACCACGTCGCATGCGTATGGCGCAGCGAGTGGAACTTGATCTCCTTCGGCAGCCCCGCCGCCTTGCGAAGCTCCGTGAAAGCCCCTGAGAGCGTCGAGGGCCGCATGAAACGCCCGTCATCGGTAATCACGGGCGAATCGGGCGAAAGCCGCCCTAGAACCGCGTCCTGGGCCGCGCAGAGGGTCTTCACGGCCGTCATCTCACGCTCGGTGACGGCAACCGAGCGCGGGCGGTTGGACTTGGTGCGCGGGCGGCGGTACGGCGCGACGCCCTTCTCCTCAACCACCGTGCCGCCCACGCGCAGCGTCAGCGTCATGGGGGACACGTCGCGGCGGCGCAGGGCGCACATCTCGCCGCAGCGAAGCCCCGTGCGCAGGGCCAGCCACGCCGCCGTGGCGCACGCGGCGGCGCGCAGCGAAGCGGGATCGCTCGCCGCCTGCGCCATCGCCTCGCGCAGGGCCGCGTCGAGCGCCGCGAAGTCCCACTCGCCCACCACGGCCGCGTCGGTGCGCCCTATCGAGGGCTTGACCGCCGACACCACGGGGTTCGCGTCGCACACGCCCGCGTCCACGAAGTGGTTGAACGCCGCGCGCAGGAAGTAGTGCACGCCCAGCACGGTCGCGTTGGAAAGCCCCGCGCCGCCCTTGTCCTTGGGCTCGGAGAGCCTGCGCTCGAGCCGGTTCACGTCCACCGTGCGCACCGCGTCCGCCGTGACGGACGGCGGCATGTAGCGGCCCACGTACTCCGAAGCGAACATCCGCCACGTGCGCACGCTGTTCGGGCTGGCGCCCATGGCCTCGCGCATGGACACGTAATCGTCCAGCATGTCCCGCAGCAGCGCGCTCGCCACGCGCCCGTCGGCCGTCAGCGCGTCGGCCCACGTATCGGCCATGCGCTGCGCCTCCTCGCGGGTTCGCGCCTTGGGGAAGCTGCGCTGGGGCCTGATCTGCCGCCCGTGCGAATCGACCCCCAGATAGGGGCGCGCGTACCACACGCCGTCCTTTCCCAGCTTCACTTCGCATCTCATCGGTCGATGCTCCTTCCCGCCCCCGTGCGCCCCTCCGGAAGCTCGTACGTCCTCGCGTGCCTGTTCGCCGTGGGAAGGTCGGCCACGTAGCGCTTCACGCGCTCCACCGTCTCCCTCGTGGCGTCGAACCAGATGCAGCAGCGCACCGACGGCTCTTCGGGCGCGTCGGCTTCGGCCCATGCGCGGCGCAGGCTCTCGCCGCACGCGGCCATCGCGGCCTCCAAGGGGTCCCCGCTCACGGCCGCACCCGGGGAAACGACGCCGCGAACATGAGCGCGGCCAGCAGGCACCCCGCCAGCCACGCCGCCCCGTCGGCGGCGCCGCAGCGAGCGCCCACCGCCAAGGAGGCGACGAATGCGGCCGCGAGCGCGACGGCCGCCGCTGCCCTGCGCATCACAGGTACCTTCCCAGCCCCTGCTTGCACACGACGGGGCCGCGCACGGGGCGGGGACGGGGCTCGCGCTGCCTGCAGAGCCAGCATGCGCCGTGCTCCCTCGCCTCGAAGCCGTACCAGTCGAGCGGCCGCATGCGGTCGCATCGAGGGCAGCGGCGAAGGGCGATTTTGTTGCGGTATTCGAAGATCATCCGAATCGCTCCTTTCCAACCTGCCGCATGGTCCCGCTCGGCGCGTTTTTCGCGCGTCGCGGGCGCGGTAGGTATGTGAGGGTCACAGCCCTCGCAACGCGCCCTGTCCGGATGCGTTGCGAGAACGTTTTAAATAATTAAATAAATAAATAAAGGCTTTTCGGGGTGCTTCCCGCCGTGCTTTCCACGGTGGTTTTCGTGGTGGTTTTCGGGGTGCTTTTCCAGGTGCTTTTCGCAGTGGTTTTCACGCTGCTTTCGACCCCGCTTCCGCACGTCACGAATCGGCTTTCTTGCGCGGCCTGCCGCCCGTGCGGCCCGCCTCCGCCTTCTTCTCCCGGTACACCAGCTGATCGCCCACGCTGTTCGAAGCCACGATGCCCAGCTCGGCAAGCGCCTCGCCCGATATGAGCCCGCATTCGGCGGCCATCCCCAGCCATGCGCGCAACTCGTCGAGCGTTCCGACGTCCAGCTCGTCGGCCAGAAGCGCCGCCGTCGCGTTGCCCAAGGGGTCGGAGCCGTCGCCCACGTAGACGCGGTTGCCCATGTCGTACAGGATGCCCAGCAGGGCCACATAGCGCCCGTACTCCACGATGCCGCCGCCCATCATGCGCAGCATGCGAACCTTCGGGTGGTTGCGCGAATCGTAGGAGACGTTGAAGAATCTCTGAGCGTCCATCAATTGCACCCCCATATCTCGTCGAGCATCCTTTTCAGCAGCGGGAACGCCGCCGCCGTCAGCGTGAACGCCGCAACGGGCGCGTTGTCGATAAGCCACCAGGCCGCCGCGCAGGCGGCTGCAGGGGCCGCGCCCGAAAGCAACGCCGCGCACAAAACCGCCGCCCCCGCCGTTTTCGCGGCGTCGCGTGCGCTACAATCGCCTTGCTCGCCCTGCGAGCAGGTCTTTCCGAGGTCCGCGCGCGAAGCGGCCAAACTTTCGGCGCGCGGGTCCTCGAACGGGCGGCGAACAGTCGACAGGCCCATGTCACTCACCTGCCAGCCAGTGGTCCGCCATCGCGGGGGTTATCAGCCTCCCGCGCTTCATGCCGCGCGGAAGGAAGCTGGGCAGATCCCCCATCGCCGCACAGCGGCATACGGCCGAATGGCTCACGCCCGTGGCCTTCGCCACCTCGTGGGTGCTGTAGGCCACCTTGTGCGGCAATCCGGCGGCGGCGGCCATATCGGCGAACCAGCCGCGCTCCTCGTAGTCTTCGATGTCCAACATGTCATTCCTCCTCTGAATCGATGAGCTCGTCCACCGAGCTCCCGAGCGCATCGGCGACGCGCTTGAGCCTTCCGGCGGCCGCCGCGTGCGTACCGTCGGATTCCCACGTCTGCAGCGTCCGATACGGCACGCCCGAGAGTTTCGCGAGCTCCTTCTGAGACAGCCCGCGCTCGATGCGCGCGAACTTCAATCGCAAGCCCTTTCTCAT
>JAUNBA010000018.1:0-658 GCA_030527325.1 Slackia sp.
GCAGCGGCGGCGCACGCAGGCGGCGGCGCGCACGCACGAAGCCGAAACGCGACGAGACGCGCTCGCAAGCGCCCCGCAACAAGCAGAAGCCGCAGGCGCCGAAGCGCGCGACGCGTCGCAGCGCCTCGCCCGCCTCGAAGAAACCGAACAGGCCATCGCCACGCTCGCGTGCGCATGTCGAAACGCGCAGCAAGAAGCAGACGCAGCGCGCGCCGCCTATCAGGCGGCGCGGCAACGCGACGACGATGCGCACCGAGCATGGATGGACGCGAACGAATCCTACCTCGACGGACAGGCAGGGCTTCTCGCGGCGGATCTCACGCCCGGAACTCCCTGTCCCGTTTGCGGCTCGCTCGACCATCCGCAAACGGCCCCTGTGCGTCGCGACACGCCATCGAAAAGCGACGTCGAAGCGCTGCAAAACGCCTGGATCGCAACGCAGGCAGCGCGCGAAAAAGCCGCGCAGGCGGCTTCGCAGGCCCACGAAGCCGAACAGCAAAAACGCGACGCCTATACCGCCCGCCTGCAGGAAGAGGGGGACGACGACGCGCGTGCATGCGCGATTCGCAAAGCCCGCATCGCGCTTGAAGGAGCCCTCGAGCGGGCGCGCGCCGCAACCCGCGACGCCGCCGCATTCGAACAGGCGCGCTCCGACGCC
>JAUNBA010000018.1:668-31834 GCA_030527325.1 Slackia sp.
GCCGTGGAAGACCGAAAAAAGACAAAACCGCGTAGGCCCGCCCAGCGGGCCCTGGCCAAAGATGGCCGGGCCCCCCATTTTGGTGTTTTGCAACCGGCCAGGCGCCCCCCGCCGCCCCCCCGGCGCGCCCCGCCGAAGCGGCGGCCGAAGCGGCGGCCCGCGCGGCCGCCGAGGCGGCCTCGCATGCGGCGGCCGAAGCGAGCAGATGCGCTGCCGCCGCCGAAGAAAAACGCCGCTCGGTCCCCTTCCGCACCGACCAGGAGCGAGACGAGGCCCTACAGGCCGCGCGCGGCGCCCTCGAACGGGCGCGTACGGCGCTGCAGGCCGCCAAAGACGACTCCACGCTGCTCGAAAACGCGCGCCGATCCATCGAAAACGCCGATGCGCACAGAGCCGAAGCCGAACATCGAGCGGCTTCGGCCTCGGCGAAACACGCGGACGCCGAAGCGCGCGCGGCAAGCGTCGCGGCGCGCATCGACGCGCTTAAAGCACGCCTCCCGCGCGCAAGCAAGCTCGATGCCCTCGCCGCCATCGAGCGCGCCGAGCAGGAAACGGCCGCATTCGACCGCGACGCCGCACGGGCGCAACGCACGCTCGACGAGGCGGCGAACGCGCTCGCCCGCGCCCGAGGAGAACAAGCGTCCCGCCGCCGTTCGATCGATGCGGCCCCCTGCCACGACCCCGACCGCGTCGCGACGACGCAAGCCGCGGCCGATGCGGCAATCGCGAGAATCGAAGACGAACAGGCCGCGTTGCGCGCGCGGCGCCACTCCAACGCCGCGACGTTGCGCGACGTGCGCATGCTCGAGCGCAGCGCGCACGACGATGCGCGCCGTTACGGAGAAATCGCCGCTTTGGCCGACACCGCGAACGGCCGCCTTTCGGGCAAAGACAAGATATCGTTCGAAACTTACATACAGAGCATGTACTTCGATCGCATGATCGAAGCGGCGAACCGGCGTCTCGGCGTCATGACGAACGGGCGCTACGAGCTGACCCGGCGTCGCGACGCGCTTTCCAAGACGGGACAAAGCGGCCTCGACCTCGACGTCGTGGACAACTACACGGGCAAGGCGCGCGACGCGGCATCGCTTTCGGGCGGCGAATCGTTCAAAGCCGCCCTGGCGCTCGCACTGGGATTGTCCGACACCGTTCAAAGCCACGCGGGCGGCATCCAACTCGACACGATGTTCATCGACGAAGGCTTCGGTTCGCTCGATCAGGAATCGCTAAGGCTGGCGCTCAAAGCGCTCACGGAGCTTTCCGGCGGCGGAAAACTCATAGGAATCATCAGCCACGTCGAAGAGCTCAAAGACAGCATCGATGCGAAGATCATCGTCGAGCGCGGATGCGAAGGGTCGACCCTGCGCATCGAAGCGTAAGACGCGCGGCGAGCGCCGCGCGTCGCAGCTGCGGCGGTCTCGAGGTTCGGCGCGCCCGCCCGGGCATCGAGACCGCCGCAGCGAACGGCTACGATTCCGCTGTCGCATCCAATAACGCATCGATTTCGTGCAGCACCGCATGCTCGGCATTCGTCCCTATGACCCGTTCGGCTATCTGACGCACGGCATAACGCCCGTTGCCCATCGCACGGCTCTCTCCCGCCATGCGCAAGAGCTCGTAATCGTTCATAGCGTCGCCGAACGCCATCACCTCGCACGCTTCGATGCCGTAGGCGCGCATGACCTGGCGCACGCCCGTCGCTTTGTTCACGCCGCGCTGCATCACGTCTATCCAGCGATTGCCCGAAGGAGCGAATACGAATTCGGCATCGAGCTCGCGCGAAAGCACATAGGCCATGTCCATCGGCTCTTCGTCGCAATACACCGATGCCTTCAATATAGAAACGCCTGCAGGCGGAAGGTCGGCCACGCACACGGGGTTGGGCAGATCCTTGTCGAACTCCGCCTTGAAACGCCCCCGTTCGTCGAGCAGAAAGCTGTTCGTGCGATCGAATACGACTAAATGCAGGCACGGAAACTCCCGCACCACGTCGAGCAGACGCCGCAATGCGGCATGCGAGAACACCTCGCGATCGACCAGCACGCCGCCGACGACGACCTGCGCGCCGTTGGACGCCACGAAGTCCATCGCATCGGCCACGGGCGCGAACAATTCCTGCAAGGTGTCGAAACGACGTCCCGATGCGGCACAGAAACGCACGCCGCGCTCGGCAAGCCGCACGATCCGGCCATATATCCCCTCGGGCATGCGCGATTTCTCATCGAGCAGTGTGCCGTCCATATCGGTCACCACCAGCTTGATCATACGGCCCCTCCTCATTACGCTTCGCTTCCTTGCGGCTTATTCGAACGCATGGTAGCAAGGCGGCGCGCGTCGCCCGCGTCGTCGTTGCGAGCTTTGACCGACATTTGACCGCATGCGCACACAAGCGCCATCGACAAAACGCGGCATCGGAAGCAGCGCCGAAAAGCAAGACGGACGCCTGAAAAAAGAAAAAGCCGAAACACCTTCCAAGGTGTGCCGGCTTTTTGGGGAAGAGAAAGGCATGAGAGAGGTATGCCTTTTGATTCGGCCTTGGTAAGAGGCCGTTAGAAGGAGGGCCGGACGCATCACGAGGGGAAGATGGATGCGCCCGGCATTTGGGGCATGTCCGATGGGTGTCATTCGGAACGATTTGCATCTTACGGGCTTTTCCTCAACGGCAAATCACGTGAAGAGCGGTATTTCCCCAGGAAAAACGGGATACTCAATTTCTAGTGATTCATGAAAAAGGGCACGTTTCGACGCGCTGAGGGCACATCTGCATCCCCGTTTATCCACGACCGAGCCCTTGCGGGGCGCGCGTGAGGCGAAAATCCGACGCCCGCGCAACCCCGCCCCGTTATCGCGTGTGCGCGCGGCGCGGCGCCTCACGAACGACGGACGATGGCGCATGCCGTGCAATACGTCACGACGAAATACGCTCCGTACACGGCGAGGAACGCCGCGACCGCCACCGCGCTGGTCATGCCGATATCGAAATTGCCGAACACGCGTACCACGTCCGTGACCACCTGCATGGCGCATATCGTATGGGCGATGCCCAATACAAGCGGGAACGTGAAATACACCAGCACCTGTTTGAACAACGCGCCGTCGATCATGCGCCGCGGCGCGCCGAGCTTGGCCAAAAGATCATAGCGGCGAGCGGAATCGGCCGCATCGGTCAGCTGCTGGATGGCGAGGATGGCCGCGCACGCTATCACCAGCACGAAGCCGATATAAATGGCCAGATAGCTCACCACTGCCGTAAGCCCCTGGCTTTGGGAGCGCACCTCGGAGGCGGTCTGCTCCATGGTCACCGGCTGCGTATTCGCATCGAGCGTCGAAGCGACGGCCTGCGCGAACGATCCGAACGCCGCCTGCTGCCCCGGCTTGCAGCGCACATCGAGAACGGATTGGTACGGCTCCTCGTCGGCCGGCACCGCCGCATCGTCGACCACGAGCGCGCCGGCGCGCATCGCAACGCCCGTCACCTCGAGCGTCTCGCCGCACACCTCGCGCTGCACCCGCATATCGCGCCCGAAGACCGAAAGGGTCGGCTGCGCTTGCGCCACAGCGCGCAGATACGGCGCCGTCGTGGCGAAATCGCCCCACAGCATGCACGCGCCTTCGTCAAGCGACACCGGATCGAGGCCCGCAAGCTCGCGCGCCGCGTTGAAATCGGAAAGCCGCACGACGTCGAACCGCGTCGAAGCGATGCTGTCGGCATCGAAAAGCCCCGATCCCACGTGATCGAGCAGGGATACGCCCGAAGCGGCCCTCACATCGTCATACGTGACATCCGATACGTAGAAATCGATCTGCGCGCTTCGCTCCACGAGGTCATCCCATGCGGGCGCCCCGACCGCCGCGGCGCTATCGGCCAGACCGCGCGCCATGTCGTAATCGTGCGCGCGCACGAACTCAGCGAACGGCTCGGGATACGCAGGCACGAGGCTTCCGTCGTCTTTCTCGAAATCGTACGCGCGATGCGTCGTCGAAACGCTGGCGTCGTAACGCGTGCCGGCATCGACTCCCGAACTCATGGCATTGCAGATGCCGATGCCGCCGCACACGCTGGTCATGGCCAAAAACAGCGTCATGGCGATCACGCTGACGCTGAAAAACGCCGAATTCACGCGTGCGGAAAGCTGGCGCAGGAAGAACATGTTCAATCCGCGCAGATACACCGGGCGGACCATCTGGGCCACGCGCAGCAAGAATCCCGCCAGCGCGTAGAAGAAGAGCACGGTTCCCGCACACACGAGCACCGTCGCTGCCACGAACTGGGCGTTCATGTTCAGCAGGCCGTTATCGATCAGCAGCTTGTACGAAACGCCTATCATGACGCACGCCGCCGCAAACAGCACGAGGGAAAGCGGCAGGCTGCGCAGCGCCATCCGCTCGTTTCGACGCCCCGATTGCAGCAGGTCGATCAACTTCGAGCGCGACAGACGGCCCGCGTTGAGCAGCGCGGTCACGGCGAAGATGGCCGCGAATGCCAGCACGGTCTGCGCCACGGCCCCGCCCGATACGGAAAACGCCACGCCTTCGACCGTCGAATCGAACATCGACGCCGCGAAGTTCGACAGCGCCTGCGACACCAGAATGCCGAGGAGCAAGCCCGCGACCAGCGAAGCCGCGCCCACGATGCACGTCTCGTACAACGACACCTTGAGCAGATCGGCCTTGCGCATGCCGAGCGTCAGATACAGCGCGAACTCCTTGTTGCGCCGCCGCACGAGGAAGCGGTTGGCGTATACCGCGAGAAACGCCAGGATGACGGCGATGAACACCGACACGCTCGATATCACCATGCTCAAAAGCTCGACCATCGAGCGCGAGTCTTCCGATATGCGCGCCACCGCTTCGGAGCCCGCGATGGAGTTGAACGCGTAAAAGACGGCGATGCCGAGCACGAGCGTGAAGAAATACACGGAGAAATCGCGCGCCGATTTGCGCACGTTGGCGAATGCGAGTTTAACGAGCATCGCGCACCCCGTCCCCCAGACGCGTGGTGGCCGCCACGATTTTCGAGAAGAACGCGTCGCGCGCGTCGTCGCCGCGATGCAGCTGGCCCCACAAACGCCCGTCTTTGATGAACACGATCCGATGGCACCAGCTGGCCGTAAACGCATCGTGGGTCACCATGACGATGGTCGAGCCCGACGCGTTGAGCGTCTCGAAGGTTTCGAGCAGCTGCGCCGACGACTTCGAATCGAGCGCGCCTGTCGGCTCATCGGCCACCACCAGGCTCGGATGCGTGATCACGGCGCGGGCCGCGGCGGCGCGCTGCTTTTGGCCGCCCGATATCTGATAGGGATATTTATCCAGGATGTCGGCGATGCCGAGGCGCGCGGCCGCATCGTGCACGCGCTCGGGAATCTCGCGTGCGCAAGCGCGCTGGATCGTCAGCGCGAGCGCGATGTTCTCCCGCACCGTGAGCGTATCGAGCAGATTGGAATCCTGAAACACGAACCCCAGTTCATCGCGGCGAAAACGCGCCAGCTCCTTCGAGGAGAGCTTCGTGATGTCGCGCCCCGCGATGCGGATCGACCCGCTCGTGGGAGCATCGATCGTCGAGATGCAGTTCAGCAGGGTGGATTTACCCGACCCCGACGGCCCCATGATGCCGACGAACTCCCCCGCGTCGACGCAAAGACTCACGCCGGCAAGCGCCATCGTCGCCGAAGCGTCGTCGTTGCGCCCTCCGTAACGCTTCGTCACGTCCTGCACTTCAAGCACGTGCTCGGTCATGGCACGCCCCTTTCTTCCGTAACGCGGCGCGGCCGCTTTTTCCTGTCCTTCTTGCCACGATACGCAGGGCTTCCGACGAAAACCTTGCCGCGACCTGACATTTACCCGGCATCGAGTCATCGGCGTCGCATCGTGCGCGTCGGCGTGCTTTAATAAGGCCGCGAGAAAGGAGCACGGTATGCGCGATGCGACCCTCAAATCACGAAGGATCCTGCTGGTGGACGACGAGCCGGAGCTGCGGCGCATGGTGGCTTCCATCCTTGCGGCCGAAGGGTTCGAGCACGTCACGCAGGCCGCCGATGTGCGCGAGGCCCTCGAGGCCTTCCGCCGCACGAAACCGGAACTTGCGCTGCTCGACGTGATGCTGCCCGACGGAGACGGATTCACGCTGTGCCAATACCTGCGCGCCTTCGACGCCGACGCGCCGCTTCCCGTGATATTCCTCACCGCCAAAGACGAGACCGACGACCGCCTGGCGGGCCTGCGCTCGGGCGCCGACGACTACGTGACCAAGCCGTTCAGCCCCCAAGAGCTCCTGCTGCGCATCATGGCCGTGCTGCGCCGCTGCTATCCGGCGGCGCCCGAGACCATCGCGCTTGCATCCTGCGTGCTCGATTTGGGCAACGCCGACGCGCTGCGCGTCGATTCCGGAGAACACCTTTCGCTCACCGTGAAGGAACGCGCCATTCTGGAGGCGCTCGCGCGCAACCTGGGGCGCATCGTGACCGCCGACGCGCTGCGCGAGGCGGCCTGGGGAGATTCGTTCGGCTACGGGCAATCGCTTATGACCCATGTGCGGCGCATCCGCGAAAAGATAGAGGCCGACCCGTCCCATCCCCGGTCGCTTATCACGGCGAAAGGCATCGGCTATAAGCTCGTCGCCGCCGACGGACGCTGACATGGAAACGCCGCGCGCGCACGACGCCGCCTCAATGGAGGCGGGCGCGAAAACGGCCCGTGCCGACAGGCGCTGCAACGCAAGCGCGGCGACGCAGCGCGCCGACCGTGCGCGCAAAAAAGCCTCCGCGCCGTTTTTCTTCGGCAGACAGGCGGCGCTGTTCGCGCTCGCATGTATCGGCATCATCGTGCTCGACCTGTGCCTTTGCATGGGAATCACCATCTACGACAACGAATTGAGCTTCGGCAACGGATCGCCCAAAAGCATCACGCGCGAAATCGCCGATACGCTTGCCGTGCAGGAAAACGGCGGCTACGACGTGCCCGAAGCCACGAAGGCGTGGATGAAAGAAGAGCAGTGCTGGGCGATGCTTTTATCCGACGCGGGCAATCCCATATGGAGCAAAGACGCGCCCGAGAAGGTGCTGCGGCCTTACAGCATGACCGATGTGGCGGTGTTTTCGCGCATGGGATACCTCGACGACTACCCGTGCTTCGTCTGGCGCCATGACGACGGACTGCTGGTCACGGGGTTTCCGAAGGAATCCTACGTCCGCAACGTCATCGACTACCTGCCCCAGCAAAGCATGGTGAACTGGCCGCTGTACATCCTGTTCGTCTTCTTCACGGACGCCGCCGTGCTGTTCTTCGTCTATTCGGCATCGAAGCGTCGCGTCATGGCGAGCACGGCGCCCATGATCGAAGCGCTCGACGCGCTCGCCCATGAAAAGCCCGCGCACGTGCAGCTCAAAGGGTCGCTGCGCGACGTGGGCGAGAGCATCAACGCGACGAGCGCGATCATGCGGCGCAAAGACCAGGCCCGCAAACGCTGGGTGACAGGCGTCAGCCATGACATACGCACCCCGCTCGCGATATCGCTCGGGCATGCCGAGCGCATCGCCGACGACGAAGCGCTCGACGAAAGCCTGCGTGCGCAGGCCCGCATCATCGTGCGGCAGAACGAACGCATTCGCGACCTGGTCTCCGACCTCAACATCGCCTCGAAGCTCGAATACGACATGCAGCCTGTCGATCGCGGACCCGTCCGGCCGGCCAAGCTCGTACGCGCCATCGCCGCCGATTACGCCAACGTGTACGACGACGGACGCTTCACTATCGAGGCAGATGTCGATCCCGCCTGCGAGCCGCTTGCGATCGAGCTCGACGAGCGCCTGATCGAACGGTCGCTGCGCAATCTGGCGAACAACGCCATCCGCCACAACGACGCCGGCTGCGCGATCGTCTTATCGGCGCATATGGCAGGCGCCGACGTGGCCCTCGGCGTGGCGGACGACGGCGCGGGCATGAGCGCCGAAGCCGTCGCGCGCCTGAACGAAGAAGCCGACGCCATCGCATGCGAAGCGCTTCCCGACCGGGGAATGCCCTCGAGCGGACCGACGCCGCCGCCCGATTGGGCCGCCTGGTGCCCCGAAAAAGCCGCCGCGCTCAACCGCGCACGCGGCGGATCCTGCTGCGAAACGGCAGCCGAAAGCCCTGTCGCCGCGCCATGCGGCGAGGAGGCGACGCTTGTACCGAAAGACCTGGTGGGATTCAACGAGCACGGACTCGGCCTCTCGCTTGTGGCGCGCATCGCCGCCGCACACGGCGGGCGCGTGGTCTTCTCCGGAGAAGCGCGGGGCTTTCAGGCCCTCATACTGCTTCCGATCGAACGTGCGAACGACGAAAGCGAACGCACGAACGCGTAAAAACCCGCATAGACGGCGCGCGAAGCGCCGTTCGCTCGCATGGAGCGCCTTCCGCCGCGTTCGCGCACCACTCTACCCAAATGGAGCGAAAAAAGGCTATAGTGGCACCTACATATTTCCGGTGGCCAGCGCGCCTGCCTCGACGCGGATCGAAGCAGCCGCGCCGCGCTCCATCGACAGAAAGGACGTGTGGTGAAACAACTCTGGCAGAAATGGAACGAGATCAACCTGATCAAGCGCATTCTCGTTTTCCTCATCCTCGGCGCCGTGCTCGGCGTCGTGGCCCCGACACTCGAATGGATCGGCATCTTCGGCACGCTGTTCGTGTCCGCGCTGAAAGCCGTCGCGCCTATTCTGGTGTTCTTCCTGGTCATCTCCGCTCTTGCCAATGCCCGCGCCGAAGGCTCTATGAAAACCATCGTGCTGCTGTACGTGGTATGCACGTTCGTGGCCGCCATCGTGGCCGTACTGGCAAGCTACCTCTTCCCCATCGAGCTGACCCTCGACGGTCTCGAAGCGGCCGACAAGGCGTCGCCCGAAGGCGTGGGCGAAGTGCTCAGCACCCTTATCATGAACGTGGTCGCCAACCCCGTCGACGCCCTGGTGAACGCGAACTACCTGGGCATTCTCGCATGGGGCGTGCTTTTGGGCGTGGCGCTGCGCATCGCCTCCGAAGCCACCAAGCACGTGTTCTCCGACATCTCCGACGCCGTGGGACACCTGGTCCGCTGGATCATCAGCCTCGCCCCCTTCGGCATCTTCGGCCTGGTCTACACCGCCGTTTCCACCAACGGCTTGGAGATCTTCACCGAATACGGCAAGCTTCTGCTCGTGCTGGTGGGCTGCATGGCGTTTCTCGCCTTCGTCGCCAACCCCGCCGTGGTCTACCTCTGCTCGCGCAAAAACCCCTATCCGCTGGTCATGCGCACGCTGAAGGAATCCGGCCTCACCGCGTTTTTCACCCGCAGCTCCGCCGCCAACATTCCCGTGAACATGGAGCTGTGCCGCAAGCTCAAGCTGGATAAGGACATCTACTCCGTCTCCATCCCGCTGGGCGCCACCATCAACATGGGCGGCGCGGCGGTCACCATCACCGTCATGGCCATGGCCGCCTGCCACACCCTGGGCATCGCGGTCGACCTGCCGACCGCCGTCATCCTCTCGGTGCTCGCGGCCGTCTCCGCATGCGGCGCTTCCGGCGTCGCGGGCGGCTCGCTCATGCTGATTCCGCTGGCGTGCTCCTTGTTCGGCATCGGCAACGACATCGCCATGCAGGTCGTCGCGGTCGGCTTCATCATCGGCGTCATCCAGGACTCCTGCGAAACCGCGCTGAACTCCTCCACCGACGTCCTGTTCACCGCCGCGTCCGAATACCGCGAACGCCGCAAGCAGGGCAAGGCCATCGACTACACCGCCTGGGAGAAATAACCCCTCCCTCTCGATTGAAGCAGGCAGAACGAAAAAGGAGCCGCCCCCGTGGGAGCGGCTCCTTTCGTGTAGCACGTCGTGCGGGGCGCGACGTATATCGCCAAGACCCCTACTGCCCGCTGCGGCGACGAACGGCGAAGGCCGTCGTCAGCGCCGCGAGAAGCGAGGCGACCGTCACGCCGCCGACGACACCCGCCGTCGCATCGGCGGTCTTGGGCATCGCCGCCTGCTTGGCCGCCGCCTTCTTGGAAACCTGCTGGCCTGCTTGTTTGGATGCGGGCTGCTCGCCTGCGGCGCCTGCGACATCCGTGCCGCCTGCGGTCTGGCCGCCCTGCATGCCAGGCTCTTCGGCGGGCTTGACGGCGTCGACGCGGTCGAACTGCTTCTGGGCCGCGGCGAGCGCGTCTTGGGCTGCAGGAAGCTCGGCGGCGAGCTTCTCATGGGCCGCCTTGGCGTCGTCGAGCGCTTTCTGCAGCTCGGGGATGCGCTGCTTATCCGCTTCGAGAGCCGCCTCGCTCTGCTTTTTCGCCTCTTCGGCAGCGCCGATAGCGGCCTTGGCCTTCTCCTGCTTGTCGAACGAAGCGAACGCGGAATCGCGCGCGCCCTGAGCGCCTGCGGTCGCAGCCTTTGCTTTCTTGAGATCGTCCGCAGGCTGCTTGGTCGCCTTAATGGGCTCATCGATTTTCGAGGAAGCTTCGACCGCTTTATGATGGGCCGCGATCGTTTGCTGACGAGCCTCTTCCCATGCCTTCTTCTTTTGCTCGTTTCCCTTATCGGCATCAGCCGCAGCCAGGGCCTGCTTCTCTTTCTCCTGAGCCTCTTCGTAGGCTTTGTTCGCCGATGCCAAATCGCCCAATGCCTTGGTTTGCTTGGCGTACGCCTCGTCGAACTTCTTCTGGGCCTCGGCCTGCTTCGCCTGCATTTCGCCGAGTTTCTTATCGGCTGCAGCTAGGGCGACCCTTGCATCTTCGTGCGCCTTGGGGTCGTACGCCTTCTTCGCCTGCTCCAGATCGCTTTTCGCCTTCTCGGCGGCCTTGGCATGCTCTTCTTGCGCTTTGCGCGCCGCATCGAGCGCGTCTTGCGCCTCGTTCTGGGCCATAGCCGCCGCATCGACGCGCGACTTCAGATCGTCGAGAGCCGCCCGGGCGTCGTCCAGCTGGCGTTTCGCCTCGTCTTTCGCCATCGCGAGGTCGTGCGCGCTCATCATGTCGCCGCGCAACGCCGCATCGATCAGATCCTGCGCAGACTTCATCTGCAACGCCTCGATGGCGGAAGGCGCAGACGGCGCGGTTTCGGCATCCGCCGCGAACGCCGCGCTCGGCGCCGCAAGGGCCAGCGAAAGCGCCACGCCTGCGCCGACCGTCGAAAACGCCCCGGCCGCTATGCGGCGCCCGAGCGGTCGCGCATCCGGCCCGAATACATATGCCATAGTGATTCTCCTCTCTCTCGGCCGCGTCGCGCGGCCCGCATGCGCCGACCGGACAGTCGGCATATACGCCGATTGTTCCGGAAAAGCACCCGGGCGCATCCGGATGGCATCCGCCGTACGATTCTTGCCGCATTCGTACCGGCACGCACGCGGACGGCGTCAAGGAGCAACCACGAAAAACGGGCGCCGACCTGGGAGGTCGACGCCCGTCGAATCGCTATCGCCGGCGCATCGGCCGATGCGCCGCACCCCTTCGATCTACGCTGCTAGGCCAACGCCTCCAGCAGCGCATCGAGGTTCTTCCTGCCGAACAGGACCTGACGCCCGTCATCGACCACCACGCACGGAACGCTCATCACGTTGTAGCGCTCTTTCAAGGCGGGCGTATGCGCAATGTCGTAGACCTCGGCGCGCACGCGGTCGTTTTCGGCCGCGATGCGCTGGGCCGCCAGCACGGTCTCGGGGCACATCGTGCACGAAAGCGAGACGAGCACCTTCAGGTCGATCGGGTCTTCGATCGACGCGATGCGCACGCGAGCCGCATCGTCGAGCGGCTGGCCCGGGCCCGCCACGTTGTACAACCCCAGCATGAACGACGTGAATTCATGGCCGCCCGGCACGCCGTGAAACGCCAGGCCGCTATCGGTTCCATCCTCGCGCAGCACGCGCACGAAAGCGCAGGCGTCGCGTGCGGGATCCCCATGTACGACGTGCACGCGATCGGTCAACGACGCGAGCGCTTCGGCATACGCGGCAAGTTCGCTTCCCACCGCGCCCCCGTCGCCGTGCACCTCAAGCGTCACTGCGCGCTCCATACGTGCGAACACCGTGTTCAGCTGGGCCAGCATATCGTCGTCGAACAGCGTTTGGGCGGTTGCGGGCGCGGCGGACGATGCGTGATGTGCATCGTCCTGCTGCCGCGCGGGCGCCGGCGAGGAGGCCTGCGCACGCTCGGGCTGCACGGGAACGATGCCCGTCTTGCGGCGCAGCTCCGCCGCATAGTGCTCGATGGACGCCGCCGCGGCAGCGCCGTCGCCCGTCGCGGTGATCACCTGGCGCAGCTCCTTGGCGCGCACATCACCCGCCGCGAACAGGCCCGCGCACTCCGTGCGGCAGCCTTCGTCGGCGGGAATCGAGCCGTACCCGTCGAGCGCGACGAGCCCTGCGGCAAGCTCGGAGGCGGGCTCATAGCCCGCGAACACGAACAGGCCGAACGTATCGCCTTCGGGCGCACGGTACACCGTCGTCTCGCCGGTTGCGGTATTGCGATACGTCAACGAACGCAACGACGCGTCGCCTTCGACGGCCAGCGCCTGCGTATGGGTGAGCACGGTTATCTTCTCATGGTTGTACGCCGCGGCGGCCGCATCGGGCGCGCACGTGAAGTCGTCGCCGCGCACCAGGATAGTGACATGGCGCGCGTATTTCGTCAGAAACACGCCCTCTTCGGCCGCCGAGAAGCCGCCGCCGATCACGAACACGTCTTTGCCCTCGAAGAACTCGCCGTCGCACGTGGCGCAATAGCCCACGCCGCGGCCCGCGAAACGCTCTTCGCCCTCGATGCCCGCGCGACGCGGATGCGCGCCCGTGGCCAGAAGCACGGCGAACGCGGACAGATCGCCCTTCGAGGTACGCACGGTTTTCACGTCGCCTTCCATATCGAGGCCCGTCACCTCGGCGGCCATGAATTCGGCGCCGAAGCCCGCCGCCTGCTCGCGCATGGTCTGCGTAAGCTCGGCGCCGCTCGCCAGCGCGACGCCCGGATAGTTCACCACTTCGGACGTGATGGCGATCTGGCCGCCGATACGGTCTTTTTCCACCACCAGAACGCGCATGCGGGCGCGCGCCAGGTACAAAGCGGCCGTCAGGCCCGCAGGGCCCGCGCCGACGATGACGGCATCGTATACCGTATGTTCATTCATCATTGCACTCTTTTCGTCATACAAGAAAGGGGCCGCGCTAAACGGCCCCTTTCTTCGCTTTTCACATAAACCAGCAGGACCGATGCGTAATGGGAATACGGCAACGGCGCCCGAGCATCTTAGAGCTGGCCCACCAGATCGAGGCTCGGCTTGAGCGTGTCGGCACCGGGCTGCCACTTGGCGGGGCAGACCTCGTCGCCATGCTCGGCGACGAACTGGCACGCCTGCACAAGGCGCAGAAGCTCGTCGGCATTACGGCCGACGCCGCCCGCGTTGACCTGGTAAGACTGGATGCGGCCCTGGGGATCGACGATGAAGGTGCCGCGCTCCGCCAGGCCGTTTTCCTTGATGAGGACCTTGAAATCCTTCGCGAGGGCATGGGTGGGGTCGGCAAGCATGGGGTACTGGATCTTCTGGATGCGCTCGGATCCGTCATGCCAGGCCTTGTGCACGAAGTGGGTGTCGGTGGACACGGAGTAGATCTCGCAGCCGATCTTCTTGAACTCCTCGTACTTGTCGGCCAGATCCTCGAGCTCGGTCGGGCAGACGAAGGTGAAGTCCGCCGGGTAGAAGAAGAACACGCTCCACGCGCCCAAGACGTCGGCCTTGGTGACGGTCTTGAAATCGTTGTTGTGGAAAGCTTCGACGCTGAAATCGGAAATCTCTTTATTGATCAAAGACATGGGATAGCTCCTTATTGAAATGGTGGCGGGTTCTTGCGCCCCGCCGCTTGGGACGTTTCCCATTCTAGCGTCTCGCACGCTAATTGCAACTATTTTTGTAACATTTATCGAAAAGGCCGGGCCTGTGCCATCGCGCGAAAAAAATCGCCGATCCGAGAAAAAACTTCTTGACGGCGCGCGACGCCGCCGCTATAAAGTTTCCTGTGGCTAACATTGAAGCGGCGCGAAGGAACCGCGCGCCGTCGGATCACCTTGGACACACCCGACGATGCTTCGCATGCCACATCTCGCTTTTCCGCTGGCGAGCACGGAGCCCCACCCCCTGCTCCGTGCTTCGTCCCTCCTTCTCGATTCCATCTTCTCCATGCGCAGCGCGCATCCGCTCGAGCGCGGCACGACGCATGAAGCGCCCCTGAGCATGTCGCGCGCGGGCGCAACCGGCGCCTTCGCGCGCCGGCGACGCATGCGGCCGGGCGCGTTTCCTCCTGTGAAGCTTTCATGAAACGCGCACGCGGGCGCGGACGCGCATCCCTACAATGGGATGGCAGACGCGGTTCTTGCACACGGCTCGAAGCGCCCCCGCGATCGGCGCTCGCGCGCCCGCGGGCCTGCATCCGCTTCGAACGAAAGGACCGGATCCATGCGCACTTCTTCGCCGCAGGCGCTGCTCTGCGTGCTCTACGGCGCCGCGTTTCTCGCCGGCTTCAATGAAAACCTGGTCAATATGGCCCTGGCATCCGTCATGGCGGAATTCGGCATATCTTCCGTCACGGCGCAGTGGCTCGTCACGGGATATATGATCGTCGCCACCGTCGTCGTGGCCTGCATGGCGTTTCTCTACCGCAGGTTCAGCTTGCGCGCCCTGTTCTTCGGCGCCTCGACGGCAAGCCTCGCAGGCGCGATCATGGGGCTGTGCGCCCCCGATTTCGCATGGCTGCTCGCCGCGCGCCTGGTGCAGGCCCTCGGCACGGGCGTCTTCATCCCCCTGATGATGAACACGGTGCTCGCCGTCGCGCCCGCGCGCAGACTGGGGACTTATCTGGCGATCGGCAGCGGCGTGATCACGTTCGGCCCCGCCTTCGCACCCGTGATCTGCGGAAGCCTCGTGACTACCTTCGGATGGCGCTTCGTCTTCTTGCCCTCCGCCGCAGCCATGGGTGTCATCGCCGCAGCAGGCCTGGCCTTCGTGCGCGGACATCGCGCGAGCACCGCCGAGATCGATCTTCCCTCGACAGCCCTCGCCTGCGCGGCGCTGTTCTGCCTGTCGTTCGGACTGGCGGAATTCGGCACGCGGCCGTGCGCGGCCGTCCTCTCGCTCGGCATCGCCGCGGCGAGCGCGGCGGCGTTCATCGTCCGCCAGCTGCGCTGCGCCCATCCACTGATTGACCTTTCGCCCGCGCGCAACCCGCGCTTTCGCCCCACCTTGCTGCTCGTCACCGTGGCCATGATGTCGATGTTCTCCTTGAGCGTCCTGCTTCCCCTGTATTGCGAAGAGGCGCTCGGCATCACGGCGCAAGCGGCAGGCGTCGCGATGCTCGCGCCCGTCTTGACCAACGTCGCCGTCACGATGGCGGCAGGACGCATCATGGACAAGCACGGCGCATGGCCGCTTCTGCCCGCCGGCTTCGCACTGACCGCGCTCGGATACGCCTTCGCCGCCCTCGCCGCTTCGCACCTGTCGCTTCCAACGATGCTCGCCGCGGCGATCGTCGCCTTCGCAGGCATCGGCATGGTCTTCTCCCCGTCTCAAACCGCGGGGCTCGGCAGCCTTTCATCCGAAGAGCACCCGCACGGCGTGGCGCTGTCGTCCACCTGCGTCCAAGTGGCCGCCTGCATCGGACCCTCTCTTTATATAGGCGTCATGGCCGGCATCCAAAACGCTGCGGAAAACGCGGGCGCGGCCGACGCCTGCGCGAGCGCGGCCGGTTTCGCGGCCGCGATGGGAATCGGCGCCGTCGTCGCCCTCATCGGATGCGCGACGGCATACGTCTACGCGCGCCGGGCGCGGCGCGCATCGCGCAACGTCTGAAATTCAACGCGAAAAAGCACACTGGACGCCGCGAACCCATGAGTTATGCGGGGAAACGCGGGGTTCCGCAACGACGGACGCGCGCGGGATGCCATAATGGCCGCGCATCCAGAAGGCATGCGCGTTTCCCCGACCGAAGAAGATCCCATGACATCAACGCATCCGCCTACCGTCGGCTTTATCGGCGCGGGCAAAGCAGGCACGGCGCTCGGCCGTTATTTCGCGGCGTGCGGCCTGCCTTTGGGAGGATACGCCTCCCGCACGTTCGACCACGCGCTCGACGCCGCCGCGGCCACGAATTCCACGGCGCATGCCGCGATCGAAGACGTGCTCGCAGCTTGCGACATCGTCGCGATCACGGTCGACGACGCCTCGATTCCCGCCGTGTGGGACGCCACCGTGCGCAGCGGGCGCGCAAGAACGCGCATCGTATGCCACTGCAGCGGCGCCTTGCCGTCGAGCATCCTCGCAGGCGCGCATGAGCAGGGCCTGCACGTCTGCTCATGCCATCCGCTGTGCGCGATGCCGCACGGCGTGTCCCTAGAAACGATGCGCGAGGCCGTCTTCGCCCTCGAAGGGGACGACGAAGCCGTCGGCGCGCTCGAATCGCTGATCGCGCGCTGCGGCAACCGCACCGCGCGCATCGATTCCTCCCGCAAATCCGCCTACCATGCGGCGGCCGCCTGCGCGAGCAACCTCGTCGTGGCCCTGGCGGCGACGGCCGAGGGCATCATGCGCGACTGCGGCTTCGGTGAGGAAGCGGCGCATGACGCCGTCGCAAGCCTCGTGCTCGGCGCGGCGCGCGGCATTGCCGAGCACGGATGCGCCGACGCGTTGACGGGTCCTCTGGAGCGCAACGACCTGCGCACCGTGGCAGGACACCTCGACGCGCTCGAAGGAAACGCCCGCGCGGCCTATGCGGCCCTGTCGAACACGCTGCTTCCCCTTGCCGCGCGCAAGCATCCCGCACGCGATTGGGAGCCGATGCGCGCCCTGCTGGCACACCCCGACCGCGCACTCGCACCGAAAGAAGGAACCATCATGAAACAAACCGCCGTCACCTTCAAGAACGCGAAAGAAGAAGGCCGCAAGCTCAGCATGCTGACCGCGTACGACTACTCGACCGCCAAGCTCGTCGACGAAGCGGGCATCGACGGCATCCTCGTCGGCGACTCGCTGGGCAACGTCGTCCTCGGCTACGAGGACACCGTATCGGTCACCATGGAAGACATGATCCATCACGGCGCGGCCGTCGCCCGCGGCGCGCGCAACGCCCTCGTCGTGATCGACATGCCGTTCATGTCGTACCAGACGAGCGTCTACGACGCCGTCGTCAACGCAGGCCGTCTCATGAAAGAGGGCCGCGGCGACTGCGTGAAGCTCGAAGGCGGCGTGGCGATGGCCGATCGCATCCAGGCCATCGTGGCGGCGGGCATCCCCGTCATGGCGCACATCGGCCTGACGCCTCAGTCGATCAACGCCTTCGGCGGGTTCAAGGTGCAGGGCAAGACCGAGCAGGCCGCGCGCCGCATCCTCGAGGACGCCAAAGCCGTCGAAGAGGCGGGCGCATTCGCCGTCGTGCTCGAAGCCGTGCCCGCGCCGCTTGCCGCCCTGGTGACCGAGCAGCTGTCCATTCCCACCATCGGCATCGGCGCGGGAGCGGACTGCGACGGGCAGATCCTGGTCTACCAGGACCTCGTGGGCATGTTCTCCGATTTCACGCCGAAGTTCGTCAAGCGATACGCCTCGGTGGGCGAAACGATGAAGGAAGCGTTCGCGCGCTACGCCGACGAGGTGCGCACGGGCGCGTTTCCCGACGAGAAGCACGCCTACGGCATCAAAGAAGAGGTCATCGAGAAACTGTACTAGCCGCTGCGCGTCGCGCAGCCGACATCTCCGGAGGAGAATCATGATTTCCACCACCGCGAAAGCCGACGTCAAAGCACAGGTGCGCGCTTGGAAGCGCGCAGGCGAGAGCATCGGCTTAGTCCCCACTATGGGATATCTCCACGAAGGCCACCGCAGCCTCATCGAGCGGGCCGCCGCCGAATGCGACCACGTAGTCGTCAGCGTGTTCGTCAACCCCACGCAGTTCGCCCCGGGCGAAGACCTGCAGTCCTATCCCCGCGACATCGAGGCCGACAGCGCCCTGTGCGAGGACGCAGGCGCGGCGCTTTTGTTCCATCCCGCGCCCGAAGAGATGTACGCGCCCGATTTCTGCACCTTCGTGGATATGGACGCCGTGAGCAAAGGCCTGTGCGGAGCGAGCCGCCCCACCCATTTCCGCGGCGTGTGCACCGTCGTCTCCAAGCTCATGCACATCGCGCAGCCCGACCGCGCCTATTTCGGTCAGAAAGACGCCCAGCAGCTCGCCGTCATCCGCCGCATGGTGCGTGACCTCGATATGAACGTCGATGTGGTAGGATGCCCCATCGTGCGCGAACAGGACGGCCTGGCGAAAAGCTCGCGCAACACCTACCTGTCCGCCGAAGAGCGCGAAGCGGCGCTCGTGCTGAGCCGCGCCGTCGCGCAGGGCAGGCAGCTCGTCGAAGCGGGCGAAACCTGCGCCGCACGCGTCATCGAGGCGATGCGCGCCACCATCGAGGCCCAGCCCCTCGCGCGCATCGACTACGTCGAAGCCGTCTCCTGGGATGCGATCGAGCCGGTCGAAAGCCTCGAAGGATCGGTGCTCGTGGCCCTCGCCGTCTACATCGGCTCCACGCGCCTGATCGACAACTTCATCATCGAACGATAACCGCGGCGCACGCCGCATGCTCCACGAAAGGATTTCCATGCAACTCACCATGCTGAAAGGCAAGATCCACCGCGCGACCGTGCGCCAGGCCGAGCTCGACTACGTCGGAAGCATCACCGTCGACGAAGCGCTGCTCGAAGCCGCAGGCATTCGCGAATACGAGCTGGTCCACATCGTCGACGTGAACAACGGCGAGCGATTCGAGACCTACACCATCGCAGGCGAACGCGACAGCGGCATGATCTGCCTCAACGGCGCGGCGGCGCGCAAGGTCAGCGTCGGCGACAAGGTGATCATCATGTGCTACGCAGCCATGGAAGAATCCGAGATCGAGGCCAATCCGCCGCGCGTCGTCTTCGTGGACGACGACAACGCCGTCGAGCGCATCACCCGCTACGAGCGTCACGGCCGCCTGGCCGACATGGCGTAACGCCGCATCATCGGTTTTAGCGGCGACTCACGCCGCATAACGCATCGCGCCCTCGCCCTCGCCCGCCGCGTCGGGTGCGGCCGAGGGCGTCGTCGTATGCGGCGCTTCGCATCCCATAGCGCGTTCGCGACGCACGACGAGGGCATAAGCCGCCATGCCCGCCCCCGCGAGCACGACCGTCAGCGCGACGACCGCCGCCATGGCCGCCCAGTTGCCCGACGCCGCGAATTCGGCGGCCAACGTCGACGACACGATGGACGGAATGCGCCCTACCGTGGTGATGAACACGATGCGGCGCACGGGGCACCGCGTCAAACCGGCGCCATACGTGAGCAAATCCTTCGGCGTGCCGGGAATGAGGAAGCACACGAACATGAGCAATTCGAAACGCGCGGAATCCTGCAGCCACTTCACCGAAGCGAGCTTTTCGGGCGAAAAGAACAGCCCGATGAAGCGCATACCCAACACACGCGCCAGCCACACCGCAACGGCCGTTCCCACCACGCCCGCGACCAGGCACAAGGCGGTGCCTTCCCAAAATCCGAACGCGTAGCCCGCGGCGAGTTCGAGCGGCTCTCCCGGCAAAACCGCCACCACGATCTGAAACGCGATGAGCGCCGTCATGGCGAGGGGCGCGAAAGCCCCCTGGCCGTCGATCCAGGCTTGCACGCGGGCGCCGTCGGCGAAAAACGCGAACAGGTCGGGGGCACACCATGCGCACGCCGCGATCGCAGCGGCAAGCGCGACTCCGGCAAACACGAGCGCGAGCGCGCGTTTCGCTCCGTTTCGATTCTTCATACAGCACACACCTCCGCATCATGGGCGCCGCACGGCGCGCGGCGATTCCGATGCAGAAAAGACTACGCGACGAATATCAACGCGCAATCAACGGACGGTAACGCAAAACCGACGAAAACCGAACGATCGCCTTCGACGCGCCATCATGCCGCCTGCACGCGAACGCGGGCGACGACCGACGCGCCGCCTGCGGCTGCGTTCTCAAGGCGCACGCAGCCGCCGTGACGCTCGCATAACGTCGCGCAGATATTGAGCCCCAGGCCGAAATGGGCCGAATCCGCGCGCCGTTTCTCATCCGCATCGCGCCAGAACGGCTCGCATGCATGCGCGAGCGCCGCTTCGGCGAACCCGAGACCGTCGTCATCGACGCGCAACGTCAGCATGCCGTCGTCCCACGAGCACGTCAGGCGCACGACGGCATCGGCGTAGCGCAGCGCATTCGACAAGGCGTTTTCCACAATGCGAGACAGCGCCACGTCGTCGAAAAACGCGCGGCGGGGAAGACCGCCCGCGCTCGCCTCGAGCATGACGCCCGCAGACCGGGCCAGATCGGACCCTTCCGCGGCGGCGCGCACGAACCATGCGCCGATATCGCCCTCGCGCAGCTCGACGACGCATTCGTCCGCTTCGGTCAGATCGGCCATCGACTCGACGTAGCGCTGCAGCCGTTCCGCCTGCCGCCCCATGGCGCGCGCCGCCTCGTCGAGGGCGGCGACGTCGACGGCACCTGCAGCCGCGCACGAAGAAAGCATCTCCGCGCGCCCTCTGAGCACGGTGAGCGGCGTGCGCAGGTCGTGCGCGAACGCCGCATTCGCCTTGCGCCTGTTCTCGGCCGTGCGCCACATGGCCTTGTTGTTGCATGCGAGCTGCGCACGCATGGTTTCGAACGACGCGCACAAACGATCGAGCTCGCTGCGCGATCCGTCATGCGCGCAGGGCACGGAAAACGCCAGATCGCCTGCGGCAATACGGCACGCGGCCTCGTCCATCGCCTCGATAGGCGCCTGCAGCTTCCTGCGATAGAACCCGCGCGCCGCAAAGGCGAAGCAGACCGCGCACGTCATGGGAACGACCGCGAAAACGGAGGCATTGATCGCCTGATAGAGCAAGCTCGGCGTGTCGTGAACGAAATACCCCACGGTCGACGTGGCGGGACGCGCGCCCGACGCATCGGCGGGAAGCTCGATCTCGGCCTGTGCGACGCCCGCGCGACGCGTTCGCTCGGCGGCATCGTAGGCGGGGATATCCGCCAGCGCGACCTGCGATCCGTCTTCTTCGGGGACATATCGGGCGTCGATATCCTCCACCACGACCCCCGACATATCGGCCGCCTGAGTACCGACCGCGATGCCCGCGTCGTCGCCGCGCGACGAGCGGCTTTCGACGTACAACGACGCCCCGCGCTCGCTATCGGACAAGCCGTCGTCACCCGCGCGGTTCTCGAACGAACGCGGGGCGCTGTACCAGCTCAAATCCTCGGCCCTGACAAGCGCCCCCCGATCCTCGTCGTAGATATACAGCCCCGATACCGACCGCTCGCCGCCGGTATGCACGAATTCGGCCGCCATGCCGAGCGCCGATGCCGCGGCGAGCGACAGGCCGACCGCCGCGATCGTGGCCGCCATGGCATAGCACGCGAACCCGGCGCGTATCGAGCACGTATCGAGATAGGTCTTCGTCCATCGCACGGGATGGCGGACGAATCCCTCGAGGCCGCGTGCGGCGCCGCGCGGCATGCCCGCCTGCTCCCGCACGGCGCCGTCGGGCGCCGCCTCATCCATCAGCTTCGCCACGTATACCCCACTCCCCATACGGTCTTGATGTACTCCTTGCATGCGCCCGCCTCGGCGAGAGCACGGCGCAGCCTGCGCACATGCTCGGTCACGACGGATGAATCCCCTGCGGTTCCCCATACCTGCTCGTAGATCATGTCGCGGTCGAACACGCGGCCCGCATGCTTGGATAAAAACGCGCAGATTTCGTATTCTTTGCGCGCAAGCGGCACCGCGGCACCGCAGACGCTGACCTCCATGGCGGCGTAATCGATGGAAAGCATGTCGTCGATACGCACCGCCTCGATGCGGCGGACGCGCTGCGAACGCGCCAGCTGCGCGCGCACGCGCGCGGCAAGCACCTCGAGCGAAAACGGCTTGGTCACGTAGTCGTCGGCGCCCGCCGAAAACCCGTCGATCGCATCGGCGTCTTCGACCCGCGCCGTCAAAAAGATGATCGGGCACGCATGCACGCCGCGCAAAGCGCGGCATACCGAAAACCCGTCCATATCGGGAAGCCCCACGTCCAGCAAGATGACATCGCATGCCCGCTTCGCCTTTTCAAGCGCTTGCTTGCCGCTCGACGCCGTCGTCGCCAGATACCCCGCCATCTCGAAATAGCTCTTCAGCATGGACGCTATGTCTTCGTCGTCCTCGACGATGAGCATCAGCGGCTTGCCCTCCCCTTCGGCCATGCACGGCCCCCTCTCGTCTATCGCGCGCGACGCGGCCTGCGGCGCGCTTCGCATACCATAGCGCCCGATTATCAACTTTTCATCTACGCAGGCGACGCCATGCAGGCCTGCGCTTGACAGGATGCATCTCGCCCTTATACTTATGAACAGTTGTTCATATATTGAAAGGAAAGGCGATGGATCCATCGATACGACCGCCCGACGCCGAGGCGGCACGCGGCGCAGGCGACGACGCCGCGATCGAAACCGCCCGCACGCAGCCGAACGGGTCCTGTGTCGGCGCAGCCGATGAAAACCACGGCGAAACCGAGGCCTGCGCATGCGCAACGCACCGCGACGCCGCGGTCGACTGCCTGCCCGACGAGGAGCTGCTCTACGATTTGGCCGACCTGTTCAAAGTGTTCGCCGACACCACGCGCATCAAGATCCTCTATGCCCTCATGGGGCGCGAAATGCGCGTCGCCGACATAGCCGAGGCCGTCGGCGCGACCCAAAGCGCCGTATCGCACCAGCTGCGCACCCTCAAACAGGCCCATCTGGTGAAATTCAAGCGCGACGGCAAAAGCGTGCTGTATTCGCTTTCAGACGGCCACGTCTACACCGTGCTTGCCCAAGGCATGTCCCATATTTGCGAATAGCGCCGATGCGGCGTAAACGCCGCCGGCGTTCGACCGCCCCCCGAACCGAAAGGACCATCACCATGCGCGCATCGTTCAAACTCGACGAAATAGACTGCGCCAATTGCGCACGCGAATTGCAGGACAAACTGGCCGCGCTCGACGGCGTCGAAGCGGCCTCGGTGAACTTCATCACCCAAAAGCTCACGCTCGAAGCGGCCGACGACGCCTTCGACGAGGTGCTCGAGCGCGCGATCGCGCTGATCGCCCGCGTCGAACCCGATTGCCGCGTCATTCGCTAGCCCGAAACCCGGCGTGCGCCGCCGGGCGGCGTCCAGGAAAGGAGCATCCGTGAATACGAAGCTGAAGCGAAGGCTTCGACGCATCATCGCGGCGATCGCGCTGTTCGTCGCCGTCATGGCCTTGGACGAAACGGGCGCGTTGCGCGCCGTATTCGGCGATACGCGAGGGCTCTACGCCGCATTCGCCCTCTATCTCGTTCCGTACCTCATCGCAGGATACGACGTCTTGATCAAGGCATGGCGCACCGTGCGCCGCGGCGACGCCTTCGACGAGAACTTCCTCATGGCCGTCGCCACGATAGGCGCATTCGCCATGGTGGCGTTTCCCGACTCCGACCCCCATATGGCCGAAGGCGCGGCCGTCATGCTGTTTTACCAGGTAGGCGAATTGTTCCAAAGCTATGCCGTCGGAAAAAGCCGCGCGTCGATCGCCGCCATGATGGACATCGCCCCCGATCGCGCGACCGTCGAACGCGACGGCAGGCTCGTGACCATCGACCCCGACGACGCGGTCGTCGGCGACATACTCGTGATCAAACCGGGAGAGCGCGTCGCGCTCGACGGCGTCGTCGTGCAAGGAACCTCGCGCCTCGACACCGCAGCTCTCACGGGCGAATCGATGCCGCGCTCGGTCGAGGCGGGCAGCGACGTCGTTTCAGGCTGTATCAACATGACGGGCGTGCTGCGCGTGCGCGTTGCCAAACCCTACGGCGAATCCACGGTAAGCCGCATCCTCGAACTCGTCGAAAACGCCTCCGAGCGCAAGGCGCGCACCGAGAACTTCATCACCTCGTTCGCCCGCGTCTACACCCCCATCGTCACCTTCGCCGCGCTCGCGATCGCGCTTGTTCCGCCGGCGCTCGGATTCGGCGCCTGGTCGGACTGGATCTTGCGCGGCCTGACGTTTCTGGTGGTCAGCTGTCCCTGCGCCCTCGTGATCAGCGTGCCGCTGTCGTTTTTCGGCGGCATCGGCGGCGCGAGCCGACAGGGCATCTTGGTAAAAGGCTCCAACTACCTCGAAGCGCTCTCCCGCGTCGATACCGTGGTGTTCGACAAGACGGGCACCCTCACCTCGGGCACCTTCGGCGTCGTGGACATCCGTCCGCGCGACGGAATCGACGGCGGCCGCCTGCTGGCCGCAGCGGCTCACGCCGAGGCCTTCTCCGACCACCCCATCGCCACCTCGGTGAAAAGGGCGTATCTGGACGAGGCGGCCGACGGGGCAAAACGCGCCATCGATCAGGCACGCATCGAAAGCGCCGCCGAGGAATCGGGACGGGGCGTGAAAGCAGTCGTCGACGGACACGAAATCCTGGCGGGCAGCGACAGGCTCATGAGCGCGCACGGCATCGTGTGCCCCGACTGCCAACAGGCAGGCACCATCCTGCATGTAGCGATCGACGGCGCGTACGCCGGATACATCGTCATCGCGGACACCGTGAAAGACGATGCCGCGCAGACCATCGCCGATTTGCACGCCGCAGGCGTGAAGCGCTGCGTCATGCTCACGGGCGACCGCGAAAAGACGGCGCGCGCGACGGCTCTCGAGCTCGGCTTGGACGAATACCGCGCGCAGCTGCTGCCAGGCGATAAAGTCACGCAGGTCGAACGCCTCCTCGAATCCGCCCGCGGCGCGCTGGCCTTCGTAGGCGACGGCATCAACGACACGCCCGTCCTCACCCGCGCCGACGTCGGCATCGCCATGGGAGCCATAGGATCGGACGCCGCCATCGAGGCCGCCGACATCGTGCTCATGGACGACAAGCCGAGCGCCATCGTGCGCGCCATCCGCATCGCGCGCACGACCATGCGCATCGTGCACCAGAACATCGTATTCGCCATCGGCGCGAAGGCGGCCATCCTCGTGCTCGCGGCGCTGGGCATCGCGAACATGTGGCTCGCCGTATTCGGCGACGTGGGCGTGGCGGTCATCGCCATCCTCAACGCCATGCGCGCGCTGAACTGCGGCGCGGCTGATAAGCGCCCCTAACGCTCTTCCGGAGAAAACGACTTGACCGTCGGCATCAGGGCATCGTCGCGGATGACGCGCATGCCCGATGCCGCCATCACGCAGCACAGCGCGTTGCAGCCCGAATCGGCCGCGGCGCGGGCAAGCTCGAGCATGCTTTCGCAATTCGAGGCGAGGCTTCCCACAGGCATGCCTTCCTTGCGCAAGATGGCGTTTTCCTCCGCTTCGGTATGGCGCTGCAGACCCTTCACGCTCTCGAGCAGCTCCTCGAGCTCGACCATCGCCTGCTGCACCATATTCGACCTGACCATGGCGCAGCGGCGGTAGCTCGCGGCCGCCGCGTCGTAGCGCTCGAGCTTCCAGAACGCGTACGCCGCCCAATACCAGGCCAAACCGGCATCGTCGGGATTCCACGCCACCTCGAGCGCGCGGGCGCACATGGCCGCCTCTTCGCGGTATTCGCCGCGCATGAAATGCGCGCGGGCGGCGCGCAGATAGGACTGGGCGCGCGACGGGGCGAGCTCGATGCAGCGGCGGGCATGGTCGAGCGCCGCATCCGCGCCGGCGATCGATCCGACATACACCTGGGCCAGCGCGTCATGCACGAGAAACATCTCGTCCGGCAGCGGCAGCACGCGACGGCCGGCCGCATCGTCGGCGCAATGGCGCGTGTACATGTAACGCGTCTCATAACTGTCGAAGAATCGGTAGCAAGTCGTCGCCGTATCGGCGAACCCGTCGACGACGGCCGCCTTCGCCTCGAGTTCGGCAAGCACGGAAAGCGCCTGCGCCTCGTCGTCGGCGCGGATAAGCGCCGCGGCCCGCGCCATCAGCGGCTTGAGCCCGTACGCATCCACAAACGCCTCTTTGACCTCGAGATACGAATGCTCGTCGAGCAAGCCCGCCTCGAATCCGTCCATCAGCCCGCGGCAAATGCGGCGCACGAGAACGTCCTCGCTGCGATCGTGGATGCCTTTGAGGCACGCGAGCGCCGATGTCACGCCGTCATCGAGCGCTCCTGCCACCTCGTCGGCGAACGCACGGCGGCGCCCGTCTTCGAAGATGCTCATATCGCTCGGGCGCGCAACGCCCGCAAGCGCGCGGGCCTCATCGGAAAACGGCACGTCGTCGCGGTGGATGAACGGCTCGCGACGGTCGGCGAAGATACCTTGTCCGCGTTCGAACGCGCACGGCACGGTTTCGAGCGCGTACGCTTCGCCGAAGGAGAAATGCGCGCCGCAGGCGCGCAGCATGGCGAACGGATCGGCGAACGCATGGTCTTCATCGGAGGCGAAGGCCGCAAGGAAAGCCGCGCGTTCGACGTCGAGCGTCATGATGCAGGCGTCGCGCCCGCCGTCCGTCAAAGCATTGACCGCCACGCGGCCGACGCTCGACGAGCTCGCGAACGCCTGGGCCGCCACGAGGATGACCGCATGGGCGGCATAACGCGCCGCCTCGCCGCGGCGCTCCCGCTCGCCGCGCGCGACATAGCGGCCCTCCTCCTCGTCATACGCCGTCTCGGGCATGACCTGGAATCCCGGAACCGCAAGATCGATGCCGAGCGCGTCGCCCGCCGGCGTGCTGCAGAACTCGTAGCCTATGCGGTACGGCAGACGCAGCCCTTCGCACGAACGCGCGAAAGCGAGATGCGTATCCCACCGGCTCGCACGATGCTCGGCCTGCGCGGGATCGGCCGCCTGCACGCAGATGCGATCGCGCAGCCAGGCGTCGAACGCGGCGCACGATTCCTCATCGACGGCGGCGCTTCCGCCTTCGAAGCGCTCGTCGAGAAAATCGACCAGCAGCAGAAAACGGTTCAATGCCGATTCCGCCTTCAAAAACGACGCGCGCGCCGCAGCCGTCTCGCGTGCCGCAGCGAACAGGCCGTTTTCGAACATGCGCCCTTCCTGGTCGGCATAGAAGAAATCGACGTAGAAGGTGTTCGCATAGCGCTCGGTGCGTATCAGGCGAGCGACGGGCTGCGCCTCGCAGGCGTCGTCGCGCACGACGGCCAACGATTGCGGCGACGCGCCCGCGATGCCTGATTCGCGCAGCATATGGGCCAGATACAGCTCGACGCCGCAGCGCGCGGGACCCTCGCCCGCCATGGCCGCATCGCACTCGAGAAGCTCGCGGTTCACGGCGTCGAACACGTCGGCGGTATCGAGGCGCCCGAGCAGGGCCCCCATATCGAACAGCGCGGGCGCGAACAGCTCGCTGCCGCATTCGACGAACAGACAATACATGGATGCCATGAAATCCTTGTAATCCATCCACGCCCCTGGGCACGACACGCCGCCGCTGCGCTCGGAAAGCTCCTCCAGCCTGTAGCGTTCGTCGCGCTGACCGGGGTTTTCGCAAGCGTACGAAGCGACGACCGTCTCCGTGCCGTCGGCGGTCACGTCCATCAGCACGCCGCGCTCCTCATGGGCGCCCGCATGCGCATAGGCCCTGAAACGAGGGAAGCGGGCGGGCGGCACGCCGAGCGGCTCGCAGGCATCGAACGCGCGGCCGTACTTGTCGATATACGCGATCACGCGCGCGGCGGACAACGAGGCATCGGCGAACTCGACCGCATAGCACACCCCGCCCTCAGGAAGCTCTATACCGCTTTCCACCAGGCCGAACAAGCGGCCTGCGCACGCATCGGGCAAAGCGGCGAGCATGCGACGCTTCGCCAGCGGATTCAACGTAACAGGAAACGAACGATCCATTCCACACCTCGCGATCTCGACGTTGTCTGCGGAGATTATACGGCACGCCCGATTGCTCGAAGCGACACGAAAACGCCCGCGTGCATCGCGCGGGCGTCGCTTGGGCCATGCCGGCTTCGATCAGTGCACGAGGCGCTTGGGACGCGGCAGATGCGGCACGCCCATCGACCCCTTCCTCGGCTGCGAAGCCTGCCCGGGAATCATCGCGGGCTCGCTTTCCGTCAGACATTGCAGCAAGAAATCGGCTTCGGCGGCCGTCAACAGCCTTCCTCTGCCCGCACCGCGCGTATCGCGCATCGTATTCGCAGTCTCTCCCATAGGCGAACTTCCCTTCGGCTTTCGGACATCCCCGCGCGCCTGCGCGCGCCAGCGGTCGCGCGGCCTCGCCATGCGAAGGCGGACACCCGCCGCGCGTCTATCTTTTTGCATACTACGAAACTATTCCCGTCGCTTTCTGCATGACGGGCATAATCGCGGCACGCGGCGCTTTTAACCAGACGAGAGCAGCGAAACGCTCCGTTCGAGCGGCAAACGGCGCCATGCGACGCGCTTTGACGCGCCGACGTGCTGTATCATGGGCGCGCCGCCCATTGCGCGCGAGCGCGACTCGGGACGAAGCCGCACGAAAACCCCTCGGGAAAGGAAGCTTATGGCAGACGAGCGCCCCTTGATCGGCGTGGACGACCGCGTGCCGGTAACGCGCGCGATACCGCTGGGCATCCAGCACTTCATGAGCATGTTCGGATCGACCGTGCTCGTACCGTTTCTCACCGGACTGTCGCCTTCGCTGGCCATCATGTGCTCGGGCATCGGCACGATCCTCTATCTGCTGGTCACCAAAGGAAAGATTCCGAGCTACCTCGGGTCTTCGTTCGCATTCATCACGCCCATCTCGATGGTGGCCGCAAGCCAAGGCCCCGGCGCCGTCGGCGGCGCGCTCATCATCACGGGCCTGGTCTACGCGGCCGTGGCGGGCGTCATCAAGATAGCGGGCACGGCATGGCTCGACCGCATCCTGCCCGCGCCCGTCGTGGCGCCGGTCATCGTCGTCATCGGCCTGGGGCTTTCGGCCACGGCCGTCAAGATGGCGTTTTTCAACGGCGGCTACGATGCAGGAGCCCCTTTCGATTACGAAGGATTCGCCGTGGCGGCCCTCACCTTGGCGGTGGCCATCGTCTTTTCCACCTGCTTTCGAGGGTTCTGGTCGACCATCCCGGTACTCCTCGGCGTCTGCGCAGGCTATGCCGCATCGTGCGCGTTGGGCATGGTCGATTTCCAACCCGTCGTCGAGGCGGCCTGGATCGGACTGCCCGCTTTCCATGCCCCCGTCTTCGACATCGGCGCCATCATCTTAATCGCGCCCGTGGCCGTCGTGATCATCATCGAGCACATCGGGCATCTGCTGGTGGTCGGCGAAGTGGTCGGCAAAAACTACAACGACCTGCTGCCCCGCTCGCTGCTCGGCGACGGCCTGTCCACGATGCTTTCGGGCTTTTTGGGCGGCACCCCCACCACCACCTACGCCGAAAACATCGGCGTCATGAGCGCAACGCGCGTCTATTCCACGCAGATCTTCTGGTACGCGGGCGGCATCGCGCTGGTCGTGGGCGGCTTCTGCCCCAAGATCGAAGCGCTCATCGGCTCGATTCCCACCTCGGTCATGGGCGGCGTGAGCCTGCTGCTGTTCGGCCTTATCGCCTCCAACGGCCTGCGCATGCTGGTCAGCAATCGCGTCGACTTCAGCAAGGCGCGCAACCTCATGATCGTCTCCGCCGTGCTGGTGGTGGGCGTGGGCATGGAGACCGCGGGCATCAAGATCCCCGTGGGCCCTTACGAAATTCCCGGTATGGCGGCAAGCGCCCTTATCGGCGTGGCGCTGAACCTCTGCCTGCCCAAAGACACCGTGGCCGACGACACCTATCCGGCGGGACCCGCGCCCGACGACGCGCAGGAAGCCCGATAGCCGCAGACGGCGCATACGCGAATGCGCCTTCGAGGCGCCGTGCCGGCACGAACGCGCGCCGGCACGGCGCCGTCCGCGAAAACCACGAAACGAAACCCGTACGCTACGCGGGAACAAAAAACAACCAGAAGGCGAAGCCGAACAGCGGTACGCCCACGGCCAGCAAAACGATCGCAACGACGAGGATCCACTCGAAAGACTTCCCTTCGGCGGCCCGCTTCTTGCGCAGACGCACGAAAACGATGCCGAGCGCGATAGCCGCGATCACGCAGCCGAGCCCGAACAACCCCGCCAAAGCCGCCGCAAGGCCGACGGCGAACACGGCCCCCATCACGAACACGAAGCAGCCTCCCATTGCATCGCCTTTCTTCGCAGCGATTTCGCATGCGCTTGACGCAAGCATGCCATTGCCTTCCTAGAATAACGGACAAACCGTTTTTCCAGAAAGGCCGAGCGACCTGCGCGCCGATCGGCCCGGACGAAAGGAGGCGCCGATGCACCAACCGGCAGGCGTCGGGCTCATCTTCGACTGCGACGGCACGCTGCTCGACACGATGGACGCGTGGCTTTCCATGGAAGATACGTTCGCCGCGCGGGCAAGCGGCGTGATCGATGAGCCCATGCGCAAGGCGCTGTGCACCATGACCATGCCCGAAGAGGCGGCCTTCCTGCATGAAACATTCGGCGTAGGCGCCTCGCCCGAAGCCCTCGAGCGCGAAATCGATGAGTATTTCATGAGTTACTACCGCGAGCAAGCACGCGCGAAGCCTGGAGCCGTCGAGCTCGTCGAAGAAGCGCGGCGGCGCGGCATCCCGTGTGCAGTCGCCTCGTCAAGCCCGCACGCCTATCTGGAGGCGGGCCTAGGACGTGCAGGAATCCTGGCCGCATTCTCCTCGGTGTTTTCCACCGAAGACGTGCATGCCTCGAAGCGCGAACGCAAAATCTACGACGCCGCCGCCAAATCGATGAAAGCCGTACCCGAGCTTACCTGGTGTTTCGACGACGCCGTCTATGCTCTGCGCACTATGAGGAAAGCCGGATTCAAAACCGTGGGCGTCTACGACCGCGACACCTCGGGCACCGAAGAGCAGCTTCGCGAAACCGCCGACGCCGCTGTCCTCACGCTCGAGGATGTGAATATCGACGAGCTGCTCGCGCTGCAGGCGGCTCGTCTGGCCGCGACGGCATAACGCCGAAAGCCCCGGCCCCCTATCCCGCAAGGTCCTGCCCGAAACGCCATCGTGCAGGACCTTTTCACATCTTGCGAGCAATGCCGCCGCGGCCGCGGACCGTGGCTCGTCCGCATCGACGAATC
>JAUNBA010000019.1 GCA_030527325.1 Slackia sp.
AGATAGGCTTTCTACATGCCGAATTGCATGGCGCAGTAGCGTGCATAGGTGCCGCCGAGCGCAATGAGTTCATCGTGCGTGCCTTCTTCCACCACGCGTCCGGCATCTACCACGGCTATCTTATCGGCGCCGCGGATGGTGGAAAGCCGGTGCGCGATGACGATGGTGGTGCGGCCTTTGGAAAGCTCGCCGAGCGATTCTTGCACATGGCGTTCGCTTTCGTTGTCAAGGGCGCTCGTGGCCTCGTCCAGAATCAGAATCGGCGGGTTTTTCAGGAATACGCGGGCGATCGAGATGCGCTGTTTCTGGCCACCTGAAAGACGCGCGCCGCGTTCGCCCACGTAGGTGTCGTAGCCGTCGTCGAAGCCCATGATGGCGTCGTGGATATTCGCACGTTTGGCGGCTTTTACGATCTCTTCGTCGCTTGCGGCGGGATTGCCGTAGAGGATGTTCTCTCGGATGGTGCCGTCGAACAGGTACACATCCTGCTGCACGATGCCCACGGTTCGGCGCAGCGAAGCCAGCGTGACAGCGCGCACATCGACGCCGTCGATGGTCACGCGTCCTTCGCATGCGTCGTAGAAGCGGGGAAGAAGCGAGCACGCGGTGGTTTTGCCGCCGCCGCTCGGGCCGACGAGGGCCGTGGTCGTGCCGGCGGCTGCGTGCAGGCGAAAACCGCGCAGCACGTCAGTTGCGCTGTCGTATGAAAACGCGACGTCTTCGTAGCGGATGTCGCCGCGAACGGGTCCTGCCGCGGCCGCTTCGAGGTCGGTCGCGTTTTTCTTGTCGCGCACGGCGGGTTCGATCGCCATGATTTCGGCGAAGCGACGGAATCCCGCATAGCCTTTTTGGAATTGTTCGGCGAAATTGATCAGCTGCTCGATCGGCGAAAGGAAGATGCCTATATAGAGGGCGTAGATCGCCAGGTCGGTGGGCTGGATTTGGCCTTGCACCATGAAATATCCGCCGCCAACGACGACGATCGTATACAAAAGACCCGTGAACAGGGAATTCACGGCATGAAAACGCCCCATGAACTTGTACGAGCGCTCTTTGGTGTCCAAAAACAGGCGGTTGGTGCGCGCGAATTTCTCGGCCTCGAGCGTCTCGTTGCCGAACGATTTCACGACGCGCATGCCGCCCAAGGCATCCTGGATGCGCGTGTTCACGCCCGCCATGGTGCGGCGGTTTTCGGTGAAGATGACGCGTTTGCGATAGTTGGTCCATGCCGCATACGCCGCCATGATCGCGGTGCAAGCAAGCATGATGAGCGTGAGCGGCACGTTGATGAAGAACAGCAACACGAACGAGCCGACGATCTTCAGCGAGCAGATGAAGATGTTCTCAGGACCGTGATGCGCCAGCTCGGATACGTCGAACAGGTCGGTGACCAGGCGGCTCATCATTTCGCCGGTGTTGTTTTCGTCATAGTAGGAGAAGCTGAGGCGTTGGTATTGCGCGAACAGATCGGCGCGCATGTCGGCCTCCATGCGCGCGCCCATGACGTGGCCCCAACGCGCGATGAACCACTGGCAACCCGTGCGTAGCAGATAGAGGGCAACCATGCCGACGCAGATCAGCCCGAGCGCGCCGAGCACCGTGGGCGCCGGTTGCAAGAAGAAGTCGCGCGTGAAGAAATTCAACAGCTGGGGAAACGCCAGGTCGATGCAGGCGAGCACGGTGGCGCATACCAGGTCGAACCAGAAGAGGAACTTGTACGTGCCGTAATAGCCTATGAACTTCTTGAATACTTGCTTGCCGGTGACGGCAGGCTTGTCGGCTACGCGGTCTTTCGTGTGGGACACGGGCATCCTTTCATGGGGGGGTCGCGTCGAAGGGGCGCATGGCTGCGCGACTTCGCGGGTTTTACTGTGCGGCGATGTCGTCATGGTAGGGCTTGTGCGGTCTTTTGTCGAAGAGGGTGGAAAAAAGCGACCGGCCCGAAGGTCCGGTCGCTTGGCGATTCGACGCGCCGTCGGCTCTTAGGCGAATTTCAAAAATGCGCGGTAGGCCTTGAGCGTTTCGTAGAGGTCGGCTTTGTTGATGACTTCCCACGGCGCATGCATGTTGAGCACCGCCACGCCGCAATCGATGACGTTCATGCCGTAGCGCGCCAGGATGTAGGCGATGGTGCCGCCGCCGCCGACGTCGACCTTGCCCAGCTCGGCGGTCTGAAACGCCGCTTCGCCCTTCTCCATGATCGCGCGTATCTTTGCCATGTATTCGGCGTTGGCGTCGTTGCTTCCGCTTTTGCCGCGGCTGCCGGTGAATTTGTTGAATACGACGCCGCGTCCCAGGTAAGCGGCGTTTTTCGTCTCGAAAGCGCTCGCGTAGGACGGGTCGAATCCCGCGGAGACGTCGCTTGAAAGCATGCTGGAAGCGGCCAGGCAGCGGCGCAGCGCCAAATCGCCCGCCTGGCCGCACAAATCCATGATCTCGGCGACGGTGTTCTCGAAGAACATCGAGGTCATTCCCGTGGCGCCCACGCTGCCGATCTCTTCTTTGTCCACCAGGATGCACAGCCCCGTCTTCTCGAGGTCGCGCGCTTCGAGCTGGGCTATCAGGCTGGGGTAGGCGCACACGCGGTCGTCGTGGCCGTAGCCGATGACCATCGACCTGTCGAAGCCGCAGTCGCGCGCGGCGCCCGCCGGCACCACTTCGAGCTCGCTCGAGAGGAAATCGGCCTCGGCCATGTCGTATTTCTCGGCGAGGATCGACAGCAACAGCGCTTTGACGGGCTCTTTTTCTGCGAGTTTCGCCAGTTCGTCCTCGCATGCTCCCGATGCCTTATCGCGGGCGTCGGCGGCTTTCGCGGGCCTGCCGCCCGCCAGGATGTCGAGGTTTTCGCCCTCGACGACTTCGGAGGCTTTCTTCTGCAGCTGGTCTTGGGCCAGGTGCACCAGCAGGTCGGTGACGCAGAAGACGGGGTCGTTCTCGTCTTCGCCCAGGGTCACGTTCACCACGCTGCCGTCTTTTTTCGCGACGACGCCGTGGATGGCCAAAGGAAGCGTGACCCACTGGTATTTCTTGATGCCGCCGTAGTAATGCGTGTCGAGCAGCGCGAATCCGCCTGCTTCGTAAAGCGGGTTCTGCTTGATGTCGAGGCGCGGGCTGTCGATATGCGCGCCTAGGATATTGAGTCCTTCCTGCAGCGGCGCGCGGCCTATCTGGGCCAAGATGACGGTTTTGCCGAAGCATTCGGCGTACACCTTATCGCCCGCGACAAGCGTCTTGCCCGCCGCGCGCGCTTCGTCGATCGAGATGTATCCCGCTTCGCGCGCCATGCGCACGGCCGTTGCCGCGCATTCGCGCTCGGTTTTGTTTTCGCTGATGAAGCGTTTGTAGTCGGCGGCGAATGCTTCGACGGCCACCAGGTCGTCTTCGCGATAGGAGTTCCAGGCGTTCGCGTGTTCCATATGCGTCCTTTCTGCCGCGCATGCCGCGGCCTGACGGCGCCCGCCGCGCATCCGCCTTGATTCGGCATCGCGCGGGCGCCTGCTGTTCGATCGCAACGATTATCGCGCACCTCGCAGGCGGGGTGGTGGAGCGTTTGCGGTATTGCGGCTGCGTTCGTATGCCGTCTGCGTCTCTTCCGTCGCGGCGAACGGTGCGGTTTTCATGGGCGGGAGGCCGTATTTGAAGCGAAAAGCGTGGCAAAGCGCCCTTCGAGTCTTATAATAACCGGTTAATATAAAAAGCCCCGAAGACAAAGGAGTAGCCACATGGCGTTTTATTACGAGGAACCCTCGCACACCTTCAACGAGTACCTGCTGGTTCCCGGCCACACGCCCGCCAGCTGCATTCCCACCAAGGTCAGCCTGAAAACGCCGTTGGTTCGTTACCGCAAGGGCGAAGAGGAATGCCCTCTGTCGCTGAACATCCCCATGGTGTCGGCCATCATGGCCGCCGTTTCCGACGACCGCATGGCCGTGGCGCTCGCCACCGAGGGCGGCCTGTCGTTCATCTACGGCAACCAGAGCATCGAAGACCAGGCGGCCATGGTTCATCGCGTGAAGCAGCACAAGGCCGGCTTCGTCGTCAGCGACGCTACTCTGTCTCCCGATATGACGCTCGCCCAGGTGCTCGAGCTCAAGGAGGCCACGGGCCATTCCACCATGCCCGTCACCGATGACGGCACGCCTACCGGCAAGCTGCTCGGCATCGTCACCGAACGCGACTACCGCCTCTCCCGCATGGGCCTTGATTTGAAGGTCTCCGAGTTCATGACCGCGCGCGAGAACCTCATCGTCGCTCCTGCGGAAACCTCCCTCAAAGAGGCCAACGACATCATCTGGGAGCACAAGCTCAACAGCCTGCCCCTGGTCGATGCCGACGATCACCTGGTCTACATGACCTTCCGCAAGGATTACGATTCCCATAAGGACAACCCGCTCGAGATGCTCGACGCCGAGAAACGCTACATCGTGGGCGCGGGCATCAACTCCCGCGACTACGCCGAGCGCGTTCCCGCGCTGGTCGAAGCCGGCGCCGACGTGCTGTGCATCGACTCTTCCGAGGGCTTCTCCGACTGGCAGAAGATGACCATCGAGTGGGTGCGCGAGCACTACGGCGAAGACGTCAAGATCGGCGCCGGCAACGTGGTCGACCGCGAGGGCTTCCGCTTCCTCGCCGAGGCGGGCGCCGACTTCATCAAGGTGGGCATCGGCGGCGGTTCCATCTGCATCACCCGCGAGACCAAGGGCATCGGCCGCGGCCAGGCCACCGCTACCATCGAAGTGGCCAAGGCGCGCGACGAGTACTTCGAGGAGACCGGCATCTACGTGCCCATCTGCTCCGACGGCGGCATCGTCTACGACCACCATATCTCCTTGGCGCTGGCCATGGGCTCCGACTTCGTCATGCTGGGCCGCTACTTCGCCCGCTTCGACGAAAGCCCCTCGGCCAAGGTCATGGTCAACGGCACCTACATGAAGGAATACTGGGGCGAGGGCTCGGCGCGTGCGCGCAACTGGGGCCGCTACGATCTGGGCGGCAAGAAGTCGCTGTCGTTCGAAGAGGGCGTCGATTCCTACGTTCCGTATGCGGGCAGCCTGAAGGACAACATCGCCGTCACGCTGCTGAAGATCCGCTCCACCATGTGCAACTGCGGCGCTTTGACCATCCCCGAGTTCCGCGACAAGGCCAAGCTCACCATGGTCTCCGCCACCTCCATCGTCGAGGGCGGCGCGCATGACGTCCTGCTCAAGGACAAGACCCCCTACGTGAGCCGCTAGGCCGCGCGACCTGTCCACCGAGGAAAGTAGTCCCCATAAAGAACGCGAAGAACATATCCGCGATGCTGCCGGCCTGCGCGCTGGCGGCATCGCTGTGCATGCCGTTGGCCGCGCCCGCGGCATGGGCCGACGACGTATCCGACGCCCAGGCCGCGCTCGACCAAGCCGAATCGCGCTTGAAGCAGATCGTCGAAGAGCATGACGCCTTGCAGAAAGAGGCCGATGACCTGCAGGTCCAGATCGACGGCGCGATCGACGGCGTGATGGATGCCCAGCGCGAAGTGCAAGACGGCCGCGCGCGTCTGGGCGAAATGCTCACGTACGAGTACAAGACCGGCGGCGTGGGCGTGCTCAAGGTGCTCCTCGAGTCGGAAAATCTCGACGATTTGCTGAGCAACCTGCATTACGTCGATTCGGTGCAAAAGGCCCAGGCCGATGAGATCGAGCTTCAAAAGCAGCGCGAAGAGGCGTTCAATGCCGCCCTCGACGACATGAACGATAAGAAAGACCAGCAGATGGTCAAGATCGCCGACGCCGAGAAAAAGACCGAGGAGGCCGCCGCGGTGGTGGCCACGGCGGAAACCCAGCTGTCCAAGGCGCAGGATGCGGCCCAGGCCGAAGCCGATCGCCTCGCGGCGCTGAAGGCCCAGGCGGATGCGCTGGCGGCAGCCGAGCAGGATGCGGCGGCCGCCGAGGAGCCGCAGGCTTCCGCTCCGGCTCCTGCGCCCGAATCGCCTGCACAGCCGGACCGCCCTGCGGCCGGCGGCTCGGGTTCGACGGGCGGTGCCGCGCCTGATAGCGGAGCGGCACCCGCTCCCGAGGCCGACCAACAGGTCGGATGGAAGACCGGCGCCGCGTCGGCGTACGGTTCGCAGGCCGATGGAACGCTCGGCGCCACGACGGCATCGGGCGCGGTGGTCACCGAGTCTTCGATGGGCGTGGCCATTCCGATGTCCTGGCCGAATGCCCGCTCGTATTTGGGCCGTCAGGTCGAAATACGCTACGGCGGCATGACCGTCGTAGCCACGGTGAACGACTTGGGCGGCATGGGCGGCGGTTCGCGCGCTCTCGATTTGCAACCCGGCGTCTGGAAGGCGTTCGGCGCAAGCTCGTGCCTCGATTGGGGCGTGCGCACCGTGAGCTATCGTTTCTTGTGATTCCCGGAGGCAAACGCCGTCTGCGCTCAAGCGCGGGCGGCGTTTTTCGTAGCGGCCCTCTTCATCGAGGGCCGGTTTTCTTTTCGGCCGATTTCGCCATTCGTGCCGACCGCCGTATAATAGGCGGAATTCGTGTTTCAAGAGCCGCATGCGGCCACGTGTTCCGAGATATTCAGGAGCTGCAGATGAAAGAGTACAATCCCCACGAGCTGGAGCCGCGCTGGCAGGCGGCTTGGGAGCAGTCGGGCCAAAACGAAATGAAAGAGGACTCCTCCAAGCCCAAGAAGTACGTGCTGGAGATGTTCCCGTATCCGTCGGGCGATCCGCATATGGGCCACGCACGCAACTATTCCATCGGCGACGTGATCGCCCGCTACAGCAAGATGCGCGGCTTCGACGTGCTGCATCCCATGGGCTGGGACGCGTTCGGCCTTCCCGCAGAAAACGCCGCCATCAAGCACAACGGCCATCCCGCCACGTGGACGTACGGCAATATAGAAACCCAGCGCAACGTGTTCAAGCGTCTGGGCTTTTCCTACGATTGGAATCGCACGGTGCGCACGTGTGACAAGGAATACTATCGTTGGGGCCAGTGGATTTTTCTCAAAATGTGGGAGATGGGCTTGGTCGAGCGCCGCAGCAACCCCGTGAACTGGTGCGAGACCTGCGGCACGGTGTTGGCGAACGAACAGGTGACCGAGGGCGTGTGCTGGCGCTGCGGCAACGCGGTCGAGCGCCGCGAGCTCGAGCAGTGGTATTTCAAGATCACCGATTACGCCCAGGAGCTTCTCGACGACTTGGATAAACTCGACGGATGGCCCGAGCGCGTCAAGCAGATGCAGGCCAACTGGATCGGCCGCTCCGAAGGCGCCGAGGTCGACTTCACGTTGTGCGACGCCGCAGGCGAACCCATGGAGGGCTGCGACATCACGGTATTCACCACGCGTCCCGACACGCTGTTCGGATGCAGCTTCTTCTTGCTCGCGCCCGAATACGAGGGCTTGATGGAGCTGGTCGAGGGAACCGAATACGAGGCCGCCGTGCGCGAGGTGGTCGAAGGCGCCGAGAAGATCACGGCGGTCGAGCGCGCCCAGGGCGATCTCGAGAAGCACGGCGCGTTCACTGGGCGCTACGTGGTCAATCCCATCAACGGCAAGAAGGTGCCCGTATGGGTGGCCGATTACGTGGTGGCCGATTACGGAACGGGCGCGGTCATGGCCGTTCCCTGCGGCGACCAGCGCGATTTCGAATTCGCGCGCAAGTACGGGCTGCCCGTCGTTCCCATCATCCTGCCCCAGGACGACGAGCTTTACGAGCAGCTGAAAGACCAGCGGGACACGGTGGTCGACAATGTCGACTGGGAGCATTCGTTCGAAGCCACGGGCTATTTGGTGCAGTCGGGCAAATACACCGGCATGGAGGGCGGCAAGCATTCGCCCGCATCCGAGGCCATCGTCGCCGACCTCGAAGCGGCGGGCAAGGGCAAGGCGTCCGTGCAGTTCCGCCTGCGCGATTGGCTCATCAGCCGCCAGCGCTATTGGGGCAACCCCATTCCTGCGATCTATTGCGACGAATGCGGCATCGTGCCCGTGCCCGAAGAGGATCTGCCCGTCGAGCTGCCGCTCGATCTGGACATCACCAAGGGCGAGCAGCTGGCCGACCATGCGGAGTTCGTCGAGTGCACGTGCCCGCGCTGCGGCCGTCCCGCCCGCCGCGAAACCGACACCATGGATACGTTCACCTGCTCCAGCTGGTATTACCTGCGCTATTGCGACCCGCATAACGAGCAGCTGCCCTTCGCGGCCGACAAGGCGAACCGCTACATGCCCGTCGACCAGTACATCGGCGGCATCGAGCACGCCATCCTGCATCTTTTGTATTCGCGCTTCTTCACGAAGGTCCTGCGCGATGCCGGCATGCTCGATTTCGACGAACCGTTCACCAACCTGCTGTGCCAGGGCATGGTGAAAGACGAGCACGGTGAGACCATGTCCAAATCCAAGGGTAACGTGGTGTCGCCCGTCGACATGATGAACGAGTACGGCGCCGACGCCGTGCGCACGTACATCCTGTTCATGGCGCCGCCCGATAAGGATCTCGATTGGAACGAGGCGGGCTTGGGCGGCATGTACCGCTTCTTGAACCGCGTGTGGCGCATCGTACACGACCTGATGGGCCTGGCAGGCGATCAGACCTACTTCCAGGAAGGGGCCGACGCGGCGCAGGTCGCCGAGGCGGCCAAGACGCTGCTGCGCGAGCGTCATCGCGTCGCGGGCAAGGTGACCGACGATTTCGAACGCAACACCTTCAACACGGCCATCTCCGCCATCATGGAGCTGGTCAACGCCGCAGGCGATTACGTGCGCAAGGCGCCTGCCGACGCGCGCGACGAGGCGCTGTGCCGCGACGTCGCCGAAACCGTGGTGAAGCTGCTCGCGCCTATGGCGGCCCATATGACCGAAGAGCTGTGGCATACGGCGCTCGGCCATGAGGGAAGCGTCCACGACGAGGCATGGCCTTCGTTCGATCCCGAGATGGCCAAGGCCGACGAGGTCGAGCTTGCCGTGCAGGTGAACGGCAAGGTGAAGGCGCGCATCACCGTGGCCGCCGCTGCCGACGAGGATTCCGTGGCACAGGCCGCCCTCGAAGCGGTGTCTGCCGCGACGGAGGGCAAGACGATCGTGAAGAAGATCGTCATTCCCGGCCGTCTGGTGAATATCGTGGTGAAGTAACCCGATCGACGAATATCCGCGCCTTGGAAAAGCGGGCGCGCTCGCGCGAAGATGCCGCCGTATGCGCGGCATCTTCGCGTTTGTGTTGCATTCTTGCAGATGCCTCTGATTTCCCGTGAAGCTTGCCGCGCATCGAAAGGAGCCTTCGGCCGTGCGCGGTAGGATACGTGCGGATATGTGAAAGGCCGAGATCCGCTTCGTTGCGCAGAGGCGGCATCGCGGCATGCGCGCGGCATCGGATGCCGCAGCGGTTCGGCAAGAAGGGGAGCGGGTTGGTCCGAGGGTTGTTCAAAGGCGTGTGCGCGGCGCTCGCCGTCTGCATCGTGGCGGTCGTCGGCGTGAATGCCGGGGTCGTGCTTTCTTCGAAGGCGGAAATCGAGACGCTCGACGAGGCGTTCGCCGCAGCGCCGCAGGATCGGGCCGACTGCATCGTGGTGCTCGGCGCCAGCGTGCAGCCCGACGGCTCGCTGTCTCCCATTCTCGAAAACCGGGTCGATGCGGCCATCGAGCTGTACAACCGCGGCGCGGCGTCGATGATCATCATGTCGGGCGACGGCCGCGAGGAAAACTACGACGAGCCTTCGGCCATGAAGCGTTACGCGGTGGCGCACGGCGTGCCTGCCGATGCGGTGTGCTGCGATCCCGGCGGCTATCACACCTACGACACCATGTGGCGCGTCTCCAACGTGTTCGGAGCCGAAGATTGTCTGGTCGTCACCCAGGAATACCACCTGTATCGCGCGGTGTTCGACGCGCGCGGCGTCGGCATGCAGGCGCGCGGCGTGATCAGCGACGACGGGGTCTACGACGACCAGTTCTGGTACGATATGCGCGAAGTCGCGGGCCGCATGCAGGATTTCGGGCAGGTCGCCGTCAAGGCCATCCCCGATAATCCCGGCGCCGCCATCGAATTGTAGCCGCGCTCGCCGCAGTCGCGGGCGCTTCAAGGGCATCGCGAGGAATGCTGTGGGAATAGCCGACGAGGCGGCGCTGTATGCGCTGGGGTGCTGGGTCCATGAGAACCATCCCGTGCGTATCGATGCCGTTTGCCTGAATACCATCCAGAAGAAAATGCCGTGCGACGCGTGCGCCGCCGCCTGTCCTGCGCACGTCGACGTATGCGCGCAGCATATCGACTGGCATGCTTGCATGGATTGCGGCCTGTGCGCGACGGCGTGTCCGACCCAGGCGATCAACGCCTCGGCTGCGTCGTCGGCGCGTATCGATGCGGCCGTCGAAGAGCGGGGGGCGTGCGCGTCGTTCGCCTGCGCGCGGTATCGCGGCCATGCGGATGCGACGCTTTCTTGCCTCGCGGCGTTCGGTTGGGACGAACTGGCCGCGTATGCGTTGCACGCGCCCGTGGTGCTCAAGACCGCGCCGTGCAAGGACTGTCCCGATGAGGCGCGCCGTGCGCAGGTGAAAGAGCTGCTTGCGCGTCTGCGCTTCTTTTTCGGCCCCGACGGGTTTTCCCGTCGCGTGCTGCCTCGTGCGGTTGGTGTTTCGGCGGATCGCGGCGGCGCTCGCGGCGCGGGTGCGCGCCGCCGCCATGCGCTGGCTTCGGCCGCGGAATCCGTCAAAGGCGCGGCCGCCCGCCTGCTCGATTCCGAAGCCGGCGAGCCCGCTTCGTCGCGATCGCGCGTGCGGCTGCTTACGGCTATCGAGGGGCTGCCCGAGGAGCAACGGCCCGTGCTGCACTGGAAAACCCTGGTCGAAGACGGCAGGTGCAAAGGATGCGGCATCTGCGTGCGCATGTGCCCGCACGGCGCGCTTTCGTTTTCGTTCGATGATGCGTGCGCGCTTGACGGCACCGCGCCGATCGCGGCGGATGACGCGGCAGCGCACGGCGGCTTGCCGCATGCGCCGTCCGAGCAGACGCTCGTGCCGCGTTTTTTGGTGCACGATGCGAGCCTGTGCACGCAGTGCGGGCTGTGCTACATGAGCTGTCCCGAGGACAATCTGGGCGGCTGGGAGGATGCGCCGAGCGCGTCTGTTCCCGTCACGGTTGCGCATGTGCTCGACCTTGCGCGATGCGAGAAATGCGGGCGGACGTTTCGCGCGCAGCCGGGCCGCACGCGCTGCCCCTCGTGTTCGCGCTTTCGCTTCGCGCCGTCCGCGAAAGGTCCTGCGCGCGGCTAGAGCCGCACGGCGGACACGAGCTCGCCGAGTTCTTGGCGCGAATGGATGTCGAGCTTGCTGTAGATGTGCTTGCAGTGCGTGCGCACCGTGTTTTCCGATATGAAGAGCTCCTCGGCGATGGAGGCCATGGATTTGCCGCGTGCGATCAGCTCCATGACTTCCGTCTCGCGCGATGAAAGCCCGCGTTCTTCCCGCAACACCAGGCATTGCTTGGATAGCCTGTCGGTGATGACGTGCCCGGTGTTCTCGAAGCGCGCCTCTCCGCGTCGGCCGCGCGGCGGCGCGGGCTGCATCGCGTTTTCGTCGGTTCGTTCGATGCCGCCTTCCGTTCGGTGTGCCGCGCCGACGGCCGGCCGGTTGCGCACGCAGGATTCGCAGGAGCGCGCCGCGCAGGCCGCCTGGTCTTCTTCATGGGCTTTGCGCAGCCGCGCGAACGGCGGGGCGATGAATTCGATCTGATCGGCATGGCGCGGCGCGTTTTCGTCCTTCGACCCGATGAGCGCGCCCGTCGACGCGAACAGCGCCATGCCCAGCACGTAGCCCGCCACGATGGTGAGCAGGGCGGTCTGCCCGATGCCGAGGATCTGGATGTCGTGGACGAACCATCCCAGCAGAAAGCCGATGCCTTGCGCGGCGTAGGCGATGGTGCCGAAGAAGCCGTAGACGAATACGGGATTGGTGCCGCGGTCGCGCGAAGTCTGGGCGCACTGCATCATCATGATGAGCACGATGAGGGAAAACGCCATATAGGTGAGTCCCGCGAACAGGCTGAGGCCTATTTTCTGCAGAAACGGGAACAGCGCGAGGCCCGAGAACACCACGGGGTAGGCGGCGCGAAACACGGTGCGCAACCCGAAACGCACGGCGGAGGTGAACCAGAGCACGAGCAGAATGGCGGCGGCCAGCAGCATGCCTCCCATGGAGGCGAAGTTGACCACGTCGGATATCTGGGGATTGATGATCGCCACGCCGCGTGCCAGTCCGCTTGCGAAGGCCAGCGCGGCGACGCACAGGGCGCTTGCTCGCGAGTCGCGGATGAGCTGCAGGTAGACATGCGGATGCTCGCGCGGGACGTCTTCGAACATAGGCTGGTCGAAATCCATCTCGCGCACGGAAAGCGACAGGCAGAGCGCGCATATGGGCAGGATGACCACCGGAATGAGAAACGCCGTCAGCGCGATGGGGATGAGGTAGAGCGCGAAATAGCACAGGCTCGCCAGCGCGGTGCCCGCCATGAGCCGGAAGTTGCCGTGGGCGGGTTCCACCGACGAGAAATACCGCTGCCAGAGCATGAACAGCCCCGCGGTTCCCACGCCGAGGGCTACGCCGCCCGCCAGTACGAAAACGAGCGTGAAGGCGGGGATGTACATGGCCGCGATGATGCTCGCCGATCCCGCGAACACCATGCCCGCGCTCAGGGTGACGAGCATGCGTCGCGCCTGGAAGGGGAAGTAGTACGAGCCCAAGGTGCTGGCCGCGAAGGCCGCGCAAAACGCCGCCGTCTGCGCCAGATAGAACGTCAGCGTCACCTCGTCGGTCTGGAAATCCTTCGGAAGGAAGGGAAACACCCCGCCCCATATCTGCGTGGCGTTGATGACGATGAACAAGGCGTACCCGACGATGGACGGATGCGCCGCGACGGGCGTGGTGCTCACGTGCCCTCCTTCGCGTGCGAGCGTTTCGGTGCGTGCGTTAGACAGGAGCATACCGCGCATTCGCGCGCGCGACGCCTGCAAAACGTGAAATCACACGTGGGGTGTGATGCTTTCATCAGGCATTTTCAGTATGGTCGCCCCATCATTCAAGGAATCGTCCTTGAGGAGAGGGGGAATGTATGTTGAAAGATACCGAACGCCGCGGCGTCACGCGCCGCAATTTCGTGAAGGGGACCTTCGCAGGCGCCGTCGCGGGAGCGGGCGTGCTCGGAAGCGCTTCCATGTTCGGATGCGCGCCGAAAAGCGAGGAGCCCGAAACGGCCGAACCCGTCGAGGAGACCATCGCCTGGAGTCAGTGCAACGTGAACTGCGGCGGCAACTGCGTGTTCCAGTGGCACGTCCAGGACGGCAAGATCCAGTACATGGAGTCGGATAACACGGGCGACGTCAACCTGCAGGCGCGCGCCTGCTTGCGCGGCCGCTCGATGCGCCGTTGGCTGAACAGCCCCGACCGCCTGCTGTACCCCATGAAGCGCGTGGGCAAGCGCGGCGAGGGCAAGTTCGAGCAGATCGGCTGGGACGAGGCCGTGCAGCTGGTGGCCGACAAGCTGAAATACACCATCGACACCTACGGCAACGACGCGATCTACGTCAATTACGCCACGGGCATGTATTCCGCGACGGGCAATCCGTCTTCGCGCCTGCTCAATCTTCTGGGCGGCTATCTCAAGCGCGGATACGACTATTCCACCAACATGATCTCGGCCGCTCTGCCGTATATGTACGGCGAAGAGTGCTCGCCGTACGACGACGTCTTCGCGTCGTCGATGACCGAGGCCGAGGCCCATTCCGACCTCGTGGTGATGTTCGGCAACAGCCCGGCGGAAACCCGCATGGGCGGCGCGAACATCGTATGGGATTTCGCCCGCGTGCGCGAAGCCGTGCAGGGGCGCGGCGGCCGCATCGTCAACATCGACTACCGCATGAACGAAAGCGCCTCGGGCCATCCCGAGGAGTGGCTGCCTATCCGTCCCGGCACCGACGCGGCGCTGGCCAGCGCCATCGCGCACGAGTTCATCGTCAACGGCCAGGTCGACCTCGACTTCCTGCATACGTACTGCGTGGGCTTCGACGAGGAGACCATGCCCGAAAGCGCCCGCGGCCAGCATAAGTCCTACACCGATTACATCATGGGCACCGGCTACGACATGGTGGAAAAGACCCCCGAGTGGGCCGCTCCCATCACGCAAATCCCGGCCGATACGATTCGCTCGCTCGCAGCCGAGATCGCGGCCGCCGAAGCGCCCTTCGTCGTGCAGGGATGGGGCCCGCAGCGCCATACCAACGGCGAGGACACCTGCCGCGCCATCTGCATGATCCCCGTGCTTTTGGGCAAGATCGGCCTGCCCGGCACCAACACCGGCCAGCGCGAGGCGGAGCCGTCGGTGTCGCTGGTGGGCGGCCTGCCTTCCGGCAAGAATCCCGTGAAGGCGCGCATTCCCTGCTACGAGTGGCTCAACGCCGTCGATCACGGCAAGGAGATGACCGCGACCAACGCGGGCGTCACCGGCGTTGATCGCTTGGCCAACGACATCAAATTCCTGTGGAACTACGCGGGCAACTGCATCACCAACCAGCACGGCGACATCAACAAGGTGCATGAGGTGCTCTCCGACGAGAGCAAGTGCGAGTTCATCCTGGTGTGGGACACCGTGATGACCGACTCGGCCAAATACGCCGACCTGCTGCTGCCCGACGCGATGCGCTCCGAGCAGCTGAACCTGCAGACCAACGGCTACACCGAATGGTACACGGGCGTGTGCGTGGGCGGTCCCGCCCAGGCCGCTCCGGGCGAATGCCGCACCAGCTACGACGTCTGCGCGGACATCGCCGATAAATTCGGCGTGAAAGACCAGTTCACCGAGGGTAAGACCCAGGAAGACTGGATCAGGGAGATCTACGAGGAGGGCGCGGCCGAAGACGGCGCGATGCCGACGTGGGATGAGATCGTGGCCCAGGGCCTGTACAAGCGCGAGCTTCCTCCCGCCATCGGCATGAAGGACTTCCGCGACGATCCCGTCGCCAATCCTTTGGCCACGCCGTCGGGCAAGATCGAGATCTACTCCGAGCAGCTGGCCGAGATCGCGGCGAGCTGGGAGCTCGACGAGGGCGACTCGATCAACCCCATCCCGATGTTCGTGGCGGGCTTCCAGGGCTACGGCACCACGACCGACGAGTTCCCGCTGTACTGCTCGGGCTTCCATCACAAGAGCCGCACGCATTCCTCGTTCGGCTTCATTCCCGAGCTCGAAGCCGTTGCGCGCCAGCAGCTGTGGATCAACCCGGCCGACGCCGAGGTCCGCGGCATCGCATCGGGCGATATGTGCGCCGTGAAAAGCCCCGCGGGCGAGATCCGCATCGAGGCGAAGGTGACGCCGCGCATCGTTCCCGGCACCGTGGGCATTCCCCAGGGCGCATGGCATAAGGCCGACATGTTCGGCGACAAGGTGGACGCGGGCGGATGCGTCAACACGCTGACGACGTACAAGCCCACGCCGCTGGGCAAGGGCAACGGCCCGGCCCATTCGATGATCGTGCAAGTTGCCAAGGCGTAAGGGGGAAGGGCTATGGCTTACGGATTCTATTTCGACAGCACGCGCTGCACGGGCTGCCGCACGTGCGAGATGGCGTGCAAGGATTACAAGGACCTGCCGGCCGAGGTGGCGTTTCGCAGGGTGTTCGACTACGAGGGCGGATCGTGCGCCGCAGGCGCGGACGGCACGGCGGTAAGCGACGCGTTCATGTACCACGTCTCCGACGCCTGCAACCACTGCGAGAACCCGAAGTGCTTCGCGGCCTGCCCGACCGGCGCCATCGAGAAAGACGACGACGGCATCGTCTTCATCAACCAGGACACCTGCACGGGCAACGGCGCCTGCGTGGACGCATGCCCCTACGGCGTGCCCATCCTGGTGAAAGAAGAGAGCAAGGCCAAGAAGTGCGACATGTGTCGCGACCGCGTGGCGCAGGGCAAGCAGCCCATCTGCGTGGAGGCCTGCCCGCTGCGCGCGCTTGAGTGGGGCGATATGGACGAGCTGCGCGCCGCGCATCCCGATGCGGTGGCGGGCATCGCGCCGTTGGCCGATCCCGCTCTGACGAGCCCCAGCCTGCTGATCAAGGCGTGTCCCGCCGCGAAAGAGCCGGGCGACGAGACCGGCTACGTGGCCAACGAGCAGGAGCTGTAGGCGCATCGTTCGATATCCGGCGCAGCCGGACGCTCGGCGGCTGAGAATCCGCCGCGTCCGTGCCGACGCTTTCGGATGGGGCATAGGCGCCCCGTGCTTTCGGGCGCGGGGCGTTTTCCGTACAATGGCACCGACGGGCGTCGAAAGGGGGAGGGCATGGCGCGCGGGTTCTTCTTCGACAACGCGCGATGCACGGGCTGCCGCACGTGCGCTGCGGCCTGCGCCGATTACCATGCGCTCGCCGCGGGTCATGCGTATCGTCGCGTGATCGATTACGAAGGCGGTTCGTGCGACGCGGGCGTTTCGGGCTGCGTGAGCACGGACGCGTACGTCTATCACGTGTCGCTGGCCTGCAATCATTGCGCGCATCCTGAATGCGTGCGCGTCTGCCCCACCGGCGCCATGCATAAAGATGAGCGCGAGCTGGTGTGCGTCGATGCCGAGAAATGCATCGGATGCGGATACTGCACGGTGGCCTGCCCCTATCACGCGCCTTCGATCGACGTTTTCACGAGGCAGTCGTCGAAATGCGACGGATGCTCGCAACGCGTGGCGCAGGGCAAGCGTCCCGTTTGCGTGGAGGCCTGCCCGCTGCGCGCGCTCGATGCGGACGATGCGGCGGCATTGAGCGCGCAGCGGTCGGAGTCGTCGTCGAACATCATGCCGCTGCCCGATGCGTCGTATACGCAGCCGCATCTGTACGTGAGCCTTTCTCCCGCGGCGCGCTCGGCGCTCGAGCCGGCGCGCGAGAAAGGGTTCATCGCCAATCCGTTGGAGCTGGGGGATATCGACGCCGTGTAGGTTGCACGGCGTTTTTTTGCGCGGCCGCGACGGAGCGCCGCGCGATACAAGGGGGGGTTTCATGGTTCGAGAATGCTCGTATCGCATCGTCGACGCCGCGCGCAATGCTGAAGCGCTCGGCGACGAGTCGTTTCTGGAGGCGTTTTCCGCCTGTGCGCGGCTGTTGGGGACATGCTTCGCCTTCCATCCCGTCAAAGAGGAGGCGGCCGATGCGTTCGCGTTGATGCGTTCGATGGACATCGCGGCCGATTGGCCGTTTGGCGACGCCTGTGCGCGTGAGCGTGCCGCGGCCTGTTTCGCGCGCGGCGCGGCGGATTTTCCCGATGCGGCCGCCGAGGAATTCGTGCGCCTCATACGCGGCGCCGGGTTTTCTCCCGCGCCGCCGTGGGGGTCGGTGTACATGGATCGCGAGAAGGTCATGTACGGGCGCACCTGGGTGATGCTGCGCGATTGGATGCGCGCCCACGGCGTGCGCGGCCTGTATGAGGAAAACGACCCCGAAGATCAGTTCGGGCGCCTGCTCGTGCTGGCTTCCGCCGTGGCCGCGCAGCGTCCCGACCTGCTGTGCGAGCTTGTGGGCGACCACCTTTTGTGCTGGGCGCCGCGCTTTCTCGATGCTTTCGAGGCTTCCACGCGCACCGAGACGTATCGCGGCCTGGCCGCATTGTGCCGTGCGACCCTCGAAGACGTGCGCGCGACGTTGGCCGTCGAGCCCGCCGTGCGCAGGCTGTACAGGTAGCGCCATGAACGCGGGATTCAGCGGCGGGTCGCTGGCGGTGTTCACGGCGCTTACGCCTGCGGGGGCGGCGGCGTTCGCCGTGACGCTGTCGTTCGTGCTTCTTCATCGCGGCCTGCCTTCGGCCATGCGCGAACGCATCGACCATATGCTCATGGTGCCCCTCGGCGTGGCTTGGGCGGGATTCATCGTGTCCGCCACGCACCTGGGGACGCCGGCCAACGCCTTGCATGCCGCGGCGGGCATTGGGCGTTCTCCTTTGTCCGACGAGGTGGCGGGCGTGGTCGCGTTTTTGTTCGCGGCGGGCGTGTATTGGCTCTATACGTTCAAAGCCTCGGTCAATCGCCGCGTCGCGGCCTCGATCGGCGCGGCGGCGATCGCTTCCTGCGTCGTCATGGTGGCGCTGATGGCCTGCGCGTATTCGGTGCCTACGGTGCCGTCGTGGGATACGTGGCATACGCCCGTCAATCTGTGCCTTTCGGCTGCGGCGGGAGGGCTCGCCTTGGCGTCCTCGCTGCTTCGGCCCTACGGCGCCGTCGCGTATCGGTGGTGTCGGGCGACGCGCGTCGCTTGCGCCGCGTCGATCGCGCTCGCCGCGGCGGCGATGTGGAGCTACGCCTCGTTTCTGCAAGGCGTGGCGAACAATGTGGCCTGCGCCGCCGACGGCGTGCCGTCATACGGGGCCGTCATCGTGTTGTTCGTCGCGTTGGCGGGTGCGGGCTTTGCGATTCAGATGCGGTTCGCGCGCGCTGAAGGGTGGAAGGCGGCGGCGTTCGATGCGGCGGGATGCGCCTGCGTGCTCGGCGCCGTGCTGATGGCCCGCATCCCGTTTTATCAGGCGTATCTTTCGGCGGGTTTCTAGCGCCGCCCGCTTTCGTGCACGCGCCTTTTTCCTCCCTGGATGTTTCGTTGAACTCCATCGCTTTGCTGTGCTATACTATTACCCATCCACTTTAGCATACTAAAGTGCCGAAGGATTACACGAGGAAAGCGTTGTAAGAAAGCAAGGTGACGCAATGAAGAGGAAAATCGCTTTGATCATCGCAACCGCGGCCGCATCGGTCCTTTCGATGGTCTTGCTGGCGGGCTGCTCCGGTCCGTCCGCGTCCGATCAGCCCGCCGCCGCTCCCGCCGCCGGCGAGGATTTCGTGGTCGGCTTCGACCAGTCGTATCCGCCGTACGGGTTCGTGGGCGACAACGGCGAATACACGGGATTCGATCTCGACCTGGCCGCCGAGGTGGCCAAGCGCAACGGCTGGAACGTCCGCTACGAGGCCATCGATTGGGACGCCAAGGACACGTTGCTGAAAAGCGGCGCCATCACGTGCATCTGGAACGGCTTCACCATGGAGGGCCGCGAGGACAAGTACACGTTCTCCGAGCCGTATATGCTGAACGGCCAGGTCGTGGTGGTGAAGAAGGGCAAGGGCATCGAATCGTTCGACGACCTGGCCGGCAAGACCGTCATCACCCAGGTCGATTCCGCGGCGCTCGACGTGCTTGAGGGCGACAAGGCCTCTTTGGCCGCCACCTTCGGACGCCTCGACACCATCGGCGACTACAACACCGCCTTCATGCAGCTCGAATCCGGCGCCGTCGACGCCGTGGCGTGCGACCTTTCCATCGCCCAGTACCAGATGACCGCCAAGCCCGATGCGTACGTCATGCTTGACGAAACGCTTTCCTCCGAACATTACGCAGTGGGCTTCAAGCCGGGCAACGACGAAACCGCTGAAAAGGTCAGCCTCACGCTGAAGGAAATGTACGAAGACGGCACCGTCGAGGCGCTGTGCGAGAAATACGCCGAGTACGGCCTGTCTTTCGACAACTGGCTCCTCAAGTAGCCCGTTTCGGGTAGACTTTCGAGAGTCGAAACCATATGACCGTATCGCGGACGGGTGAGGACCCGTCCGCGATTTGCGCTGCGGGGCGCATGAAGAGAGAGGGTAATCGTGGATATCGCAACCATGCTGGGAATTCTGGGAGAGGGGTTCCTGGTTACTTTGCAGATCTTCTTTTTGACGCTGATCGGCTCGTTGCCGCTGGGCGTCGTCGTGGCTTTGGGCCGCATGTGCAAGTTCAAGCCGCTCGCCTTGCTGGTCAGGCTGTACATCTCCATCATGCGCGGCACGCCGCTCATGCTGCAGATGTTCTTCATCTACTTCGCGCCGTATTACATCTTCGGCATCGAGCTGAGTACGGAGTCGAAGTTCACCGCCACCATCGTCGCGTTCATCATCAATTACGCGGCGTATTTCGCGGAAATCTACCGTAGCGGCATCCAGTCCATTCCCCGCGGCCAGTTCGAGGCCGCTCAGGTGCTGGGCTATTCCCGCCTGCAGACCTTCGGAAAGATCGTGCTGCCCCAGGTGGCCAAACGCATCCTTCCCGCCATGGCCAACGAGATCATCACGCTGGTCAAAGACACCTCGCTCGCCTTCGCCATCGGCGTAGGCGAAATGTTCAGCTCCGCGAAGGCGCTGGTCGCCTCGCAGGTCTCCATGCTGCCGTTCGTGTTCGCTGCGGCGTTCTACTGGGTGTTCAACCTGGTGGTCGAGGTCGTGCTCAACCGCATCGAGAAGAAGATGAACTACTACCGCGATTAATTCGGAAACGCCGCCGCGCGCGGCTTGTGGATGGGAATTTGCCTTATGGGTACGAAACCTGTGGTGCGCCTGGCGCACATCAAGAAGAGCTTCGGCAAAAACGAGGTGCTCAAGGATATCTCGCTCGACGTCATGCCGGGCGAAGTGGTGGCGGTGATCGGTCCGTCGGGCGGCGGCAAATCCACGCTTCTGCGCTGCGCCACGCTGCTCGAGACGTTCGATTCGGGCGAGCTTTCCTATGACGATATGGAGGTGGCCTGCACGAACGCCCATGGCAAGGCCGAGTATGCGAAATCCGACGTGTTGCGCCGCGCGAAGATGAAGTTCGGCCTGGTCTTCCAGAATTACAATCTGTTTCCGCACTATACGGTGCTGAAAAACATCATGGATGCGCCGTTGTGCGTGCAAAAGCGCGACAAAGCGGAAGTCGAGCGCCAGGCGCGCGAGCTTATCGCCAAGATGGGGCTCGAAGGCAATGAAGACAAGGTGCCGTGCCAGCTTTCGGGCGGCCAGCAGCAGCGCGTGAGCATCGCCCGCGCGCTGTGCATGAATCCCGACGTGGTGTTTTTCGACGAGCCCACCAGCGCGCTCGATCCCGAGCTGACCGCCGAAGTGCTCAAGGTCATCAAGCAGCTCGCCGCCGAGCACATGACGATGGTCATCGTCACCCACGAGATGCAGTTCGCCCGCGACGTGGCCGACCGCATCGTGTTCATGGACGGCGGCGTGATCGTGGAAGAGGGTCCCGCCGACCAGGTCGTCAACAACCCGCAGCATCAGCGCACCAAGGAGTTTTTGGCGCGCTACTAGGGCGTCGGGATCCATCGGGAGTCGCGGCGACGACGGCGACGCGCGAAGGCGCAGGGCATCGCCCTGCGCCTTTTTCGTGCTCGCGCACCGCGCTGGGCGCGAAAAAAGGGCGAAGGCCGCGGCCTTCGCCCTGTGCTGGTGGATCGGTGTTCGATCGCGTGCTATTCCGCCTTCGGCTTCAGCAGGCCGTAGCCGCCGTCCTTGCGGCGATACAGGACGTTGACTTCGTTGCTGTCGCGATCGGTGTAGACGAAGAAATCGTGGCCCAGAAGGTCGATCTGGATGAGCGCGTCTTGCTCGGTCATGGGTTCGAATTCGATTTCCTTGACGCGCACGACTTCGTCGTCGGCCGAAAGCTCTGCCATGAGCTCGTCGAAATCGGTCTGGCCTGCTTCGGCGGGCGCGGCGTCTTTCAGCGTTTCGCGCATGCGGTGGTCGATGACGCGCGTCTTGTACTTGCGCAGCTGACGCAGCACCTTGGCTGCTGCGACGTCGATGGCCGCGTACATATCCTCTTCGTGCTCTTCCACGTGGATCGTGTGGCCCTTCAGGCGCAGCGTGACTTCGCAGATGCAGGGGATGGCGCGCGTTTTCTCGACGCGCAGCACCACTTCGACTTCGGGGATCTCGACGTTGATGACCTTGGTTGCGCTTCCGACTTTCTCGATGGCGTAATCGTGCAGTGCTTCGGTGACGGCGACTTTGCGGCCAATAACCTTGATGTCCATGACGACCATCCTTTCATAGCGCTGGATGAGCTCTGTTCTCGCCTTCATGGTAGCGCACTTTCGACGCGGCGGCGCAGGGCCGTTGCTATTCCGTGAAACTGCTTCGCGCCACGCATCCGGGCGTGGTCGGAATGCGTCGGAAAACGCGGCCGGGCGTATCGCGCCGCCCGACCGCGCGCGGCTATTCGGCCGTGTAGACCGGCGTTCCTGCCAGATACGTGGCAAGGGTGCGCATGGAAAGGATGCGCTCGGGATGCTGCGCCGTCTCTTCGGAGAGCAGGTCGGTGTCGAACACGGCGATATCGGCCCATTTTCCGGCTTCCAACGTGCCGATCGAGGCGTCCGCCGCGGCTTGGGCCGATCCGGCGGTATAGGCGCGAAGCGCTTCGGCCATGCCGATGCGCTCGCTGGGAAGCCAACCGCCGCGCGGCGCATGCGTCGTTGCATCCTGCCTGGTGACGGCCGTGTAGAGCACTTTGCGCGCATCGATGTCGACGACGGGAGAGTCGGTGCCCAGCGCTAGCGTGGCGCCGCTTTCGAGCAGGGTCGCGAACGGCCACATGTAGCGGCACCGTTCGGCTCCCAAGTCGCGCTCGGGGCCGCCCGGATCGAGGGTGATGTGGGGCGGCTGCACCGAGGCCACGACGTCGAGTTCGGCCAAACGGGCGATATCGTCGGGCTGGAAATTCTCCAGATGCTCGAGCGCATTGCGCCCGAAGCGCGGCGCGCCGTAGGTCTCGCGGGCTTCTTCGAAGATGTCGAGCGCTTCGTGGATGGCTTCGTCGCCGATGGTGTGGATGCGCACGGGATAGCCCATGCGCGCCGCCTTCATGACCATGTCGCGCATGGCGGCGAACGGCACGGTGGTCTGCCCGCGGTCGCCTTCGAAGCGGGCGTTGGTGTAGGGCGCGCGCAGATAGGCCGTATGCTGGCTCGACACGCCGTCGAAGAACTGCTTGAAGCCCGAAACGTTCACGAGGGGGCCCGGGTATGCGTCGCGCATGCGCTCGAAGCGGCTCATGTCGTCGAGCAGGGTGGGGAACATGTGGATGCGCGCCGTGAGCCTGCTGTCGCGCTCGAGGCGCGCGTAGACGTCGTCGCGCACGAAATCGAGGCCGGGCTGCGCCATGAGACTCATATCGCTGATGCTCGTGATGCCGCAGGCGGCCAGGCGCGCCAGGAATCCCTCGTAGGCGCGGGCGATCTCGTCGAGGGAGAACGACGCGACGATGCGCGGCATGAGTTCCATGGCGGCAGCCTCGCGCACGATGCCCGTCAGCTCGCCCGTTTCGTCTTTGTCGTAGCTGCCGCCCTCGGGCGCGACGCTTTCGTTCGTGACGCCCAGCTCGCGCAGGGCGTAGGAGTTGAGCCACAGGGTGTGCGCATCGCCGGAATACAGGGCCACGGGACGATCGGGGTAGGCCTCGTCGAGCGAATGCTTGCTGGGAAGCGTCGGGACCTTCCATCGGTACTCGCGCCACCCTTGGGCCAAAAGCCAGCCCTCGGGGCGGCGGCGCGCCAGCGGTTCGAGGCGGGCGACGCAGTCGGCCTCCGATTCGCCCAGAAAGCTTTCGGCCAGCGGGCTTGCGTAGAGGGCGGAGTGGAAGGCGTGCACGTGCGCGTCGTGCAGGCCGGGGCAGATGAAGGCGTCGCCGTAATCGACGACGCGGGTGTCGGGGCCGACGTAGGAAGCGAACGCGTCGGGTTCGACGACGGCCTGGATGCGTCCGTCCGCTATGCAGATCGCGGCGGGGCGGGCGTGCGTGCATGACGGCGCGGCGGTGAATACGTGCGTGCCGGCGATGATGGTATCGGCGTACATGGCGGCCTCCTCGGGCTTGCGTGCCGCGACGCCGGCCGAAACGCCGCCGCCGCGCGTTCGATAGGGTTTTCGTGGCGGGGCCTGCGGCGATGCGTCCGCGATTCCGCCAGCGGAAATATCGGGGATATAATAGCAACTTCACATCGACGATGCGGGAGGATGCCGGGCGTTTCGACGCCGCGCCCCGATGCGCCCTTGGGCGGCGCCGCGCGCCGCTGCGGCCGTGCTCCCGTTTACGGCTTGTACGGAATGTAAGGAGATGAGCATGTCCGCTGAAAAACACGCCGCCGGCGCGGAGCCCTCGATTTTCATCGAGGAGGTCCACGGCCATCAGGCACGCTATAAGAAGATCATCGAGTTCACCCATTCGGCGACGAAGTCGGCGGGCATCATGCTGCTGGCCGCCATCGCCGCGCTGGCGCTGGCCAATTCGGGCGCTTTCGAGGCTTTCGAGCACGCCATCCATCAGGATATCGGCTTCGTGCTGGGAGGCACGGCGTACACGATGTCCATCACGCACGCCATCAACGACATCCTGATGGCCGTGTTCTTCTTGCTGGTGGGCTTGGAAATCAAATACGAGATGACGGTCGGCGAGCTGACGAATATCCGGCAGGCCCTGCTGCCCATCGTGGCGGCGTGCGGCGGCGTGTTGGCGCCCATCGGCATCTACCTGCTGTTCAATATGAACGATCCCGCCACGATCCAGGGCTGGGGCGTGCCCACGGCCACCGACATCGCGTTTGCGCTGGGCATCATGGCGCTTTTGGGCAATCGCATCCCCATCGGCGTGCGCGTGTTCCTCTCCACGCTCGCGGTGGCCGACGACATCATCGCCATCCTGGTCATCGCGGTGTTCTACGGCCAGGCGCCCAGTTTCGGATGGCTTGCCGCCGCCGCGGCGGTCATGGTGGTGCTCGTGTTCATGAACCGCACGCACGTGTATTCGCTGGTGCCGTATCTGGCCGTCGGCGCGCTGCTGTGGTTCTGCGTGTTCATGAGCGGCGTGCATTCCACCATCGCCGGCGTGCTTTTGGCCTTCGCCATTCCTTCGGGGTCGCGCATCAACCTGAAGGGCTTCATCGATTGGTCCGATAAGAAGATCCGCCAGGCCCACAAGGCGTATCGTCCCGACGAGCCGGTCATCGGCCAGAAGGATTACATGCGCAACGTGAAGAACCTCTCCTCGATCGCCGCGCAGGTCATTCCGCCCGCCACCAGGCTCGAGCATAAGCTGTATCCGTGGGTGTACTTCGCCATCCTGCCGCTGTTCGCCCTGACGAACGCCGACGTGCGCCTGGCGGGCGCCGATCCTGCGGCCATGATGGGAAGCCCCGTGTTCACGGGCGTGTTCTTCGGCTTGCTGGTCGGCAAGCCTTTGGGCATCATGCTGTTCAGCTTCATCGTGGTGAAAAGCGGTTTGGCGTCGCTGCCTGAAAACGTGAACTGGCGCCATATGCTGGGCGCGTCCATCCTGGGCGGCGTCGGCTTCACCATGGCGATTTTCGTGGCCAACCTGGCGTTCGTCGACGAATCGGCCGTCGTGGCGGCCAAGGCTGCCATCCTCGCGGCGTCCACCGTGGCGGGCCTTGCGGGCTTCGTGCTGCTCATGCTGGAAGCGCGCGCCGATGCCAAGCGCGGCGTGGTCTACGTGTCCGATCCGGGCGACGAGGGCAACGTCACCGTGGCCGACGCCGAGGCGCGCCGCGAAAGCTACGAGCTCATGGAGGGCATCGAGGAAAGCGAGGTCGAGGCTTTGCGCGAGGCCATGCGCTCCAATGCCCAGCACGAGGTGGCGGTCTGCGTCGATGCGGGGGCGTATCGCGCCCGTCGCCGCCGCGTGGAGGATTCGCGTCGTTCCGGTTCGGATAAGTAACGCCTGCTGCGCGGCGCCCGGTTTTCACGGGGCGCCGCTCCGCCGCGCCGCGCCGTGTGACGGGATTTCCGCGGCGACGCCGCACGCTGCGCCGTATGGCGGGGTTATCGTGGCGACGTCGCGCGCTGCGCCGCATGGCGTTTTCACGGGAGCCGCATTCCGCCATGCGGCACGACATGGTTTTCGCGGGTGTGCGCCCTGTGGTCGCGCAGGGCTGATTCTTTACGCGGCATGGGGTTTTGGAGTACACTATCGCGGTATTTTTTCAAGGCGCACGCGACGCACGTAACGCGCCCTGTGCGATTAACGTGCAGATTCGATAGCAAGAAAGAGGCAAGCATGTCCGGTCACTCTAAATGGGCAACCACCAAACACCGCAAGGCTGCGCAGGACGCCAAGCGCTCCGCGCTGTTCAGCAAGCTTTCCCGTAACATCACCGTTGCGGCGAAAGAGGGCGGCGACCCGAACCCGGCGAACAACGCATCGCTGGCCGCTGCTATCGAGAAGGCGAAGGGCTACTCTTTGCCCAAGGACAAGATCAAGACCGCCATCGATAAGGCGTTCGGCACCGGCAAGGATGCCGCTTCGTATGAAACGCTGACCTACGAGGGCTACGGCCCTGCAGGCGTCGCCGTGTACTGCGAGGCCCTGACCGACAACCGCAATCGCACCGCCGCCGATGTGTCCGCGGCGTTCCGTCATGCCAACGGCAACCTTGGCACGCCGGGCTGCGTTGCGTTCCAGTTCGAGCGCAAGGGCCAGATCATGGTCGAGAAGATCATCAAGAGCGAAGAGAAGAAGGTCGCCGATAAAGAGAACGCGGTCGACGAGGACGAGTTCATGATGACCGTCGCCGAATGCGGCGGCACCGATTACGAGGATGCCGATGACGAGTGGATCGTCTACACCGCCGCATCCGACCTGATGGCCGTCAAAAACGCCCTCGAGGAGGCGGGCATCGAGACGAAGGGCGCCGAGCTCACCATGACCCCGAATACTCCGACGCAGGTTTCTCCTGCCGATGCGAAGAAGGTCATGCGCCTGATCGACAAGCTCGAAGAGCTCGAAGACCTGCAGAACGTCTACCACAGCATGGACATGACCGACGAGGTCATCGCCGCGCTCGAGGAAGAGTAGCAGGCGCTCGTTGCGCAATGGACGACGGCGTCCGCCCTTCGGGGCGGGCGCCGTTTTTTGGTTATAGGGCAAAAAGTGTGTCTAGTTTTTGGCGTTGATGCAGGTCAACACCCGTTTTTTATGCGCGAGGGCGCATGTCCGCGCCGCCTTTTCGCTACGGGAGGGGTCCTTCGAGCATCTCGACGGCGTAATCGGCCGGATCTATCTCGGGATCCCATACTTCCGTCGCCGTCAGGGGGCCGGGTATGGCGGTCGCGCGTTGGAAGACCTCGCGAAAGCACGCCTCGAACCCCGCCGCGCGAATGCGTTGCCCGCGATGCTTGCCGCCCGGCAGGGACGAAAGCGTGATGCCGCACGCGGCGATGCGGCTGTTCATCGGCGCTTTCGTTTCGAGGCTTGGCTGCCGGTCTTGGCGATCGCCGTTTGCGCGCTGTTTTCGGGATCGCGCGTTTTCGGGGGCGGGTTCGTCGGCGGGGCGAGTTAGCCTTCGGGGGGTGGGTTCGCCGTCGCGGGCGAGTTCGTCGCCTGGCGCATCCGTTGCGCGAAAGACGGGCGTCGTCAGCGCGGCCGCTTCGACGAATACGCGCCACGTCGCGCCGTTGCGCTGTGCGCTGCGTGCCATGCCCCATTGATAGAGGGGGACGACGCCCGCATCGGAGGCATGCTCGTAGAGCAGCGTGGTCAGCGCCAGGTAACGTTTTGCGTCGAAATCCTTTGCGTCCCATGCAACGCAAAGGATGCGACGCTCTTCCATGCGGCGCTCGTAGGGTTGTTTTTCGTGGTCGATGCGTTGTTGCGCGGCGGCTTCTTCGAGATGGCGGTCGATCTGCGTGAGCGAAGCCGCGGCTCGGCGCATCGTGTCGAGCGCGACGGCGCGGCCTTGCTCGAGGATCGATCCTATGTCGAGCCTTCCGTCGGAGCGCATGAAGCGAGTGAGCGTTTTGAGCGGTATGCCCAGTTCGACGCAGGTGACGATGACGTCGACCACGATCATTTGGTTCAGGGCATAGTAGCGATATCCCGTATCCGGATCGGTGTGGGCGGGGACGAGGATGCCGATGCGTTCGTAGTAGCGTAGCGCCTTGCGGCTGACGCCTTTGAGGCGGGCTACCTCGCCGATGCTGAGCAGGGTGCGTTTCAAGGCGGCTCCTTATGCTTTCCGGTTCGTTTCGCGTCGATGCGTGCGAATCGCATTGACTTTGCCATAGGGGCATAGTTTATTGTGGCCCGCCGTTGAAAACGCAAGCGGGCGAGAATCGGCCGCGACGAAGAGGGGGTCGATGCCGTGCTGGCATACGCGATGATAGGGATGGCGGTGGTCGCCGAGGTGTTCGGCGATTCCATGATGAAGCTGTCGAACGGGTTCGAGCGCAAGTTGCCGCTTGTAGGGACGCTTCTCGGCTATGGCGTGGCGTTCTATCTGATATCCGTGGTTCTCGAAGAATTGCCGCTCGGTCCTGTATATGCCGCATGGACCGGGCTGGGGATAGCCCTGACCGCCGTGGTGGGCGCGGTGGTGTGGAACGAGGGCTTCACCGTGAAGAAAGTGCTCGGATTGACGGCCATCATCGCAGGCGTCGTCGTGCTGAAGATGGGGGTGTAGCCATGCCGTATGCATTGCTGAGCGTGTCGATTGTGCTTGAAGTGGCGGGGACCATCATGATGAAGCTTTCCGAGGGGTTTACGGTGCTGGGGCCGTCCGTGATCGTGGTAGCGGCATATGTCGTCTCGTTTTCCCTGTTCGTTGTTGTGTTGAAGGCGGTTCCTCTGGGCTTGGCGTATGGAATCTGGGGCGGCGCGGGCACGGCGTTGACTACCTTGATCGGATGCGTTGCTTGGGGCGAGCCGTTCAGCCTGTATACCGGGCTGGGATTGTCGTTGATCGTCGCGGGCATCGTGCTGATGAGCGCGGAATCGCGGGAGAAGGCCGATAAAGGGGCGGCTTAACGGGGCCTGGTGCGATTATGCGCCTCCGGTCTCCTCCTGCGTCCTCCCTCCCTCCCTCCCTCCATTCTTCTTCTGCATCCTCCTTTTCTTGTCCTTTTCCTCTTACTCCTCTTTTTTTGCGGCTCGGTTGGCTGGATTTTGCTGTTGCTGCATCTTTTTTGCGGGTATGGCACAAAGGGTTCGAGTTTGTGCGGAATTAAATAGTCATACTGTTTAAATATGGGGAACATTTTCTTTATTGTGATGTGCGGAGTCGTTTTTCGAGCATGAATTTGTGCCATAGTCGAATTTTTTTGACATGAGAAGGCGGTTTCCGTACAGGAGCCGCTGGACGGCGCGCGAGTTCGCACGAAAGGACCGGCGGAGGTCGCGCGAGCTTGCGCGAGGATTGACGGATGACGCGCGAGTTCGCGTAGGAGTCGGCGTATGGCACGCGAGCTCGAACGGAAGGACCGACGCACGGCGCGCGGTTCGCATGGGAGGGCGCGAGGTCGCACGGGAGTCGGCATAGGGCACGCGAGCTCGCACAAAAGAACCGGCGCATGCCGTGCGGTTTGCACGGTGGCCACAGGGCGCGCGAGCTCGTGCAAGGACCGGAAGGGGTGGCGCGCGAATCGGCGCGCCGTCCGTCTTACGGCTCGTCTGTGTTTCGCCGTTGCGTCTTCTAACGAGCGTCGCGCTCTCTTAAGGGCCCGATCTGCATGGCTCGATAGAGTCTGTCGGGCACGATGCTCAGCAGGTCGTCGGTCCATTCGGCCAGGTCGGTCTCTTTGTCCGATCTCATCCAGTCGTTGAGGATTTCGCATTCGAGCTTCGTGAACGTTTCGACGATGAAGCGCATGTTCCGATCGATCCGCACATGCTTGTAATTCGTGAGCGTTTCGAGAATGACGCTCTTTCTGTTTTCGGGGATGACCGTCTGTCCGAATGGCTCGTTGATCGTGTATTGGATCGATTTCCGATAAAAATCCCGCTCTTCGGTGATAAGGCGCAGGTGATGGTAGTAGCCCGTTTCCCAGTTGATGCTGCGCCCGATTTCGTTGAGGTAGAACTGCCTGCAGAAAATGGTGTGCCATGAAGGTATGTCGTATTTACTTTTGAAATGGCGGTAGAAGGTCTGTCTCGAGATGCCTGCGTTCTGGCATATCTCTGAGATGGTGATGCGATCGAGCGAACCGTCGATGGCGTGAAGGATGCGCATCTTCATCTTGACGTCGGGCGAGTCGAAAAACGATCCCCCTTTGCACAAATCGGTAATCATGCTATCCGCCTCCATGTGTTCGGATTGGACACTTACCGGTGCGAAAGCGCTCTGGCCTGCGATTACGCGGCCATCGGAACAGTCGCGCCATCAATGTAGCATATGATTTCCTTACGGAGGAGCTCTGTTCCGATAAATGGAATCACGGGCGTTTTGTGTCGTGCGACGTGACAAAACGTGCCGGATTGGACGGGTATTCGGACAGCTCGGCGCCGGCGGCTCTTGGAGCATGTTTCGGCGGTATTCACAATGAAGCCATGGGGAAGCCCGGATTTTCGAGAGAGCTCGGGATTTCAAGGACCAAGCCCTCTGCGACGATCTCGAAGACTTTCCGACCTGTAAAAGGGGAGAGGGCGTTACGCCTTTTCCGGAAAGGAGCCCGTCATGGCTAAAATCGTTAACTCCTGGAACGACTGGGATCCGCTGAAGCGCGTCATCG
>JAUNBA010000001.1 GCA_030527325.1 Slackia sp.
GGCTGCGCCTGCATGACTTAATGCAACACTATTGCGTTTTGAAATTCAATTCACCGAGACCCCATTTTCGCGGATAGAAAAATGCTTGATTACTGCAAGAATAGGGGTGTAGACCCTTTGAGCCTGACTGATGATGAACGGAAGCAATTCATCATCGGATACTGGACCGTATAATTAACAAACAAACCGCCTACGGGCGGTTTTTCATTCAGGGAGGGAAGCGAATGACGAACGGCAAACCCGCATCGATGGCTGAAAAGTACGCGCGTGAGATTCAGCGGTGCGCGTTCTTCCTCAGCGAGCACGCCGAAGACATGGCCGCCGACCTCGATAAGATGGTCTCGATAGGGCAGACTATGCGAATAGGTCGTAGGCTTCTTCGGATACGATGAGGCGTGCCGTTTTTGGCAGGCATTTGACCGCGAAGGGCGTGGTCATGCCGGTCGGCTCTCCGTCGTATTGGATTTCGAATGCGGGATCGGCCGATATCTCCACCTGTGTGCCCGAGTAGATTTCGAACGCGTCTCCGCGATCGGGGAAGTGGCCGTCGCGATCGAGCATGGCGGCGAATACTGCGGGCAGCAACTCGACGGCGTTTTTCGCCTTGAGCACGACGACGTCGAGTTTTCCGTCGCGCGGCTGGTTGCTGTGCGTGACGGAGATGCCGAACTGGATTTCGGAGAAGTTGACCAGCAAGACGCCGAGCCCCTCGGTGCGCGTGACGACGCCGTCGATGCGCAGCTCGATGGCGGAATGCTGCGGTACGATATTGGACCCTGCGGCGAGGAAATATGCCATGGGGCCGAGCAGCTTTTTGTTCGGGGCGGCGCTTTCCATGATGGTGGCGTCGTATCCTGCGCCCGCCATGATCATGAACCCGAAGGTATGCGTTCCCACGGTGATTTCGCCCATGTCGAAATCGAGCGTGCGCATGGAACGCGCGAGCTTCGCGAGCGCATGCGGCTCGTTCGGTTCGAGCAGGTTGAGGGAGAGCAGGTTCGCGGTTCCCGCAGGATAGGGGAGCACCGGGACGCCGGTTTCGCGCAGGCGATAGGCGACCGTGGCGATGGTTCCGTCGCCGCCCGATGCGACGACGACGTCGAACTGTTCCGCATCGCCGAGCAGGCGGTCTATGGAGGTGGTGCCGTCGGAAGATCGAAGGCAGACTTCGTCGCCGTCTTCGACGAAGGAGCGCATGAAGTCGTAGATGGAACCTTCGCGATATCCGGATGCAAGATTGTTGATGATAAGCACTTTCACGGCGGCAGGCCCCCTTTCTGCAATTAAGATATTATAAATCCCACGTTTCTTATTGGTATTCGAAAGTGTTATTCAAAGGAAAAGCGTTGTACATCGTCGAACAGAAGCAATTGAAAGAGTTCGTGTCGCATGCGAAAACATCGTCGATCTTGGCTGTGGACACCGAATTTCTCAGGGAAAAAACCTACTGGCCCAAACTGTGTCTCATCCAGCTTGCCACCGACGAAATGAGCGTGGCGATCGATCCGTTCAGGGTGGGCGATCTGTCCGCTTTGGCCGATCTGTTCGTCGACGAGCGTATCACGAAGCTGTTCCATGCGGCTCATCAGGACATCGAACTCATCTTCCATGAGCTGGGGGTTATTCCCAAGCCGGTATTCGACACGCAGGTCGCGGCGTCGCTTTTGGGCGATGCGCTGCAGATCGGATACGGAACGCTGATCATGAACGAGTGCGGCGTCAAATTGAAGAAAGCCGATTCGTTCACCGACTGGAGCCGGCGTCCTTTGACCGATTCCCAGATAGCGTACGCGCTGGATGACGTCGTGTATCTTCCGCGCGCGTATCGTTCTATGCGGGCGAAGCTGGAACGTCTGGGTCGGCTTTCCTGGCTCGATCCCGATTTCGAAGAGCTGTGCGATCCGCGTCGCTACAAGGTCGAGCCTTTCGAGCGCTATAAGCGCTTGCGGCGTGTCAACCAGCTTTCCCATCAGCAGCTGTCGGCCGCCCGCGAAATCGCCGCATGGCGGGAAGAGACGGCTATGAAGCGCAATATCCCGCGCAAGTGGGTGCTGACCGACGAGCAGATCGTCGAAATCTGCAAACGCGAGCCTGCGTCGATCGACGAGCTGTTCATGGTGCGCGGGGTCTCGAACGCGTTGAGGACCGACGACGCGCGCAAGGTGCTTGCGGCGTGCAAGAAGGGCCTGGCGGCGCCCGAAGACCAATGGCCCGAGCTTAATCGCGGCGGCAAAAACGAGCCGAATGTCGACCCTCAGGTCGATCTGCTGTATTCGGTGGTGCGCCTGCGTGCCAAAGAGGCGGGCGTGGCGTTCGGCGTGCTCGCTTCCCACGACGACCTGGCGAAAATCGTGCGCGGCCACCTCGACGAGGCGGATGTTTTGAAGGGGTGGCGCCGTCGCCTGGTGGGCGAGGAGCTGCTTTCCATCGTGCGCGGCGAGCTGGTCGTGGGCATCGAAGACGGCGTCTTGCGCGTGATGAAGGCGGGTCGTTAGCGACGTTTCTCGCCGCATGGATGCTACGTTACGAATCGTAGACAGTAATCCCCATGCTCGTCCGATTCGTTTACAATGCCCGTCGATGCACACGGGCTATTTCTAAGGAGTGTTCGATGCCTGTTATTCCAGGAAGTATGAGTCTGTACTATTTCATTATGCTGGTTACGTTGATCATCGGCGCGGGCGCCCAGTTCTACGTGTCTCACCAGTTGAAGAAATACAGCCGCATCCCCAGCTCTTACGGTATCACGGGAGCCGATATGGCTCGTCGTATGTCCGTTGACAAAGGAATTTCCAACGTGGGCGTGTTTCGCGGCGGCCCGGGGCAGGATTTCTTCGATCCCCGCTCCAATTCGGTCACGTTGGGCCCCGATTCGTTCGGCGAGTACAGCATCACGGCCATCGCGACGGCCGTGCATGAAATGGGCCATGCCCAGCAGTATGCCGAGGGGTATATGTTCATGCGTTTTCGCAGCGCCCTTGTCCCCGTCGTCAATTTCTGCTCGAACGCGTGGATGATCATCTTCATGCTCGGCCTGGTCATGGGAGCCGTGGGCGGCGCTACCATCATGAAGATCGGCATTATCATGTTCGCAGCCGTCTTGCTGTTCCAGCTGGTCACGTTGCCCGTCGAATTCGACGCGTCGCGTCGCGGCCTTGCATATCTGCGTGCGAGCGGCATGAATCAGGCCGAAATTTCGGGCGCGTATTCGGTGCTGCGTGCGTGCGCTTTGACCTACGTCGCATCCGCTCTCACGGCGCTTCTTCAGCTGCTGTACATGATTCTTTCGACGCGCTCGGAAGACTAGGCATGCGTATTTCCGATATGACATCTCAGCAAGGGGCCGCTCGTTCGCGGCCCCTTACCGTTTCCCAGGCACTGCAGACGGCCAAGCAGTCGCTCGAATTCATCACCGTGTCGCTTATCGGCGAGGTGTCGGAGGTGAATGCGAAACCCGGGTACAAGGCGGTGTATTTCACGGTGAAAGACGACGGCGCGTCGTTGCCGTGCATGATGTGGCTCAACCGCTATCGTTCGTCGGGCGTGCGCTTCCGCGTGGGACAACGCGTCGAGCTGACCGGTCGCTTCACGCTGTATGCTCCGAAGGGGCGTATGAATTTCGACGTCTTTTCCGCGTCGGCCGCAGGAGAAGGCGACCTGCGGCGCCAGGTGGCGCAACGTGCCCGCTTGTTGCAGGATGAGGGACTGATGGATGCCGCCCGCAAGCGCGCTGTCGGACGGTGTTACGAACATATCGGGGTGGTGACTTCTCCGCGCGGGGCGGTCGTTTACGACGTCATGCGCACGATGCGGCGTCGTTTTCCGCTGACGCTCTTGTCGGTGGCGGGCGTCGCCGTCGAAGGCAAGGATGCGCCGGCGGCTATGATAGAGGCCCTGCAAACCTGTGTCGCAGCCGGCTGCCAGGCGGTGCTTCTTGTGCGCGGCGGCGGAAGCTTCGAGGATTTGATGCCGTTCAACGATGAATCGCTTGCTAGAGCGATAGCGGCATGTCCGATACCCGTGGTAACCGGTATCGGACACGAACCCGATACCACGATCGCCGATATGGTGTCCGATTTCCGTGCATCGACGCCGACGGCCGCCGCCGAACGCGTGACGCCCGATGCCGATGCGCTTGCGGGGGATATCGCCGCACGCAAACGTGCGCTCGATACGGCGGCTGATCGCGTTCTCGACCGTTTCGGCGGCATGCTCGACCGTTACGCCGCCCGGCCTGCGCTGCGCGATCCGCGCAGCATGCTCGCTACCGACCTTATGACCCTCGATGCGATGCACGATAGGCTCGAACGTGTTTTGCACGACGGTTTGCGACGCGATGCACAGCGCCTCGACTCGATCGAGGGCCGTCTGCGCCGTACAGGCCTCGATGCGATCGCTCCGTTCGACCACGCCATAGCGCTGCGTGCGGGCCGTTTGCATGACCTGTCGCCTCTGGCCGTGCTTGCACGCGGGTATGCGGTGGCGCGCGACGAGCGCGGCCGTGTGATCTCGAGCGTGCACGCCGTCGAGGCGGGGGAGCACATAGAAGTATCCGTATCCGACGGTTCGCTGCGATGCACCGTCGATTGCCGAGCCGCCGATCGCGCGGCGGAATAGGAGCGAAACGTGTCCGATACTGTACGTGAAAACCTCGATGAGCTGACGTTTCGCGAGGCGATGGCCGAGCTCGACAAGACCGTGTCGGTGCTCGAGAGCAATACGCTCGAGTTGGAAGAAAGCCTTCGTTCGTACGAATACGGCGTCGCGCTTCTGGCCGATTTGAAGCAGCGCCTGGCAACGGCCCAGCAAAGGGTCGATGTGCTGATGGGGTCGCTCGACGCTCCCGCCGATGATGCGACCACTGACACGACTCTTTCATGACGGCGGGGCTTTTTCCGCTACACTGTGTGCGATATGCACGATGTTTCCAAGAAAGGCGGTCCATGCGATGTCTGATTGCATTTTCTGCAAAATAGCCGCTGGCGAGATTCCTGCAACCGTCGTTTACGAGGACGAGCTCGTCATCGCATTCGACGACGTGTCTCCCCAGATGCCGGTTCATACGCTCATCGTTCCCAAAGAGCATTATCGCGATATCGGCGACGGCATTCCCGATGCGCTCATGGGTCATCTGTTCAATACCGTGAAAAAGGTCGCCGAGCTCAAGGGCGTGGCATCGTCGGGCTATCGCGTCATCGTGAATACGGGCGACGACGCCTGCCAGACCGTCCACCATGTGCATGTGCATGTCCTTGGCGGCGCGCCGATGAATTCCGGATCGCCCGCCCTCTAGACCGAAATGGGAGCATCACGTGAAAATCCTCGTCATCAATGCGGGTTCGTCGTCGCTGAAGTATCAGCTCGTCGATACCGATTTGAATAAAGTCCTTGCCAAGGGCCTCTGCGAGCGAGTGGGAAGCAAAGACTCCTACATCAAACACGGAGCAGACAAGGACGAGCGCATTTTCGCTCAGTACATGGCCGATCATGAAGAGGCGTTGCGCATCGTTTTCGAGGCGCTCATCCATAGCGAACGCTCCACCATCACCTCGATCGACCAGATAGACGCCATCGGCCATCGTATCGTGCACGGAGGCAACTATTTCGACTCTTCGGCTCTTATCACGCCCGATGTGATCGAGAAGATCGAAAGCCTTTGTACGCTTGCGCCGCTTCACAACCCTCCTGCGCTCAAATGCATCCAGGTATGTCAGCGTCTGGCGCCCGACCTGCCTCAGGTCGCGGTGTTCGATACGGCGTTTTTCCAGACGCTTCCGCCTGCGGCGTACATGTATCCGCTGCCCTACGAGCTGTGCGAAAAGCACCAGATCCGCAAATACGGCGCGCACGGCACCTCGCATCGCTATATCGCGCAGCGATGCGCCGCGTTGATGGAGCGGCCCTTGGAAGACCTTAAAATCATCACGTGTCATTTGGGAAACGGCTGCTCCATTTCCGCCGTCGACCACGGCATCGCCGTCGATACGTCGATGGGGTTCACGCCGCTTGACGGCCTTATGATGGGAACGCGATGCGGTGCTATCGATCCCGCCATCGTGCCGTTTCTCGAGGAGGCCGAAGATCTGACGCCGCCGCAGATCAACGAGATCATGAATAAGAAATCGGGTCTGCTCGGCGTGTCGGGCATCAGCAATGACATGCGCGATGTGCGCAAAGGCGCCGAAGAGGGCGACGAGCGGGCTATTCTCGCATACGAGATGTACGCGCATTCCATCAGGAAATATCTCGGCCAATACATGATCGAGATGGCCGGTGTGGATGCCATCGTTTTGACGGCAGGCGTCGGTGAAAACTGCGACCGTATGCGGCGCCTCGCTTTTGCGGGCCTGCAGCCGCTCGGCATCATTCTCGATCAGGAAAAGAATCGCCGCGACTACCACGGCAAGGAGCGATTCATATCGCACGACGATTCTCCCGTGAAGATCATCGTCATCCCTACGAACGAGGAGTTGATGATCGCCCAGGATACTTACGACATCGTTTCCCGACTGTCGTAATCGTCCGCCGCGAATCGTCGCGGCTGCACGGAGATTCGCGGCGGATAACAAGAGACCCCCTGGAGCGCCGGCGCTCCAGGGGGTCTCGTCGCTGCTAAAGGCGAAGACTCCGCATCAGCGCATCCCCTGGGCCTGAACGGCGGTGATGGCAACGACGCCGATGATGTCCTCGGCCGAGCAGCCGCGCGACAGGTCGTTCATCGGTGCGCCGAGGCCCTGCAGGATAGGACCGTACGCTTCCGCCTTTGCAAGGCGCTGCACCAGTTTGTAGCCGATATTGGCGGCATCGAGGTCGGGGAAGACCAGCACGTTGGCCGATCCTGCGACAGGCGAGCCGGGTGCTTTCGACGTCGCAACGCTCGGTACCAGCGCCGCATCCGCCTGCAGCTCTCCGTCGAATGCGAATTCGGGCGCCTTCGTGCGTGCGAGCGCGAGGGCTTCGCGCACCTTTTCGGTGTCGTCGTCTTTGACCGACCCGTAGCTTGAGTGAGAAAGCATGGCAACGCGGGGTTCGCTTCCGAATACGGATGCGTACGATTTCGCCGTCGCCACGGCGATTTCGGAGAGCTCATCGGCATCGGGTTGAATGCAGACGGCGCAGTCCGCGAACATGAACGTTCCTTGGTCGCCGAACGGGCAATCGGGCACTTCCATGACGAAAAACGAACTGACGACTTTGCTGCCGGGAGCGGTTTTTATGATGCGCAAAGCGGGGTGCAGAACGTCTTTGGTCGCATGGCACGCACCTCCCACCAGGCCGTCGGCGTGGCCGTTTTTGAGCAGCATGGTTCCGAAGTACATCACGTCGTCCATGAGGGCGTTCGCTTCATCGAGGGTCATGCCTTTCGCCTTGCGCAGTTCGTAAAGGCTTTGCGCCAGCTCGATGCGCAGGGGGTCGTGCAGGTTGTCTATGACGCGGATGCCGCTTGCGTCGTAGCCGCGTGCTGCGATATCGTCGGCGTTGCCGATGATGACGACGTGGGCGATTTCTTGGTCGACGATCGCGCGGGCGGCCTCAAGCACACGCGGGTCGTTGCCTTCGGGAAGCACGATGGTTCGTTTGTCCGATTTGGCACGTTCGATCATGGTTGCGAGAAACGACGCCATGAACGCTCCTCTCGTTACGGGATGGGGTTGCATGCTCGGTATCATAAGACATGCATGCTTTTCCGAAAGGCGCAATGGGGGAGCGTGGCGCTTTTTTCGTTGTGCGGGCCACGCCGATTTTCGCGGCGGGGTATACGGATGGCTTTTTGCGCGTTTCGTGCCGTGTTGGACAGGCGTTTTGTGTAAGGGGCGCAGAGGGGAGCGAATCTTGGTAAAATATAATCCGTATGTGTATACGACGGATTAGCCGTCATGAACGTTTCCTAAGGGGCATTCCTTCATGAAAACCGTATCATTCGCCATTCCGTGCTACAACTCCGCAGCGTACATGGATACGTGCATAGAGTCCATCCTCGCATGCGACGAGGACGGGCGCGGCGATATCGAAATCCTCATCGTCGACGACGGATCGACGAAAGACGACACGGGAGAGAAAGCCGATGCGTGGCAGGAGCGTTTTCCGGGAATCATCCGTGCTATCCATCAGGAAAACGGCGGCCACGGCGCCGCCGTCAATACGGGGCTCGCTCATGCTACCGGGCGATACTTCAAGGTGGTCGATTCTGACGACTGGCTGGATACCGATGCGATGCGCGACGTCATGGCGTATTTGCGCAGGCAGTGCGAGCTGAAGGATTCCACCGATATGGTGGTGGCGAACTATGTGTACGAGAAAGTGCACGAGGGGTCCCGCACGGTCATGCACTATCGCAATGTGTTTCCCGAGCGCAAGGAGATAGGCTGGGACGAAATAGGGCATTTCGGGCAATCTCAGTACCTGCTGATGCATTCGGTCATCTATCGCACCGAGCTTTTGCGTGATTGCGGGCTCAAGCTTCCCGAGCATACGTTCTACGTCGATAACATCTTCGTCTACGTGCCGTTGCCGCATGTCAAGACCATCTATTATCTGAATGTCGATATGTATCGCTATTTCATCGGCCGCGAAGATCAAAGCGTCAACGAAAAAGTCATGTATTCGCGTCGTGACCAGCAGCTTCGCGTAACGCGAACGATGATCGACGCCGTGCGTCTGCCCGATGACGTGCCCTCGAAGAAATTGCAGCGCTACATGGAGAATTATCTATCCATGATGATGTGCATCTGTTCTATCTTCCTTCGTCTCGAGAAAACCGACGAAAACGAGCGCGACCGCGCCGCTATCTGGAAATACCTGGAAACGCAGAATCCGGCGTTGTACAAGCGCATCCGTTATACGGTTTTGAACTGGGGAAGCAACATTCCTACCGAGGTGGGAAGGCGGTTCGCCTTGTCCGCTTACCACATTGCCCGCCGCGTGTTCAAGTTCAACTAATTCGTCTGGGATTCTCGTCTTTTATGCCGAATGACCTGCGCTGACAAAAAACCAGTGCAGGTCATTTTTATGCCTCGATGACTGACACGTTGCCGGCCTTTCATGCGGCGTCGACGCTCGTGGCAGTATCGATTATGGGCGGCACTGCATCACGCCGCCGCCTATGACGACGTCAGTCCAGATAATCGGCGGGGTTTTTCGCCGTTGTCTGCGTGGTGTCGGCCCAAAGCGTAAGCTCTTTGCCGCGGAAGAGGGATGTTTCGCCGAATCTGTTTTTCACGGCATCGGTGACGCTTGAAAGGCGTTCTTTACGGCGTCGTGTCGCTGCATCGCAAAGAATCGGGGAGGCATCGGCCGTCATCGGCTGCATATCATCGAAAAGACAGGTTTGAACGGCGCCGTTCGTTTCGAATCCTGCGATGGATACTCCTACGAGCCGTACCGCCATGCCGGGCTCCCAAAGCTCGCCGATCATTTCATGAAGAAGCGGCCTGAGGATATGCTCGTTGTCTTCGGGGATGCAAAGGGTGCGGCGCGTGCTGCATGTCGTGCGGTCGGAATAGCGCAGTTTAAGCGTGAGCGTTCGCCCCGCAAGGCCTTTGGCACGCAGTCGTCGGCCCACTTTCGCCGCCATGGCGTCGGCGGTCGCGGCGATGGCTTCGAACGTCTTCAAGTCGTGCGCCATGGTCACTTCGCTCGATACCGATTTTGCCGCTTCGGCTTCCTCGACGGGCGTGGCATCGAGTCCGAGACAGCGATTGCGCATCATGGCGGCGTTTTTGCCCCAAATGGATTTGAGCAGGCTTTCGGGTGCTTGAGCGATCTGGCCGAGGGTTTTGATGCCATGCGCGCGAAGCCTTTCTTCGGCTGCCGGTCCGACGCCCGACATGACGCGAACGGGCAGCGGCGCGAGAAAATCGATTTCTCTGCCGGGGTTCACGACGGTGAGTCCTTGCGGCTTATCCATGTCGGAGGCTATTTTCGCGATAGTTTTGCTCGTTCCGATACCCACGGAGCATGTGATGCCGAGCGCGGCGATACGCTGTTGAATGCGCTGGGCGATAGCGATCGGGTGCTCGGTATTGATATGCGTGGGCGTTACATCGACGAATGCTTCGTCGATGCTCACTTGCTGTACATACGGGGTTTCGGAGCGCAGAATATCCATGACGGCCATCGAAAGCGCTTTATATCGATCATAATGCCCCCGCGTCCAGATGGCGTGCGGACAGAGCTTGCGGGCTGCGGATGACGGCATGGCGCTGTGTACTCCGTAGGCACGTGCCTCGTAGCTTGCCGTCGATACGACGCCGTGCTTATCGGGGTCGCCTCCAACGATGACGGGCTTGCCGCGCCATGCGGGATGGTCGAGTTGCTCGACGGATGCGAAGAATGCATCAAGGTCGACGAGCAGCACCGCCGACGTTCCCCATGGTTCGGAGCAATTATGAACATTGTTCATTTCAGGATGCAACGGCACACCTCGAGATGGATTGAACAAAGAAACACTGCTGGGGTCAGTATATGGCAAAAGGCGCGCATCGACAGTGCCGCCTTTTACATCATGCGGTAACGGCTTAAGAACGCTTGATTTGCACAAAACGTTATCGTGTGGAAACTGGGTACTATTCGTTACCGAGGTCTCGTATGGATGGTATGATACATATGTTCGTTTTTTGAGAGAGGTTTAATATGGATGGAAAGAAATGCCGTACATTCGGCATTGTGAGCATCGTGTGCGCATGCGTGAGTCTTATTCTGTTCGGTGCGCTTCTCGATGTGGTCGGTTTCGTTTTCGGCATGATTGCGCTGAATAAAAGCAAAAAACTCGTCGTGGCCGCATCGCAGGATGTCTATGCGCGCGATGCCATGAAGCTTGCAAAGATCGGCGTCGTTTTGAGTCTGGTCGCTTTTATCGCCAACTTGTTGACGGCGGCGTTTTTGGCGCCCGCACTGATGCAAGGCGGCGGCGTTTCTGGTCCGATGTTTTAATAATCGATCGAGAATCGTGACGTCGCACCCCGACAAGGGTGCCATTATGTCGAAATGCTCTCTGTCGCATGGCGGAGGGCATTTTTTTACCGCGATCCCCATGAGTAATGTGTCGTGAAAGTATAAAACGGGGTCTTAAAACGGCTCTCAGAGCCTCATTTGCAAAACACCAGGTCAAAAGGTACGTTTTTTGGCAAAATTCCTTCGTGGCCTTTGTACGGGCATCATGAGTCGATTTTCAGCCGTCGTTTTGCGCTGTGCGGGCTTCAAATACGCATTTGCTTTCGAAGAAATAAAACCTGCAGAACGAGCGATGCCGGTCTTTTCGATACGGTATGCTTAACGGATGCGGCCTGTATGGGGCCAAATCTACGAACGGAGGCTTTGATGCTTAACAAATTGCTGCAATCGATCGGTATCGGCAGCGCTCGCGTCGATACGATCCTTTTCGATAGAGGCTGTGTTCCGGGCGGAACTGTCCAGGGCGAAGTCCGTATTTACGGCGGCCGTGCCCCTCAGGATATCGAGTCGATCTACCTTTCATTCATGACCGATTACGAAGTCGAAGTCGATGACTGCACATCTCGCTGCAACGTCGAGCTGGCGCATGTGCGTTTGTCCGACCGTTTTACGGTGCAAGCGGGTCAGGAATTGACGATGCCCTTCAATTTGATGGTTCCGCTGTGCACGCCTGCGACGCTTGGTAAAAGCCGCGTATGGATTCGCACCGGGCTCGATATCAAATCCGCTGTCGATCCCCAAGACCATGATGCGCTCGAAGTAAGGCCGCATCCTCTTGTGGAAGCCTTCATTGATTCGGCGCGCCGCTTGGGATTCCGCCTGCATCAGGTGGATTCGGAAAAAGCCGGATATCGCAATGCCGCCAGCGGGCTTCCGTTCGTACAGGAATTCGAATTCAAGCCGGTATGCGGCGAATTCTGCGGAAGGCTCGACGAGCTCGAAGCCGTTTTCGACCTGAGCGAATCGGGCGCCCGCGTGATGCTGCAGGTCGATCGTCGTGTACGCGGCTTGGCGAGCTTCCTCTCCGAATCGATGGGATTGGATGAATCGTACACAGGGTTCGCGTATGGCGCACCCGATCTGGCGCATCTCGACGATATGCTGGCGCAGGCCGTCCGCCGTTATTGCTAACGCGCGATATGCCGTTCGGACGTCTTTCTTCTTGCGTCGCGGCTTTATCGTTGCAATAATCGCAAGAGGCCCCTTGAAAGGGGCTTCTTGCGTATTCGCTCATGTCGGAAAGCCAGGGTCTATGTCCGCTTCGTCTTCTGAACCCCATTCGAAACGCCATGTCGGACGCGGCATGGCGTTCGCCGCCGCGGGAGCATGCTGTTGGGGCTTTTCAGGCACCTGTGCCCAGCTGCTGACTTCTTCATACGGCATACCCGTCGATTGGCTTATAACGGTGCGCATGTGTGCTGGCGCGGTGCTTTTTCTTTGCGTGTGCCTATGGAAGAATTGGCGCGCCTTGCGCGCTGCGTTGCGCGATACGCGCTGCGTGCTGCATATCATGGTGTTCGGCGTATTCGGCGTGCTTTTGACCCAGTTCAGCTATGTTACGTGCATTTCGTACACCAATGCGGGAACCGGCACCGTGCTCGAGCGCTTAGGACTCATACTCGTGCTCTGCTTCGTATGCGCGAGCGCGCGGCGGCTGCCCCGCATACGCGAGCTGGTCGGCGTCGTTTTGGCGTTTGGCGGGGTGTTCCTCATTGCGACCCATGGCGATGTCGGGCAGCTCGCCATTCCGGCTGAAGGGCTGTTTTGGGGCCTTATGACGGCGGTCGCTATGGCGTGTTATACGCTGATGCCTGTCAAGCCATTGGCGAAATGGGGCAGCTTCATCGTGACGGGCATCGCGATGTCGACCGCCGGCGTCGTGTCGGCCGTGGTGCTGCAGCCGTGGCATCACGATGTCGATTTGTCGGGTGACGTGGTGTTCATCGTGGTCGTCATGGTCGTCGTGGGCACCTTCGCGGCCTATGTGTTCTATTTGCAGGGCGTCAATGATGCCGGGTCGATGCGCGCCGGCCTGATCGGATGCTTGGAACCCGTTTCCGCCATTGCTATATCGGCAGTGTGGCTGCATACGCCGATCGGCGGTTTCGATATCGTAGGAACAGCGTTGATTCTCGCCATGGTGGTTCTCACCACGCAAAAAGAAGATGAACGGCGTGACGAAGATGCTTTTTCCGGTTCGCTGCGCGATATGCCCGCCTTCCAGGGTAGCGCGTCGCGTCTCGGCTACTATGTTTCCCGTCCGGCGACCGCAGATGATTTCAACATCGTATGCGCCTTGCTCGACGAGGGACATGATGCGATGCGCGAACTGGGCATATCTGAAGAGTCCGATAAGAAATACCCTTCCCAGAGACGTATTATGCGCGCGATCGACCGCGGCGAGCTTTTCGTGGTGAGCATGGATGCATCGATTGCGACATCCGACGAAGACGCATATGCCGCCGCATCCGGGCGCGTCATCGGGCTATTCGCGCTTTCTCTTGACGGGGATGCATCGTATCGCACCGCCGCCGGCGCGGCCTGGTTCGACGATACTGCATCCGACGGCGATTCCGATTGTTCGTATGCGGCGCTTCATTGGGTTACGGTTGCCTCGTGGGCACGCCGCAGCGGCGTTGGAATGTTCATGCTGGGTGAAGCTGAGCGCATGGCCGAACACGCAGGCAAAGCGAGCGTGCGCGCCGACGCGTACGAGCGCAACGACCCTATGCGGCGTCTGCTCGAGCATTACGGTTTTCGCGCATGCGGAACGGTCGTTTTGAAAAGCGGCCGGGGCCGCACGCGTGTCCGTGCAGCCTATGAACTCATCCTGTGAGCAGCCGGATTGCGTACACGAGCCGAGATGCGGCGTCATTTTTCTTCGAATTACATGGACGGTGCAGGCCGATGGCGTGCGTTTCAAGCCGAAATGCCGATACCGTGTAGGAATGCCGCAGGTCGTTGACCTCGCTCGGCGCCATGGGTACAGTGAAAACATGTTTTCTTCCGTGGTGAAAATCTACCGACACGAACGTCTTGTGACCGACTTCGCATCGAGCGAAGCGGTGCTTCGTGCGCCTGTCGCCACGCGTCTTTCGGCTATGCTTATCTAGGCCTTCTTTTCCGAAATTTCATATCGGCACATACCGCATATACGAGCGTACGTCGTTCGGGCAGTCATATGCGGCTTGCATAGCATGCGCGATGCATGCATCGTTTTGTTGTCACCTCATTCGGAAAGGAAGTCCTCTTGAGTTCTGCTTCTATCCAAACCGAACCGAAAAAAACGACGCGCCACGAGATATTGGTCGTCGCCGTCGTCATCGCCGGAGCGTTTCTGGCGATTCTCAATCAGACGGTTCTCGCTCCTGCGCTTCCCGGCCTCATGGAGGCGTTTCAGGTGAACGCTGGCACCGCTCAATGGGTGACCAGTATATATATGCTGGTCAACGGCATTATGGTGCCTATTTCTGCATACTTGATCGATAAATTCCCCACGCGCAAGCTCTTCTTCGCGTCGATGGTCGTCTTCATCGCCGGTACGGTGCTGTGTGCTGTAGCCCCGAGCTTCGAGGTGCTTATCGTGGGTCGTATCCTGCAGGCAGCGGGCGCAGGCGTTCAGATGCCTTTGGTCGCCGTCGTTCCCATGCTGGTCTTCCCTCCCGAAAAGCGCGGCACCGCAATGGGCATGGCGGGCATCGTCATGTCGGTCGCTCCTGCGGCCGGCCCCGTCGTGGCGGGTATGATCATCGACTCCATGGGATGGCGCGCCATGTTCTGGTCGATCGCTCCTCTCGGACTGATCGTCCTGATTGCCAGCTTCTTCTTGCTGAGCAATGTCGGCGAGCTTAAAAATCCGCGTCTCGACATGCCTTCCGTCATTCTTTCCACCGTGGCGTTCGGCGGCTTGCTCTATGGCTTCTCCAGCGCTTCCACGCTGGGATGGACGAATCCCATCGTTATCGCGGTCATCGTTATCGGCGCCGTGTGCTTCGTGCTGTTCGTCATGCGCCAAAAGAAGCTCGATGAGCCGCTTTTGCAGCTTGCCACGTTGAAATCGGACGTGTTCGCCTCTTCGGCCATCATCGTCACCCTTATCAACTGCGCGGCTGCTGTGACGAATGTCACGCTGCCCATTTTCCTGCAGAACGTCCTGGGCGCAAGCGCTATGGAAACGGGCATGGTCATGATGCCTGCTGCCGCGGTAGGCATCATCATCAGCCCCCTTTCCGGCGTCATCTTCGACAAATTCGGACCGCGCGGCATCACGGTGGGCGGTCTGTTGATCATGACGGTCGCGCTCTTCGGCTTTTCGCGCATCGGCTCCGATACGACGCTGTTTATCGCTGCGGCGCTGTGCACGATGATGGCCGCTGGTCAGACTATGGCGAATATGCCTGCGAACACCTGGGGAATCAATGCGCTGAGCAATGACATGATCGCTCACGGCAATGCCATCTCCAACACGGGTCGCCAGGTCGGCGGCGCGATCAGCACGGCCCTGATCGTGACCGTGATGACCATGGTGAGCTCTCAGAATGCGGCGCTCGGCGCCGTCGAGTCCACCGCGGTCGGCGTGCAGGCGGCGTATGGCGCGTGCGCTCTGGTCGGCGCGGTCACGCTCGTGTTCGCCATCGTGAAGGTCCGCTCCAAGAAGAAGGAGGCTTAAGACATGCAGACGAGGACTGTCGGATCGATTATGGAGCGCGATGCGTATTCGTGCTCTTCTACGGCCACGCTGAAAGACGTGACCAAGCAGCTTACCGAGCTGGGCGTCAGCAGCCTTCCGGTGGTCGACGGGGATGGCCGCGTCGTCGGGTTCATCAGCGACGGCGATATCATGCGCGCTATCGCCGAGCACAAGACGCGCTCCATTTTCTCGGGAGGCGCGCCGACGATGCTGTACTACGACGATGAAACCATCGAGCAGAAGGTGCTTTCGCTCAAAGACCGCAACGTGATGGAGCTTGCTACGCGTAAGGTTCTGTGCGTGACCGAGAATCAAAGCGTCGGCCGCGTCGCGGATACGCTCGCTAAAAAGAAGTTCAAGAAACTTCCCGTAATCGACGATCATGGTCGCCTGGTGGGCATCATCCGTCGTTCTTCCATCATGCGTTATGCATTCGATTTGCTCTTCCATGCGACAGAGGACGACGATCGCGCATAAATTCGCCTGTCGTTTCGCATATGCATCATGTTGTTTACCGCGCTCCGGCCATCTAGGTGGTCGGAGCGTTTTTTCGTGCGGAGCGGAAAGACGGCAAACCGACCGCGGACGATTTCTTTTTCGTTCTCGCCCATCTTTAACGTTTCTTTAAAAAGCGCCTGCATCCTTATAAAAAGAACGACGCGAGAAAGGAGCGTTTTATGGACTGCGTGCTGGAAACGCGCGGCCTGACCAAGGTGTTCGGTCGCGGATCGCATGCGCAAACGGCGGTCGATGGAGTCGATCTTCATGTGGAGACGGGCCGTGTATACGGCTTGCTGGGCCCTAACGGCGCGGGAAAATCGACGTTGCTCAAAATGGTGACGGGAATGCTTCGTCCCACAAGCGGATCGTTGCTGTTCGACGGGCATCCATGGCAGCGCGATGACCTGTACGACATCGGATCGTTGATAGAGACTCCCCCGTTGTATCCCAATTTGACGGCGCAGGAGAATATGCGGGTGCGCGCGATGATGCTAGGTACGGACGAATCGGATATCGCCTCCGCGCTCGAAACGGCCGGCATATCGCATACCGGATCGAAGCGCGCAGGGAGCTTTTCTCTCGGCATGAAGCAGAGGTTGGGAATCGCCCTGGCGCTTATGGGCAATCCCAAGCTGCTCGTGCTCGACGAACCGACGAACGGCCTCGACCCTATCGGCATTGAGGATCTGCGCGGCCGCATCAGGTCTTTTGCCGATTCCGGCATCACGGTGATCGTGTCGAGTCATGTGCTGGCCGAAGTTTCCCATGTGGCTGATCGCGTGGGCATCATCGCCCAGGGGACGCTGGCCTTCGAAGGGGAATTCGAGCGCGGCATGGATCTCGAGGCGCTGTTCATGGATGTCTGTCGCGGTGTGGCGGCGGGCTTCGATGCGACGATGGCGGGGGGCGCGCGATGAGGAAGGGCGATACGGTTGTTGCTGATGGCGGCCATACGCATTCAGCGGAGGCGACATTGCGGCAAAGGCGTCCGCTCGCCGGGTTCGGCGCGGCGTTTCGGGCGGAGATAGCCAAGGGAAAGCGGACGGCCGCACGTAAGACCGCCTTGATCGCGCCGCTGCCGGTATGCTTGATGGGCCTGATGAGTTCGGGAATTGTGACAGGTGGGCTGGGCCCTGGCGGCGTAGGCTATAACACGTACGGATGGTGTTACTGGTATACGCTGCTCCTTCCCGTGGCCATCGCGCTGATAAGCGCGGGCGTGGCGGGTATCGACACGCGCGGCAAACTCCACGGCGTGATGGGATCGCCCGTCGATTTGCGGGCCGTATGGCGGGCGAAGGCGGCCTACGCGCTCGTGCTCGTCGTGTGCGCGAATGCAGTGGTCGCGCTGTGCTCTATCGTCGCACATGCTCTTGGCGGCAGCGCGGCCGGGGGTGCTGCGAGCCTGGCCATGGCGGCCCTTCTCACGTTTTCGTCGCTCTGGATGGTTCCGGCGGGATTGTTTCTCACGATGCGGATCGGCACTCTCGCGGGCATCGTGGCGCCTTTGCTCGTTCAGCTTGCAGGAGGTATCGCCTTCTATGGCAGCGCCTTTTGGTGGCTTTTCCCACCCGCCGCGGCTATGCGTTTATGCTCCCCTTTCGCAGGCGTGGCTCCTTCGGGCGTTCCGCTTACGGCGAATGACGCGTACGGCATCGTCGACGTTCAGTGGTTTCTCGCGCTCGGCATCGCGGTTTTCGCGGGGTGCGCGCTCGTCATTGTCGGCGGCGCGTGGTTTCGCAGGCAGGAGGCGAAATAACCATGAAGATGCGTCGATATGAAACGCGTCGCGGCTCCGCATCGTTTTTCCGAGCCGTGCGCTCCGAACTGCTGCGCCTTCGCAGGTCGTTTCTTGTCCCGTTGCACGGGGTGCTTTCTTCCGTATTGGGGCTCGCTGCGGGCCTGTATTTCGCGGCGACTCCATGGGATCCGCTGCTCGGATACGATGCATTCGTGCAGCTTCTCGGGGCAGGCGCTCCATTGCTCGCGGGTATCGCATGCGGCCTCGCGCTCGATGCGGAGCGCGAGGCGGGCGCATACGCGAATCTGCTCGGTCAGCCTTCGCGTCGTCGCGCGTTTGCGGCGAAAGGCGTAACGCTGCTGGCTCTAGGCGCGTTTTCGTGCGCCATTGCCATTGCGGCGTTCTCCGTCGCGATGGCGGCTGCGGACCGTGCGCTCCCTGCTGTTTCCGCATTAGCGCTGTCGTGGGCGGGCGCCGTTGCGGGATCGGTTGTTTCGTATGCGCTTTTCCTTGCAGCGGCGCTTGCATGGGGTCGCAATGCCGCCATCGGCTTGGGGGCTTTCGGGTTCATGTGCGCGCTCGCTTCGCTCGGGGGATTAGGAAACGGCCTGGTCACCGGAACTTTGAGCGCTTCTTTGGCTCCTTTGTGGGTCATGGCGGTGCCTTTCGTGTGGCCGGCGCGTCTTGCCTCGCTTACGGCTGAGGCGTTCATCGCGCAGGGAGCGTACGCCGCGCCGCTTCTTGCGAATGCGCAGATATGCAGCGTGATATGCCTTATCGGAACCGCGGCGGTCGTCGCTGTTTTGCTCGCGGCATCCGATCGTTTCGAGACCGCTCGCCGTACGGGCGGCGAATAGGAGGATCGTCATGGAAGCGAAAAGGAATCGCCTGTTTGTCTCGGCGGCTATCGTCGCGGTCGTGCTCGCCGGCGCCGCGGGTTCCTGGTGGATAACGAGCAGTCGCGACGCCTGGCTCGTCAAGAGCCTGATCGATCGCGTGGCGCCATGGGAGCAGACCGAAATCTGCTATGCAAAGGCGCCCGCCTCCACTGCTTATTTCGATACGTATGCCGACGCTACGGGCGCTTATGAGAACTACGTTTATGAAATCGATGCGGTCGACGCGTCCGGCGCCCATCGGCGCGTCGTGCTCGTGTCTTTCGGTACAATGCTCGAAAACGAGGGCTTCATCGCGATGACGGTGCGGGCAACGAGCGCCCATGCCTGGGAGTACATCGATGACGGCAGCCTTCCCGAACTTGCGCGCAGACAGCTGTGCTAAATCGTTCGGCGGCGGTGAAACCGCACGCTGCGGCCGATAGCGCATCCGCCGCAGCGTTGCTGTGGATGCGATTCGACACGGTAACGCAGGTGGCTTTGCGTCTCGCCGGGCGCTGTGCTTTCGAGGCGTTGCATCCCGTCGGAAAAGAGGAGGCTTGGACATGGCATCCATCCTTGCTATCGATGACGAGCCGGCGATTCTCGCCATGCTCGCGGCCATTTTGAAAAAGGACGGACACGACGTGACGACGGCATGCGGCGCCGAAGAGGCGGCGGCATGCGACCTTGCGCGTTACGATCTTATCCTGTGCGATGTGATGATGCCCGGCGTCGACGGCTTCGAGTTCGTGCACGGCATTCGCTCGCACGTCGATTGCCCCATCGTCTTTCTTACGGCGAAAACCGAGGAAAACGATGCCGTGCAGGGCCTTTCTGTCGGAGGCGACGATTACGTGCGCAAGCCGTTCGGCGCCTGCGAGCTTCGCGCGAAGGTGACGGCGCACCTGCGCCGCGAACGACGCGAGCGCCATGCTTCGCTCGTTTTCGACGGCATACGGTTCGATTTGGCCGCCAAGCAGCTGCTCGTCGAAGAACGGCAGCTGAAGCTGACGCATACCGAATATGCCATCTGCGAGCTTTTGGCCAAGCATCCCGGCCAGGTCTTCTCGAAAACTCAGATCCTCGAGGCGGTTGCGGGATGGGATACGGAAAGCGAAGCGGCCACTGTGGCAGTTCATGTGGGCAATGCCCGCGCGAAATTGCGTCGCGCGGGGGTCGATCCGATACAGACCGTATGGGGAGTGGGGTATAAATGGACGGCTTGAGATCCGACGCTTCCACGCGCGACGGCGCGCATGGCGAATCGGGAGGCGGTCGCCGCCGCGGCATGCCGCTCCCCTTCTTTCTTGTCAAGTATTTCGTCTATATCCTGTTGGGAGCCTTCCTCATGGCGGGCGCGGTGGTGTCGTCGCTGATCGTCGCCGTCGATTCGGGCATGCTCTATCCGGCCAATTATGCCAGCATCCAAAGCGAGGCTATGATCGGCTCGATCGAGGCGCGTGGCACGGTAGAGGCCGACGATATTCCGTCGTGCTATCGCTGGGGCGCATTCGACCAACAAGGGCGGCTTGTCGAGGGCGATTTCGATGCTCGTTCCAAGGCTCTTGCGGACGATGTCGCGCAGCAGGGCGACGAGGGCGCCGTCGCGTATTCGTCGCCGTTTTCCTCCCCCGTCTATGCGGTATCGGCAGCGCTCGAGAATGGCGGCGTCTGCGTGTTGGTGTACGATTTCAATCCCGATTTCGTATCGAAGGCATGGCGCGATGCGTTCCCTGATCCTCAAGGCGCGCTGCTGCTTGTCGGGCTCGCTTTATTCGTTGCTATGGTCGCCCTTATCGCCGTGCGTGCTTCGCGCATGCTGAAGTGCAAACTTTCCCCGCTTGTCGACGCAGCGCAACGCATCGGGCGTCGCGAGCTCGATTTCGCTATCGAACGGGGCAATGTGCGGGAGACTAACGATATCCTGGATGCCGTCGACGATATGCGAAGCTCGCTGAAGCGCTCCCTCGAAGCTCAATGGCATGCCGAGGAAGTCCAGCGCACGGCCTTGTCGTCGCTGGCCCACGATTTGAAAACGCCTTTGACCATCGTGCGGGGCAATGCGGATTTGCTGCTCGAATCCCCGTTGTCCGACGAACAGCGGTGCTATGCGTCGTATATCCATGATGGAGCATGCGACTTGCACATATGCATCGACAAAATCATCACTGCCGCTCGTGTATGCACATGGGAGCACGCCGACGCGTACGACGAGTCTGCGCGTTCATTGTATGGGCGCGTCGTCGCGGAGGCGCGTGCATTGGCGCAATCTTGTGATGGGCGTTTGATCGCCGGTCCGTTCCCCCAGGTCTCTTTTGATGCCTGGATGACTGTGTGCGATGACACGGTGCAGGCGGTCATGAATCTTGTGGATAATGCATTTTCCTACGGCGGCGCGGCGAAACGTGTGCGGATATCGTGCCGCTTCGAGGAATCGGGCATGCGCGACGATGCGGCGCCGAACCGCCGCGACGTCGCATCGTACGAGCCATCGGAATTCTGCTTTACGATTATCGTCGATGACGAAGGTCCTGGGTTTTCTCCCGCTATGCTGGCGCATGGAGCGCAGAGGTTTTATCGGGGCGATAGCGCGCGGCCGATGGATGGCCATCATGGCCTGGGGCTGTTCATCGCACAGGAGCGCATCGACGCCATCGGCGGAAGGCTCGTTTTGGAGAATACGGACCACGGCGCACGGACGCGTATCGTGCTCCCCTGCCGTATGGGGTCAAAAGAGACGACTGCCCCGCAGGCGGCCTGCTAAAAGCGACGGTTTCTGAATCGACGCGCGGCGCTATCGCGCGAACCTGCCGGCTCATCGAGACGGCAGGTGTCTCCGCGCAACGGCTCTTCATGGGGAACGGATCCTGCAGGATGATCGATTCGATGCGTCGTCGACGCATCGAATCGATCATTACGTCCGCCGCTTTTGCACCCTGTGTGTTTGCGCTGCAGGCGCGCCACCGAACGAGCTGCCGCCGTGCGCGTTTCATCGAGCCGTGCAACAGGGGCGCCGTTTTTCGGCATCACGGTCTTCATGCGCGTCGTCGATTCCGCTGCGTCGTGTTCGAGCGGGCGCATGACGCGCGTCGCGCTCCGATGAGAATCGAGAGCGGTCGTCGTTGCAGAATGCATGCTGTTCGTCGTACCGGCCCTCATAGCATGGGTCTTCGCCGCCGATCCATCGTCGCCGGCCGCCGCGCGCCGTTGAGCAAGGGGCGCGGTCGCACCGTCGGCGTCCGTCGTCGCGGCAAGTGCGTCGACGCCGCTCTCATCGTTGCGGAAAGCACGCGGGTCGGTTTTTTTGCGCGAAAAATTCATGCGGATGGTGACGTATTCCATGACGAGCAGCGACAAGAGGATGCACATGACGATCAGGTACGAAAGCACCGCTCCCGAAAGCCCGGTGAACCCGATGAGCAACAAAGGCACGAAGATCGAGAAGCCGAATGCGAGAAGATACAGCTTCGTGACATCGCGCTGCCTGCGCAGTACCGTGATGGCCTGATAGAGAAAATCGATGACGGCGGTCACGCCGCCGGCCGCGATCATGACGAAACTCAGTTCCCTGAACGGTTCGAAATCGATGCCGTACATGAAGCTCATGACAGGGATGCCGATCCAGGCCATGATGCCCATGACGCCGAGGGTCAAGGTGACGGTTATGGCGACGATGGCGAGAATAGCCAGGTCGAATCGTTTACGGCGTTTCGGGTCGGCCCAGACTTCGGCGAGTCGCACCAGCAGCGGCTTGTATACCATGCTGACGGCAAGCAGGATGGCTTGCGCTGGGAAATAGAGCGCGTTGAAATACAGCTGGTTTTCGTAGGGAAGCATGCCTTCCATAACGAATTTCGGCATGTTCTCGATGAGATTGAAAAGAAATAACGCCACGAAAAGCGGGAAGCAGAGCCGCAAGAGCTCGACGACGTTCGCGATGCTCCAACGGCGCGATTTGGGCGTTTCGAGCAGTGCGAGCGGAAACGTCAGCACGATGAAGGTGGCGAACGCGGTGACGGCCATGGCTATCGAGGCTACGACCAGGCTGCGCGTGATGAAAAGCAGCACGGAAAAGACGATGACGACCGCGACCGAGCGCACGGCCTGGGATACGCCTGCGAGATACATTTTATCGGCCTGTTGCAGGCGTCCTTCGTATACGTCGGCGAGCGCGTCGACCATTTTGTAGAAGTAGACGCCCATGCAGATGGCGAACATCGACCCGTCGTAGCCGCGTGCGAAGCAGTAGGCCGCGCCGATCGCCATCATGGCGACGCACGTGATCACGCGGTTTATCTGGTAATCGGAAAAAGAGTACCGCTGCGCGAGGTCGGACACTTGGAATGTGCGAACGCCGTAGTTGCCGAGAAACATCAAGACCAGGCCGGTGATGAACGCCATGGAGAACATGCCCGCCTGCTCTGCGCCGACGAGTTGGGTGACGACGATGGTGAGCAAGGGGAATACCATCCCCCATGCACCGATGCCGATAGTGGTGAAAACGAAATCGCGCCTCGTGCGATGCGACGCGTATTGCTCTTCCTGATCGCCGAGCGAACCTTCCGAAACAGCACCCAAGAGTCGGTTCCACCATTCGTTGATGATGCGCATGATGGCGTTCTGCTTGCGCTGCATAGGGCGGGTTCCCTTCTTGAGATTATGGGCGAACGGTAGTGATTATAAGATGAAATGCGATACGGGCGAGAAAAAGCCGGTAGGTCTTCACGCGCCCGCGTGCCCTATGACGTTTCTACATCGCATGCGAGGTGAAAAGGGGGTCGTCCGACCAAAGGACGACGCGCCCTTCTCGGCGCGTGGACGGCACGTCGATGATGCGCTGGTTCGCCGAGCCTCGAAAACGCAGGGTGATATCCTTCTGCTCCTGTACGAACGGGCCGTCGACCAAAACGTCTATGCAGGCGAGCAATCGTTCGGTCACCTCGGTTTTCTTGGCGCCCCATGCGATGTCTTCGTACAAATCGCCCGTGTAGCACCAGATGGTCTTGGCAGGATAACGTCGTTTGACGGTTTCGAGCAGCGCGACGAGTCCTCGTTGGTTTTCGGGTTCCATCGGCTCGCCCCCCAGGATGCTGAGCCCGTCCACATAAGACGGCTCGAGGCTTGCCAGCACGGCACGAGCCGCTTCGTCGTCGAAAAGGCGTCCCGCCGAAAAGCTCCAGGCTTCTTCGTTGAAGCAGAACGGGCAGCGTTTGCGACACCCTGAAACGAAAAGGCTCGTGCGTACGCCCTCTCCGTTGGCGATATCGCAGTATTTGATCTCGGCGTAATTCACGAAACGCTCCTTACGGCATGCGGGCGTGCGGCGCTTTTCGAGCGCGGCACGCCCGCATGCGAAACGATGGTCCGACGCTGATCGCGCGATGGCTTAAAGATGCAGGACGCGGTCGCGAATCTCCTCGGTACGACCCTGGTTCCAGAATTGAGTTCCGATATATCCGCAGGTACGGCGCGCGACGTTGAGGGTGTCCTGGTCGCGGTTGCCGCAATGCGGGCATTCCCAGACCAGCTTGTTGTCGTCTTCGACGATCTTGATCTCGCCGTCGAAGCCGCATTTCTGGCAGTAATCGCTTTTCGTGTTGAGCTCCGCATACATGATGTTGTCGTAGATGTACTGGAGCACGCGAATGACGGCCTGCAGATTATCCTGCATGTTGGGAACTTCGACGTAGGAGATGGCGCCGCCCGGCGAAAGACGCTGGAACTCGCTTTCGAACTTCAGCTTGGTGAAGGCGTCGATATTCTCGCTGACATGGACGTGGTAGCTGTTGGTGATATACCCCTTGTCGGTCACTCCCTCGATGATGCCGAAGCGACGTTGCAGCGACTTGGAGAATTTATACGTGGTGGATTCGAGCGGAGTTCCGTACAGCGAGAAATCGATGTCGGTTTCTTCCTTCCAGCGCGTGCATGCGTCGTTCATGTGCTGCATGACCGCCATGGCGAACGGGGTCGCCTCCGCGTCGGTGTGGCTTTTGCCGGTCATGTATTTCACGCATTCGTACAGGCCCGCATACCCCAAGGATATGGTGGAGTACCCGCCGTAGAGCAGCTTGTCGATCGGCTCGCCTTTCTCAAGACGCGCAAGCGCTCCGTATTGCCACAGAATGGGAGCGGCATCGGACAGGGTGCCTTTCAGGCGGTCGTGACGGCACATCAAAGCCTTGCGGCACAGCTCCAGGCGCTCGTCGAAAATCTCCCAGAAGCGCTGCTCGTCGCCCTCGGACGAGCAGGCGACGTCGACGAGGTTGATGGTGACGACGCCCTGGTTGAAACGACCGTAGTATTTCGGCTTGTTCGGCTCGTAGTTTCCCGCATTCGCCACATTGTCGTAGCCGTTGCCGGAACGGTCGGGCGTCAAGAAGCTGCGGCATCCCATGCAGGTGTAGCAATCCCCCTGCCCCGGCTGTTCGCCTTTGGACAGCTTCAGCTCGCGCATCTTCTTTTCGGAGATGTAATCGGGCACCATGCGTTTCGCCGTGCATTTGGCGGCCAGCTTGGTGAGGTAGTAATAGGGCGCATCCTCGTGGATGTTGTCTTCTTCGAGTACGTAGATAAGCTTGGGGAACGCCGGCGTGATCCAGACGCCCGCCTCGTTTTTGACGCCCTCGTAGCGCTGGCGCAGCACCTCTTCGACGACCATGGCAAGGTCGTGCTTCTCCGTTTCGTTGCGGGCTTCGCCCAGATACATGAAGACCGTGACGAACGGCGCCTGCCCGTTCGTGGTCATGAGGGTGACGACCTGATATTGGATGGTCTGGACGCCGCGGCGGATTTCGTCGCGCAGACGGGTTTCCACGATGTCATGAAGCTGCTCGGCTGTCGGCTCGACACCGACCGCATTGAACTCGCCGACGACCTGGCGGCGGATTTTCTGGCGGCTCACGTCGACGAACGGCGCCAGATGAGTCAGCGAGATAGACTGGCCGCCGTATTGGCACGATGCCACCTGCGCGATGATCTGGGTGGCGATGTTGCACGCCGTGCTGAAGCTATGCGGACGCTCGATCAAGGTGCCGGAGATAACCGTGCCGTTCTGGAGCATGTCATCGAGGTTCACCAGGTCGCAATTATGCATATGCTGCGCGAAATAATCGGAATCATGGAAATGGATAATGCCCTCTTCGTGGGCTTTGACGACATCGGCCGGAAGCAGGATGCGCATGGAGAGGTCTTTGGATACCTCCCCCGCCATGTAGTCGCGCTGCACCGAGTTCACGGTGGGATTCTTGTTGGAGTTCTCCTGCTTCACTTCCTCGTTGTTGCATTCGATCAAAGACAGGATTTTGTCGTCGGTCGTATTGGAAACGCGCTTGAGGCTTTGCACGTAGCGGTAGATGATGTACGCGCGAGCGAGCGAGAATCGTCCGCGTGCCATGATTTCGTTTTCGACCATATCCTGGATTTCTTCGACGGACACGGCATGCCCGGCGTTTTCGCACGCGCGTTCGACGCGCGCGGCCGCGTCGGCGATTTCGGATTCGGTCATGCGCTCGTTTTCGGCGACGTCGGAATTGGCGCCCTTGATGGCGTTGACGATCTTCTCGCTGTCGAATACGGCTTCCGAGCCGCTGCGTTTGATGATCTTCATCCTGTTCGTCCTATCTGTCGAGAAAAGCACGCGAATACCCAAGGGAGCGTCTCCCTCGATATCGCGTTGTTTTGTTCGGTGCGTTTATGATACGTCATTTGAACACAATATATTGTGAATTCTTATTGAACCGAACTATAAATAGTATTTATGCAGGTCAGAAGAAAACAATGAGCGCTTTTCGCCGTTTTCTTTTTGCAAGCCTTGAATATTCGGCGTTTTTGTCTTCTGCCCGTATTCCCAGATAGAAGATGGGCGATCGCATCCGTATCGCAGAAGCGTCGCGAATCATCAGATCAAGGCGCAGCTTCGCAGCAAGAAGAGCCATGCGGTAAGCGTGAAGGCGCTGCCGAGGGTCGTCGCCATGACGGCGGTAGACGACAGGATGCCGTCATGGCCCATCGCGCGGGCCATGACGAAGCAGCTGACCGTGGTAGGCGACCCGAGCATCACGGCGATGGCGGCCAACGCTTCGCCGCGTATGCCGAGCACGACGGCCGCGGGAAGCAAAAGCGCGGCAAGGCCGACGAGCTTGACGGCGCTCGCCCAAAGCGCCGGACGTAGGCGTCCCGATGCGCGGCGCAGATCGAACATGGCGCCCATGGCCATAAGCCCGAGCGGGGCCGCAAGGCCCCCGACGCTGTCGATCAGGCTCGTTGCGATATGCGGCATGGGAAGACGCATGACGGCCCAGAGAAATCCCGCGACGATGCCGATAATGATCGGGTTGGAGACGATGCCGCGAAGCGAGCTTGCCAGCCGCGATCGCGCCGTCGCGCCTTGACGGCGCGATTCGTCGGATGTGAAGGCCAATGCGAATACGGCGGCTACGTTGTAAAGCGGCACGGCGCCGACGATCATGAGCGCAGCCATTGCAGACGAGCCGTACATGTTCTGCATAAGCGCTATGCCGAGCAGCGCCGCGCTGCTACGATACGACGCCTGGATGAATTCTCCGCGGTCCGCTTTACGTGTGACGAAAAACGAGAGCATGACGGCGACGGCAATGCAGGCGGCTGTCAGGCCGAAGCAGACGGCGACGAACGATCCGTCCCAGCCTTCGTCGAAATCGATCGCGGCCATATCGCCGAAAAGAAGGACGGGCAGCGCCACATGGAAGACGAAAGCGTTGAGTCGCGCGGCGAAGGCGTCGTCGATGACGCGCGTGCGTCGCAATACCATGCCGAAAAGCATCAGAAGGAAGGCGGGCATCGTCGCGTCGAGGCTGAATACGAGGTGTTCCACGGGTTCCTTTCGGCCGGTCCATTCGGGATGCGCCGATCGGCGCGAAACGACCTTGCATCATAGCATCGCCGCGGCTTCTTTCTCTATTTCCACAGAAACGTTGCAGCGCCGCCCATTCGGCCGCCGCGCGTATGCGGGATGACGCGTTCGGAGTACGATGTGCGAATGACGGAATCGGAGGGTTGTTTCTCGGCCCCCTTAATCGGAAAGGAACAAGCGATGAAGCTTCTCGTAGCATCCGACATCCACGGATCGGCATATTGGTGCGAAGCGCTTATGAAGCGCATCGAAGCCGAGGCGGCCGATAAGGTGATCCTGCTGGGCGACGTGCTCAACCACGGCCCGCGCAATCCCCTACCGGACGGTTACGCGCCGCAGAAGGTAGCAGCGATGCTCAACGGTATCGCCGAACGGATCGTGGCGGTGCGCGGCAATTGCGATTCGGAGGTCGACCAGATGCTGCTGGATTTTCCCTGCATGGCCGATTACACCTTCGTGCTCGACGGAGGACGCACCTTGTTCGCGACGCACGGTCACCTGTTCGGTCCCGACAACGTGCCGCCTCTGCCTGTCGGTTCCGTGCTGTTGTCGGGCCATACGCACATAAAGACGAACGACGAGCGAGACGGCTTGCTATTCGCCAACCCAGGAAGCGTGTCTATTCCTAAAGACGGATCGCACAGCTACGGCGTCTACGAGGACGGGGCATTTCGTACGGTCGATCTGCTCGGCGCATAACGAGAGACAGGCGGCGGCCATACTGTTGAAAGACGCTCGATTCACACGCGGCCCCGATGGACGCGATTGCCGTTTCTGCCTGTACCCTCTTGCGTGCCGCCCGCGAGACGGATGCGTTTTCGCAAGGAACGATGCGCGTCCGGCATGTCGCATACATGAAAAAACGGAGGGGTTCCAAGCCCCTCCGTTTTTTCATGTATGCGCAGTCGGCGTATTTAGCCGAGGATGAACATGGCTGCGAATGCCGCAGCGGCGACCCACATGAGCGGCTTGACTTCGCGGGCTTTGCCCTGTACCGCCATGATGACGCAGTACGAGATGAAGCCGAATCCGATGCCGTTGGTGATCGAATAGGTCAAAGGAATACCCACGATCGTGATGAAAGCAGGGAATGCATGCTCGATTTTCGACCAGTCGATGTTCGTCACGTCGGAAAGCATGAGATAGCCCACGACCACCAAGGCGCCGCACGTCGCGGAAGCGGACACCATGCCGATGACCGGGGCGAAGAACGCGAAGACGACGAAGAGGACGCCGACGACGATATTGGAAAGACCGGTACGAGCGCCGGCGGCGGCGCCTGAAGTGGATTCGACGAAGCTTGTGATGGAGCTTGCGCCGAAGAATCCGCCTGCGGCCGCAGCGACCGAGTCGACCGCCAGGATGGGCTGGACGTCTTCGACGTTGCCGTCCTTGTCGACGAACTTGCCCTGCTCGCCCACGGCCACGACGGTTCCCATGGTATCGAAGAAGTCGCTCATAAGAAGGGAGAACACGAACAGCAGCAATGCGGGCTGCAAGAATACCTGGACGATCGCGATCGTGTCCGTTCCGGGAACAACCTGGAACGGGGCGGCGAATGCGGAGAAGTCGAGGCCGAAGTTCCATTCGGTAGGCAGAGGCGTGACGCCCAGGGGAATGCCGACGATCGTGGCGAGCACGATGGAGATGAGCAGGCCTCCTTTCACATTGAGCGCCTGCAGCACGACGGCGAGAAGGATGGAGACGAGGGAGACGATCACGATCGGGGACGAGATATCGCCGAATGCGAGAATCGTCGCTTCATCGGCGACGATCAGTCCACCGCCCTTCAATCCGATGAAGGCGATGAACAGACCGATGCCGATGCCGATGGCATGGCGAAGGCTGGCGGGGATAGCGTCCATGATGGCCTTGCGCAATCCGCACAAAACCAAGACCAGGATGACGATGCCTTCCAGAAAGACGATGGCCATAGCGACGCGCCAGTCGACGGCGGTTTCGCCCAGGCACAACGTGTAGGCGACGATGGCATTGATGCCCATGCCCGACGCAAGGGCGATCGGCCTGTTGGCGACGATGCCCATCGCCACGGTCATGACGGCGGCGCCGAGGCAGGTCGCCGTCAGCGCGGCGTCGAACGGAATGCCCGCCGCTTCCAGAAGGGACGGATTGACGGCGATGATGTACGCCATGGCCAAAAAGGTCGTCAAGCCGCCGATGATTTCGTTTCCGATCGTCGAATTACGCTCGGAAATCTTGAAGAATTTATCCACCGAGAAAGCCCTCCTTCGTTTTGTGGATACACGAAGACCCCCTTTCTTTCTGAAAGGTAACGGAATTCTAACATTGCCGCCTTTTGGACAACGCGCGGGCATCGGCTATTTTTCTATGGAGGTCGTCGTGGATTCGGATGCATGGCGCTTGCCTCCAGGCAATAGGCGATGTGCGGCATTGCTGAATAAATGCTGTCTCTATCGGGCCTTTTACGCGCGTTACCTCATTTACATGACATCATGCATGACGAAATTCAAGAGAAATAACCTGTTTGCACGATAGTCTGCATGACATATTGATCTATCGTGTGCATATCGATTCGTTCGCGATGGCGGCGCGCGCCGTCGCGGGCCTCGCGCTGTTTTTTCATCGTATTGAGGAGGCATTCATGAAAATCTTCGGTCTGGGCATGCCCGAGCTGCTCATCATCTTGGGCGTCGCGCTTCTGATCTTCGGCCCCAAGCATCTTCCCAAGCTCGGAAGCGCATTGGGCAAAACCATCAAGAACCTGCGCGACGGATTCAATTCCGGCGACGGCATGATCAAGAAAAGCGAAGCAGTCGAAGAAGAGCAGGAAGCCCCCAAGCGTAAAAAGAAGCCGGCCAGGCGCATCGAGGCCGCTCAGGAAGAACAGGCCGTCTCCGGCGTCGAAGAGGAAAGCGCTACTGCGTAACCCGCTTCAGACGCGTTCGATCGCATCTTTCCACGAGAAAAGCCGGCCGCTGCGCCGGCTTTTTCGCTTTTAACGGACGATGCGGCTTTTCGTTTTCGGCATCGAAGCCTTTGCTATCCTATCGAGGAGCAAAGGAGTACGCATGGGCATTCCGTTTTTTCCGACATCAAGGCTCTCAGGAGCCCGCATCGCAGGGTTTTCCTGCTATCAAGGCTTCATCTACGCCGTGTTCTACATGGGGATGAACCGGGCTCTTTCATGGGAGGCGGCATCGCTTGAACGCGCCGACCTGCTGTCGACCTTGCTTGCTGCCGTAGTCGTGTTCGCCCTGCTCGAAATGCGCCCTGCCCTTTCGAGGCGATTCGTCGAAAGCGAGGCGGCACTTGCGATCTGCGCGTTCATGCTGACAGCAGGGGCGTTTCTTGCCGAAGGGCCCGCTTCGACGTTTTTCGGCGGCGTCGTCATCGAAGGGGTCTTGGTGGGCGCTCCGATGGCCGTGCTTTTAATGGCTTGGGGGCGCGTGCTCGGCCATACGTCGCCGCGCGCCGCCGCCTGCGAAATCTTCGTTTCTACGGGATGCGCCGCGGCCGTGTGCTTCGCGGCTTCGTTTTTCGGACCTCAAGCTTCAGCGGTGCTCTCGGCGGTGCTGCCTGCGGCGAGTACCGGGCTTCTTCTTACATGCGCGCCCGAGCATCGCGGCAAGACGCTCGCGGTCGGATGCGATGACGCGGCGCTATCGGCCTCCCCTTCTCGCGCGCGCCTGCTTTCGCGCCGCATGCTTGTCGGGGCCGGCATGTTCGGACTTGCGGCGGGGCTCATGGAGACCTTCCGTTCGCATCCGGGAGCATCGAGCGCTCCCGGATTTCCCGCGACGCTTTTCATTCTGGCACTGTTCTGCCTTGCGGTCCTGCAATCATTGAAGGCGAAAAGTGATGACGGCGGAGGCGGGCCGCTTGCCGGGGTCTACCGTATCGTCATGGCATTGATGATGGCGGGGTTTCTTTTCACGCCCGCGCTGTACGGAAGCGGCATTCCGGGAGAAGCGGTGGTGCTTGCCGCCTGCCTCGGCTTGACTGCCGTTTTCGTCGCACTATTCATAGCCGTAGCCGCTTTGCGCGGCATCGATTCGGCCTCGACGTTCTGCCGCGGCTTTTGCGCGCTGTACCTAGGAGAGGCTTTGGGCATCGCCGCCGGCAATGGGCTCGATGTGCTCGGCCCGTCCGATCCCGTTCAGCATGCCATGCTCGCCGTCGCGGGATTGGCCGCCGTCGTCGCCTATCTTTTCCTGTTCACCGAAAGCGATTTCGAAGAGCTTTCGGTGATCGTCGACGCCGCCGACACGGTCGATATCATGCATGCCGCCATCGTGGCGGCGGCGAAGCTTTCGCCGAGGGAGTCCGAAGTGCTCGCTTTGGCGCTTCGCGGGCGCACGAACGAGCGCATAGCTCAGGAGCTTGTGGTGGCGAAAAGCACGGTCGATACTCATTTACGTAGGATATACGGGAAAGCCGACGTGCATTCGCGCCAGGAACTCATCGATTTCGGGGAGCGTTTGGCCAAGGGCAAAAAATCCCGCTAGCCTTGCAGGGCGTGCAGGCAGCGCGCGCACCACCGGCCCGCCGCGACGCCTGCAAGGCAAAGCGTCAAGCTTGCCCCTGCATTGAGGCACGCCGTGCCGAGCGCGCCTCGCTCGATCAACAAAATGGTTTCGAGGCCGAATGTCGAAAAGGTCGTGAATCCTCCGAGGATCCCCGTGATCGCGAATACGCGCCAGGCTCCGGCACCGCGCCACGCCCCTTCGTCGAAGAAGACCGAAAAGATTCCTATGACGAAGCAGCCGGCGAAATTGACAAGCAGCGTAGCCCAGGGAAACGGTCCCGCAAACCAGGGCGCGACGCTCGCAGCTTGCGAAATCGCAAGCGTCGCAAGATAACGTGCAGCAGCTCCGATGGCCCCTCCTATTGCAACGACGCATACGTTTGAAAACACGGAACGCTCCTTTCACTTCGAAACGCGGCTTTCGCGGGCGAGCCCAGCGCTGCGCGCGACGATTCCGATTATAAGAAAGCCCGCCGCCGCTGCGCTACAATGGACGTGAACAAGGAAGGACATGGTGAATTATGGCGTATCACGAAACGGCCGAAGCGGGCGGCGCATATCCACGCCTGGTCGACGATGCGCGCCATCCTTCGTTTTCGACTTCCGTGACGCATCCTTCTTCATCCGCAACCATGATCGATTATCTTCGTTCATGCAACGAAAGCTTCGACGAGCGTCCGTTCTCTCCTGTCGACAGCTTGGTTCTCGCATCGCTCGCCTATCTCGAATTCGATGCGTACGCCCACGGCGATGTGCATGGTCCTTGCGAAGTTCCGCTCGTCGACGTCATCCGTTTCACCGATATCGACGCTATGACGTCAGGCGGGTGGATCAAAGCGTCGAAGGACCTCAGGCCGTTTCTCGAAGCGCTCTTGCGCTGCTATCGTTACGCCGACTTATCGGTAGGGTATTTCATCAACGAAAACGCCGCCGCCATCGAGAAGCAGTTTTGCGCCTGCACGTTTCGTTTCGACAGGGGACGCTCGTACTATGTGGCTTTTCGCGGAACGGATGGCACCTTCGCGGGATGGAAAGAAGATTTCAATCTGAGCTATCGCAAGATCATTCCGTCTCAGCGTTCCGCCGAACGCTACGTTTCAGGGGTGCTTTCGGCCCTTCCTCCGTCGAGCAGGATTTTCGTCGGCGGACATTCCAAAGGCGGCAACCTTGCAGAATTCTCCGCAGCTACGATCGACGACGCCGCCTATGGGCGTATCGAACGGGTCTTCAACCACGACGGCCCGAGCTTTTTGAACGACCCTTCGCCCCGCGTCGATACGCCGGAATTCGCGGGAAAGCTTCATAAGACCGTGCCGGAGTCCTCCATCTTCGGCATGATCCTGGAGAAGCGGAACGATTATGCCGTGGTGCGCTCCGATGCGTCGGGGATTTTTCAGCACAATCCGTTCACGTGGCTTGTCGCCGACGATGATTTCCAGTATCAGGATTCGCTCAATGCCGGCGCCGCCCTGTTCGACCGCACGCTCGACCGATGGCTGAAAAGCTGCACTCCGTCCCAACGAGAAACGTTCATCGATACGTTTTACGAGCTTATCGTGTCGAGCGATGCCAGGACGTGGCAAGAATTCCAGGAGGGCGGGTTTTTGGGCAATGTCGCGGGCATCGTGCGCGACGGCAAAAACCTCGATGCGGAAACGAAGGCGATCATCGCCCACACCATGCGCAACCTGGGAAGCGTCGCCAACGCAACGGTACGGGAGCGTCTGCGTGGATTCGTCATGCGGATGCGCACGTCGGCGATGGCGACGCCCGAGAAATAGAAACGAAGCCGAGAAAGGACGATCATGTCTTCGAATTCTGCCGGATACGAGCGCCTGACCGCTCGCATGGCGCTGCAGCTGGCTGCGCCCCATACCTGGCCCGCAGCCATTATGCCGTGTCTTATCGCCGTATGCGCCGCTGCGACGCATACGGGTGCATCAGCGCTTCTTGCGTGCGTGCTGCTAGCCATATGCCTCTTGATGCAATCCGCAGTGAACACGTTCAACGATTACTATGACTTCGTCAAAGGATCGGATTCCGTGCGCGACGCAGTGGAAGCAAGCGATGCGACGCTGGTGTACAACAACGTGAACCCGCGCGCCGCTCTCATGTTGGGCATAGGATTTCTCGCAGCCGCCTTCGCGCTCGGCGGATACGTCATTGCCGAAGCAGGATTGATCCCCTTGGCGATAGGCCTCATCGGAGCGTTGTTCGTGGTGCTCTACTCGGCGGGAAAGACGCCGATTTCTTATCTTCCCCTCGGCGAGATCGTCAGTGGATTCGTGATGGGGGGACTCATTCCTCTTGCGTGCTACCAGGCTCTTACGGGAGACTTGAACTGGCTGATGCCTCTATGGGCCGCCCCCGAAATCATCGGCGTCGGGCTTATCATGATGACCAACAACACCTGCGATATCGACAAGGATATCGCAGCCGGAAGAAAAACGCTGTCGACGTTGCTCGGACGCCCACGTGCGCGTAGGTGCTATCGATTCGCGGTCATCGTGTGGATGGCAGCTATCGTGGTGCTGTGCGCGACGACTTTCCCGCAGGGTCTCGTCATGCTTCCGTTCATGCTGCTTGCCTGCTGGCCTTTGGCCAAGGCGTTGCTCGCCAATCCGCTTGTTCCCGCTTCGCGCGTTGCGGCGATGGGTCAAATATGCAGTATGAACATAGCCCTCGGCGCGTTTCATGCCGCCATGATCGCGGCATGCGGACTCTGCATCGTCTGGTGACGATGCAGACGGATTCGCTATCGAGACCACTGCCCCGACGGCTCTCGATCAAAACGCCCTATCGCCATCTTATCTGCTCGAGGTCGCGCAGCCGTTCGGGAAGCGCCCGCATGTCGAATCCCTCCAAAAGCTCTTCGGGCGTTGCAGGGTCGCAGGTTTGCGCGATGCCCGTCGTCCCCGCAATATGTCCGATAACGGCCTCGGGCGACCCGAACCGTGCAAGCAAGGCGTCGATCGCCGCATCATGATCGCGCTTTGAAAGCCGGCGGTCGTGCGCGGAGACGATGAGAGGAACGTGCGCATATGCGGGATGATCGAATCCCAGCAGATTCTGCAGATGCATTTGCTGCGGCGTCGAGCAGAGCAGGTCGACGCCGCGCACTACCGACGTGATGCCCTGAGCCGCATCGTCTACGACGACCGCCAATTGGTAGGCGAAGGCGCCGTCGGAGCGACGCACGAGAAAATCGCCGCATTCCGTTGCCAGATTCTGACGATAGGCCCCCTGAATCGCATCGGTGAATTCGATGTCTTCATCAGGGACGACCAGGCGCTGGGCCGGCGCTCGTCGCGCGGCGCGACGAGCTTGCTCATCCGGACCGAGCGCGCGGCAAGAACCCGGATACACAAGCTTTTCCCCGTGGTGGGGCGCTGAGGCGGCGTGCAAATCGGCCCTGGTGCAAAAACAGGGATATATCAAGCCCCGCTTCGCCAGCGAATCGAATGCTTCCGCATACGCTTCATCGCGATCGTGCTGGTAGTACGGGCCCTCGTCCCAAAAAAGACCGAGCGTTTCGAAATCACGCTGAACGGCATCGATGAAGTGCGGCTTCGAACGCTCCTTGTCGAGGTCCTCGATGCGCAGTACGATCGATCCGCCTTGCGATTTCGCAATAAGCCAAGCGAGAAGCGCCGAAAAGATATTGCCGGCGTGCATGCGTCCCGTCGGCGACGGGGCGAAGCGTCCTTTGACGGGCGGTGCAGGATGCGCTTTCGTCCCGGATGCGACGTGTGTCATGCGAAAACCTTCTTTCTCTGTGCGGCGCTTCGCGTCGGATGCGACGGATCTATCGGGCCGATCCGCTATTGCAACGTCCTGAGGTCTTGAACGTGCTTGGTCTTACCTGTGCTGCGTTCGATGCCGCCCGGTTCGACCAGCTTGACTTTCGACGATACGAGCAGCACGCTTTTGAGCTTTTCCTCGATTGCTCGACGGAATGCGTCCATCTTTTCGAACGAATCGGAAAACGCCTCGGGCCTCAGCTCGGCATATACCGTCATGCGATCGAGCCCCGTTTCGTTGTCGACGACGATGCGATAGTGGGGCGTCACGCCATCGATCCCCGAAAGCACGTCTTCGACCTGGCTGGGGAAAACGTTCGTGCCGCGGATGATAAGCATGTCGTCGCAGCGGGAGCGCACCTTCTGCATGCGCGCCGTCGTGCGTCCGCAGGCGCAGCGTTCGGTCACGACGCGCGTCAGATCGTGCGTACGATAGCGCAGCACCGGTATCGCACGTTTGCCGAGCGGGGTGAGGACCAGCTCGCCCGCTTCCCCTTCGTCGACCGGCTCCCCCGTGACCGGATCGACCACCTCCCACAGGAAGTGATCTTCCGCGATATGCTGCATATCGCGCTCAGCCAGGCATTCTCCCGATACGCCAGGCCCCATGACCTCGGTCAGCCCGTAATTATCGGTGCAGACGATATGCATGCGGCGCTCGATCTCCTCTTTCATGGCGGGCGTGCACGGCTCGCCGCCGAACAGGCCCACGCGCAACGTGCTGGCGCTCCAGTCGACGCCCATGCTCTCGCCCACTTCGCAAATATGCAGGGCGTAGGAAGGCGTCGAGACGAGCACGGTCGAGCCGTAGTCCTGAATCATCTGTATCTGCCTGTCGGTGTTGCCCGACCCGGCCGGAATCATCATGCATCCAAGCCTCTGCAGTCCGTAGTGCAGACCGAATCCTCCGGTGAACATACCGTATCCGAACGCCATCTGTACGCGGTCCCCCGGCACGACGCCCGCCATTTGGACCAGGCGCATGATGCAATCGGCCCACAGGTCCATATCGTCTTTCGTGTAGCCCACGACGACGGGCTTTCCGGTCGTGCCCGACGAGGCATGCAATTCGACGACCTCGTCAAGCGGTACGGCGAACATCCCGTACGGAAAGGTATCGCGCAATGCCGACTTATCGGTGAAAGGGAGCTTTCTCACATCATCGAGCGTTTTGATGTCGGACGGGGCGACGCCTGCGTCGTCCATGGCGCGACGATACCACGCCACCTGTTCGTACGTCCACTCGACCTGGTCGATGAGGCGCGCCAGCTGAATGGCGCGAATGCGTTCGCGGCTGGCGCATTCTATGGAGGGATCGTGGATGGGCAGCTCATCGAAGCGGCCTGCGGCTGCGGCGGCAAGCGCCGCGCCCTTGACGGTCATATCGGCCACGGCTACCTCGTTTCTCGTTCGGACTTTTCGGCGTCGGCGCATACGGAAAACCCAACCAGATCGTTTTGGTCCACGAGCGCGATCGACTCCCCTGCGAGCGCCCGCTCGGCAGCGGCAGGATCGTCCACGTACATCGCGATGAAGGTGGATATAAGCGAATAGCTGTATTCTACGTTGATGTTGCAACGCGCCATGATTCCCATGATGCGGGCCAGTTCGCCCGGAGTGTCGGGCAAAAGCGCGCAGAGCACTTCCGTTTTCGCGGCGGCCGCGCCCATATCTTCAAGGACGGCGAGTGCCCGATCGGGGTCGTCCACGATGAAGCGCACGATGCCGTAATCGCCGGTGTCCGACGCGCTGTATCCGCGCACGTTGATGCCCGCGCGCTCGAACGACGCAAGCACGCGGGCCATGTGGCCTGGCCTGCTTTCCACGAATACGCTGATCTGCGAAACGCTCATCGATCACGCCTCCTGTCCTGCAAGACGCAGAGCCCATGCCCTGCCTGCTTCGAAAGCCGCCTGGTTTACCCGCTCGAAACGCTTGGGGACGCGTTGTGAGATCGTGCGCCTCCATGTTTCTTCGGGATAGGAAAGCCTCGTCGAGAGAGCGCCGAGCAAAACGACGTTGACCGCCTTGGCGCTTCCCGCCTGCAAGGCCAGCGATTGCGCGGGAATGACCCACGCCCCCTCGTCGGCCAGACGCTTGCGCGGCCGTGCGGGCATGGCCATCCTGCCCGTCAGCACGGGAAGGGGCTTGATCGATTCGTCGTTGACGACCATGGTGCCGCCGGGACGCAGATACGCCTTGTTGCGCAGCGCTTCGGTCGTTTCGAACGCGACGAGGAAATCGACGCGACCGAGGTCGGCGACCATGGAGGCGACGTTATCGCCCATGCGCACGACGGTGCTCACGGCGCCGCCGCGTTGCGCCATGCCGTGGATTTCGGACAATTTGACGTCGTGGCCGCATGATGCGGCGCAACGGGCGAGCACGTCGGCGGCGAGCAGGGCGCCCTGGCCCCCGACGCCGCAGAACATGACGGTCGCGGTGCTATCGGACATCGGTTCCTCCTGTCGATACGATGCAGCCGTACGGGCACACCTGCGCGCATTGCGAGCAGCCGACGCACAAGGCGGGATCGATCGCCGCCACGCGGGTCTCGGGATCGCACGAGATGGCAGGGCATCCTATGAGAGAGCAGCTTCCGCAGGCGCGGCAATTGCCTTTCACCTCGCAAGGCGCGTTGCGGTGTTTTTCCAAAAGAACGCATGGGGACTCGAACACGATGACGCTCAAGCACTCGGACGATGTGGTTTCGCGCAGCGCTGCGCGAACGGCTTTCATATCCATCGGATCGACGGTGCGTACGTCGTCGACGCCGAGCGCGCTCACGAGCGCCGGCACATCGAGTTCTCGGCTCGGACGGTGCTGCAACGTCACGCCGTTGACGGGGTTGCCCTGGTGTCCCGTCATAGCGGTCGTACGATTGTCGAGAATGCACACCGTGCCCGCTCCGCAGTTGTAGACGGTGTTGAGCAGCGATGTGATGCCTGAATGCGCGAACGTCGAGTCGCCGATAACGGCGACGACGGGACGGTGCTCGCGGCCTTCGAGACCGATTTCGAAGCCGTGGGCCATCGAAATGGAGGCACCCATATCGACGCAGGTATCCATCGCGGAAAGCGGGGCGAGCGCTCCGAGCGTGTAGCAACCGATATCGCCCGTGACGATGGCCTTCATGCGCGCGAGCTCGCGAAAAACCAGGCGATGGGGGCATCCTGGGCAAAGCGCCGGCGGACGCGGGGGCAGCCCCGTCGAAGAGCAGTCGCAGGCAGGGCTCTCTCCGCGCAATGCGGCGGCGATCGCGGCGGGGCTGAGTTCACCGTACGGCGCCAGCGGATAGGGCGTATCGCCCACCTTGACGCCGAGCGCGCGTACCGCATCGGAAAGATAGCTCGACGCCTCTTCTACGACATAGAGGCGCTCGACGTTTTCGGCGAATGCGCGGATGCGTCGCGCGGGAAGCGGCCACGACATACCGAGCTTGAGCACGCTGGCGTCGGGCGCCGCTTCGACGACGTGCTGATAGGTCGCTCCTGCGCATATGATTCCGACGGCAGTGCCTTTTTCCTCGACCGTATTGAGGTCGCACGAATCTGCGAATGCAGTCAAATCGGCGATGCGGTCGTCGAGGTCGAGGCGCCGATCCTTCGCGTAAAGCGGCATCATGACCCATTTAGGCTGGTTTTTTTCGTAAGCCCGCGGCTCGTGTTCGATACGCTCTCCCGTTTCCACGAGACATTTCGTATGCGAAACGCGTACGGTCGAACGGATGAATACGGGCGTGTCGAAGCGCTCGGAAAGCGCGAAGGCCTCTTTGGTGAAGGCGAGCGCTTCAGAGCTGTCCGCGGGATCGAGCATGGGGATGCGCGCGGCGGCGGCGTAGTAGCGCGAGTCTTGTTCGTTTTGGGAAGAGTGCATTCCCGGGTCGTCTGCCGCGAGTACGACCATGCCGCCGCCGACGCCTGTGTAGGCGGCGGTGAACAGCGGATCGGCCGCCACGTTGACTCCGACATGCTTCATGGTGCATAGCACGCGTCGGCCCGCGGCCGACGCGCCGAGGCCGACCTCGACGGCCACCTTTTCGTTCGGGCACCATTCGGCGTACACGCCGGGCAACTGCGCGAAGGCTTCCATCGCCTCGGTCGACGGCGTGCCGGGATATGCGGCGCCTATCGTGGCTCCCGCCTCCCATGCGCCGCGCGCTATGGCCTCGTTGCCGGAAATCAACTCCATGCTATGCTCGCTTTCTCAACGATTCGAATGGTTCTTACTGCATGCTCGGCATCGAATGGTATACGAGGCAGAACGTGCCTATTTGCACCGTATCCCCGTCGGCGAGCCTCGCGTTTTTCACATTGCGGTTGTTGACCCACAAACCGTTGAAGGAATCCTCATCCATGATGTCGTAGCCTTCCCCGGCTCGTTTAAGCGTCGCATGCAGACGCGAGACGGTCATATCGTTGAGGAAGATGTCGCAACGAGGACTGCGGCCGAGCGTGACGGTGTCGGCGGCGAGGCGAAAGACATTGCCGACTTGCGGTCCTTTGACGATGCTGAGGGTGCATTCTTCGGGAATCGTACGCGGCACGCTGCTTGCTGCCGTCGATACGGCTATGGGAGCGAACGCCTGCGTTCGCTCCAGAAGCTTGAATCCGCATGCCGGGCACGAAACGTCGCCGTCGGAAAGCGGCGCGTTGCAGACAGGGCAGATCATTGCCATGGAATCTCCTTTCGTCGGCAAAACGGGATGCCGTTTTGCGCATATCGGCGGCTCGTTACAAGTCGCGTATCGAATCGGGCCTATTGAAGCATTCCGACGACGCCGTAAGCGGCTGGTCTTGCATGGATCGGATGAAACGGTCTATCGATACGCCTATGGCCTGCCAGAAATCGGGTGCGGCCTGATCGCGTGCGGCTACAAGGTCGGTTTGCGCGACGAGGTCGCCGTTTTGCACGAAATCGAGGCGTCCGACGATATCGCCCGCTTTGACGTCGCCTTGGAGGTCATAGTACGACACTTCTTGCGAAATCGGCCCTTCGAGGGCGAACGATTCGACGGAAAGGTCGGGGTCGGCGACAGTGGCGTCGATGGAGCAATCGACCCATTCCGTGTGGGCCACGCGCGCCGCAAGCGGACTGTCCTCGCCGCGGTATTCGACGGTCTCCCGCGTGTTCACAAGGCGTTTTTCGACAAGGTTGCCGTAGGCCCAATCGTACAGTTCGGCAGTATCGTCGAAGCGCGCCTTCGATTCGGGGCTATTCAAGACGACGCTGTAAAACGAGCCTGCTTCGCGGACGACGGCGCCCGCGAAGCAGTAGCCCGCCGCATCGGTCGTTCCCGTTTTGACGCCGCAGATACCATCGTAGACGCCGAGCAGCTCGTCGGTCGACGCAAGCGAAAGCTCTCGCGTCGACCCGTCGGCCGACGTCACCGCGACGACGGTGTCGCCCGCATCGACGATCGAACGAAACGTATCGTTCTTCATGGCGTAGGATACGAGAGCGACGACATCGGAAGCGGTCGAGTGCGCCTCGTCGCCGAACACGCCGCCGTCAAGGCCGTGCGGATTGGTGTACAGCGTATCGACGCATCCGAGCGTTTGCGCCTTGGCGTTCATGGCATGCACGAACGCCTGCTGCGGATCTGATTCATCGCCACCCGCAAGCATCGCCCCGACGGTTTTCGCTATGGCGACGGCGGCATCGTTGCCCGAAGGGACCATAAGCGCGTACAACGCCGTCTCAAGGCTCATCCTATCGCCCTCGGCAAGACCCGCCGACGACTCGCCTACGCCCGCCGCTTCCGCATCCACGACGATCGTCGTATCGAGAGGTGCGTTTTCAAGCGCCACGACGGCCGTCATGATTTTGGTGATCGATGCGATTTTCATCGGCTCGTCGGCATTGCGCGCGAAATACGCCGTTCCGTCATTGCGCACGAGCAGCGCGCTTTCGGCTTCGATATCAGGGCAGACGTCGACGGAAACCCCGCGCTCGGCGATAGTTTCCGACAGAATTTCGTCATCGGGCCTTACATCGGCATATGCGGCGTATGGAACCGCAAGAGTCGACGCAAGGCAGATGGCCAAGACGGCTGCGGCGCGCCGCGGCGCTTCGGAAAGCATGCGGCCGTGAACGCCGCGCGATGCGCGTGCTGGAGCTATGCGGCTATTCATCGAGCAGGTAAACCTCCTCGGCTTCTACGACGGAGAAGCCTTCCTGTGCAAGTATGCGTTCGATCGAGGCATCCCCCACCTTCAGCACGCCGACGGCGCCGTCTCGATGCGGGAAGCAGTATCCGTATTCTATACCTCGGCCGCATTCGCCGAGGCGACGAAGCAATGCGGCAAGCGATCCCGGTTCGTCGGCCATACGCACGGCCAGGACGTCTACAACGTGCGCGCGATACCCTTTACGTGCGAGCATGGACGCCGCGCGCCGCGGCGTATCGCAAAAAATACGCGCAACGCCGAAGTCGGCGGTGTCGGCGATGAAGAGGGCATGCATGTCGATGCCGTCTTCAGAGAGATCGCGTGCGAGGTCGGAAAGACGTCCGTCCTCGTTTTCGAGCAAGACGGTCAACTGTTCTATCATGGCGTCTCCTTAGTCCATTGCGGGCGCATGCGGCGCGCGGCGCGCGTTCGTTTCGCGCAAATCGACGATCCGCTGTGACTTCCCTTCGCTACGCTCGAGCGCCTTGGGCTCGACGATCTTGACATCGATGGCGATTTGCAAATTGCTCTTAAGCTCGGATTCGAGCCGTCGGCGAAGTCCTTCGAGACGGCGTATCTCGTCGAAGGGGAATTCGGGCGCGGTTTCGACGAGAAGCTCGGCTTTATCCATGCCGCCCTGTGTGGACAGCATGATCCGATAATGCGGAGCAACCTTGTCGCAGCCCATGATGACCTGCTCGATCTGGGACGGGAAGACGTTCACTCCCCTGATGATGAGCATGTCGTCGGTTCGCCCGACGATACGGTCGATTTTTCGATGCGTGCGTCCGCATGCGCAGGGTTCGTCGATGATGCGCGTCAAATCGCGGGTCCTATAGCGAATAAGCGGGCTGCATTCGCGCGTGAGCGTCGTGATCACAAGCTCGCCGTAGGATCCGTCCTCGACAGGCTCCAGCGTATCGGGATCGACGATTTCGACGAAGAATTGGTCTTCGGCCACATGAAGCCCGCATGCCTGATCGCATTCCATGGCAACGCCCGGTCCCATGATTTCCGACAAGCCGTACACGTCGCAATAGCGCACTCCGAGCTTGCGCCTGATTTCGTCTCGCATGCGCTCGGAGGCGGGCTCGGCGCCCAAGATGACCCCTGAGACATTGAAATCCTTCGCGGGGTCGTATCCCATCTCTATTGCGGTATCGGCGATGAGCAAAGCGTAGGAGGGAGTCGCGCAAAGGATGTCGACGCCGAAATCGCGCATGAGCTGAATCTGCCGCTTCGTGTTGCCCGTGGAGGCGGGAACCACCATGCATCCGGCGGCTTCTCCTCCCCTATGCGCGCCAAGGCCGCCGGTGAACAGTCCGTAGCCGTAGGAGACCTGCATGGTGGAAGAGGCGCCGCCGCCGACCATGGCGATGCCGCGCGCGAAGCAATCTCCCCAGTTCTTCAAATCGCGCTCGGTGTAGCCGACCACGGTTGCCTGGCCGGTGGTTCCCGACGATGCGTGAATGCGCTTGACACGCGAGCGATCGACGGCGAACAGTCCGAAAGGATAGGCATCGCGCATATCCTGCTTCATGATAAAAGGAAATCGCTTGATATCGTTGAGCGATTCGATGCGATAAGGGTCGATGCCCGCTTCGTCGAATCGCTTTTTATAGAGGGGAACGTTCTCGTATGCGTGAACGACGCTCCAGCGCAATCGATCGACCTGCAACGCTTCAAGCGATGCGCGGGACATGCATTCGATTTCCTCCTGATGATACATCGCGATATCCTTTCCCTTCGAGTCCGCCATGGAGCGAACGCTTTTATACTCTACTTTACTAAAGTACTTTTTGGAAGGGCGATTTCGATAAAGATCGCCTTATGCGGCATGCTGAGACGCATAAGGCGATCAGCGATTCAGGAATGCAGGGCGTTACGCCGTATGCGTGTCGTTTCCGCTCAGCGCTTCGATTCCCTTGCGGACATATATGACGGTAGTGACCAGGGCGAGCGCCAGGCCGCCATAGACGAACCAAATACCCCAGGAAACATCGAGTCCGTTGAAGCCCGGAAGCCATGCGATATCGCATATGCCGAGACCGGGAATGAGCGGGAGATTCAGAAGCAATCCGGCGAATCCGACGAACAGCAGCGTCGTGGCGACTTTGCCCATAAAGACGACTGCCACGCGTTTTTTGCGCTTGAGCAAGAAAGCGCCGCCGGCAAGCAGAAGTGCGTCGCGAACCACCACGACGACGATAATCCACAAAGGCAGGCGCCCTACCAGCAGCAAACCGACGACGCCGGCGATCATGAGAATGCGGTCGACTGCGGGATCGAGCAGCTGCCCGAGGCGCGATACGGTATGGGTGCGACGAGCCAGCTGGCCGTCGACGAAATCGGTCGACGCGGCCAAGGCGAAAAGGAATGCAGCCAAAACATCGTGCCCGTCGAGCAGGAGAACCAGATACGCGGGCACCATGCACAGGCGTATGAACGACACGACATTCGCGAGCGTGAATATTCTGCTAGTGACTTCTTCCCTATTCGTCATGAGAACTCTTTCGTGTCGAATCGTGCCCCTTGCCGCTGCATGATAGCGGCATTCGATTGTATCAGGGTTTCGCATATCCCACGCCGATCGTGCTTCATATTCGCCATACCGTCACGGAGCCGTTGCGAAATCGCAAGCATTACGTAAAACCCCCCTTCGGCGTAATGGGTTTTGGCGCGGCGGCGCGGGCCCCGCGCCCCACGACCGCCCCGAAGGTCTCTTGGCCCGGGGCGTTCGTCGTGCGCGGCATATGCGATTCGATAGGGTATCGTTTTTCGTCCGCTTCCTATGCGTCCGAGGCATCGGAAGGTCGAGCGGACGGTTTTTTAAGCGTGTCGACGCTTTTTTCAGCTGCAGGAGCAGGGTAGTTCGAATCCATGCGAAGCGATGTCTTAGGACAGTCGCGCACGCACGTTCCGCATTGCACGCATTTGAACCGATCGATAGACCACGACCCGTCTTTCTTGTCGACCGTAATGGCATCGGTCGGGCATCGTTTCGCGCAAATGCTGCAGAGAATGCACGCGTCGATATCGTTGACGACCTGCCCTTTCAGGCCTTTGGGTTGAAAACGTGTCTGCTCGGGATACAGGATGGTCTCCGGTTTCCCGAACAAAGAACGCAGGGTCATCTTCCCCAATTTGAAATTGCCCACGGCGTCCTACCTTTCAGAGCAGCTGATACACGGATCGATGGTGAGGATGACCATCGGCACGTCGGCCAGATCGCACCCTTCGAGAGCTTTCACCATGCCTGCAAGGTTTTGGCTGGTTGGAGTGCGCATACGCATGCGATCGAGGTTCTTGCTGCCGTTGCCGCGCGCGTAATAATAGCATTCGCCGCGCGGCTGCTCCAAAACGCAGGAAGCCTGCGAGCCCGCAGGAGGCGTGAGCTTGCTTTTCTCGCCGATGCCGTCATGCGGCATTTTGCCGGCAAGCTCTTTGATGATGGCGATCGATTGATTCACTTCGAGCGCGCGCACCTTGCAACGTGCATAGCAATCCCCCTCCGTCGCCACAATGGGTTCGAAGCCCTCGAGGTCGCCATAAGCCCCCGATCCGAGCATGCGGCAATCGTATGCCGCGCCGGACGCTCGCCCGAAAGGACCCACCATGCAAAGCTCTTCCGCCTGTCGTCGACTGAGATAGCCCACCCCCACCAGGCGGCTTTTCACGGAAGAGTCCTCGAGGAAGGTATCGACGATTTCCTTGTAATCCGACTCGATGCTATCGAGCTTGTCAATGATCGCCTTCATCATGATGTCATCGATATCGCGATTGACGCCGCCGATGCAAACGGCCGAAAGAATGACGCGTCCTCCTGTGGTTGCTTCGAAAATATCGAGCACGCGCTCACGCAATCGCCAGCAATGCATGAACAGGCTTTCGAACCCGAATGCGTCCGCGGCAAGACCCATCCACAGCAAATGGGAATGAATGCGGGACAACTCATGCAGGATAACGCGAATGAACTGCGCGCGCTTGGGAACCTCGACGCCCATGAGCGATTCGACCGTCTCCGCATAGCCGAGCGAATGACCGAAGCTGCAAATGCCGCAAATGCGCTCGGCCACGTAAATGAATTGATGTATGTCGCGCGTTTCGACAAGTTTCTCGAGTCCTCGATGGATGAACCCGATCTGAGGAATGGCCTCGATGACGCGCTCGTCTTCGACAACCAAATCGAGATGGAGCGGCTCGGGAAGCACCGGATGCTGCGGACCGAAAGGTATGACCGTTGCTTTGCCCATGCTATTCTCCGCCTTTCTTCGCGGCCGCATCTCGCGCCGCCTTCGCCTCCATGGCCGCCCGCACCTTGGCGGCCTTCTCCGGGTCCATGCCGGCGAGCTTTCTCTCGAGCTCGTCATGCTTTGCGCTCTCGGCAGCCGCCTTCTCCCGCGCCGCCTTCGCCTCCATGGCCGCCCGCACCTTGGCGGCCTTCTCCGGGTCCATGCCGGCGAGCTTGGCTTCGAGGTCGGCGTCGGCACCGCGTGCGGCCTTCGCCGCTTTCGCCGCGGCGATCTTGGCCGCCTTTTCCCGCGCCGCTTTTTGGGCAGGCGAAATGACGGTCATGGGCTTGTCGACGGCCACCTTGTAGAAATTGCCCGCGAAGTCAATCGCTATATCGGCGATACGCAGGCCGAACAGATCGTGCGCTTCGTTTTCGAATGGAAAAGCGGCCAAGTAGAAACCCGTGATCGATGGAACGGTTTCAACGTCCGCATCGATGCCGCAGATGGTGTAGTTTTCCAGGCGATCGCCTTTCATGAAAGAGTACAAAGCGTCGATGCCCTGCTCCGTATTGACGCACAGCATCTGAACGAAACGGTAGCCGTCACTTCGCTTCCGCTCGGCAAGCGCCAGCAAATCGTCTGTCTGGATGGTGTCGAATGAGGAATGCAATGCCATGGCCTACCTTCCTTTCTTTCTCGAAGCCGCAAGCTTCTTCGATTTTTCTTCGAGGATGGCAAGGCCCTGGACGACGCCGTCGATGATGGCTTCGGGCCGCACCGCGCATCCAGGTACGTAGACATCGACGGGAATGGCCTCGTCTACGCCCCCGATGATGTTGTAGCAATCATGGAAAATGCCCGCCGAGCACGCGCAGATTCCACACGCCACGACGACTTTCGGTTCGAGCATCTGATCGTAGATCTCTTTGACCACATCGATATTCTGCTCATTGACCGAGCCGGTGACCAGGAAGATATCGGCATGCTTGGGATTGCCCGTATTGATAATGCCGAACCGCTCGACGTCGTAAAGGGGCGTCAACGCGGCAAGCACCTCGATGTCGCAGCCGTTGCAGCTGCTGCCATCGTAATGGATGACCCAGGGCGATTTGGAAACACTGCTCATGATTGGCTCCTACATGAAGACGATATAAAGCACGAGACCTAAGATGTTGACGAATCCCGCGACGAGAGAAACGATCCAGGCCCACTTCAGGCAGGCTTGCCACTTCACACGTGCGAAATTGTTGTCGATCCATATCTCGAAGAGATAGACAAGAACGGCCGCTATCGCGCCGAGCACGACGGACACCGGCTCAGAGCAGATGAAGAACATCGCAATCCATGCCATGAACAGCACGTTCTCGCACCAATGCATGACTTCCACTTTGGCGAGGGTGCGCCCCGACATCTCCGTGGTCACGCCTTTGACCAGCTCTTGATGCGCATGGTGCGAATACGAAAGGTCGAACGGCGACTTGCGCAGTTTGATGGTCAACACGAACAGCAATCCGATGAAAATCGGCCATGCGGCGACGATCATCGGGAGTTCGCTTTGAAAAAGCCCGGCCACGTCGAACGTTCCCACGGCAAGCATCATACCGATCGCGACGAATAAAATCATAGGCTCATACGACATGACCTGCAGAATCTCGCGATCCGCGCCGATTTCGGCATAAGTCGACCGGGACGAATAGGCGGCCAGAACGAAGAACAAAGCAGACAGCGTCACCAAGAATACGCACATCAGGAAATTTCCGCCGCCGAAAAACACGCCGCCGGCGATCAGCGTGAAGACGAGCGCCATGGTGACGTAGGTTCCTTCCACCGTATTGACGCTCGCATCGTCTTTGGCGATGAGCTTGCGCACGTCATAGTACGGCTGCAGCAACGGCGGGCCGACGCGACCTTGCATGCGGGCGCTTACGATGCGGTCGACGCCCGCCAAAAGGCATCCAAGAACGGGGCCGATGACGAGAAAGGCGACGATGCCGGCCAGCGTGGCGAAGGCGCTTTCATGAAGCGAAACGGCTTGAATGTAAAGGGACAGCGAGGCGGCATCGACCGAGGCGCCCGTAAAAACGCTTGCGACAATGCCGACGACAAGCACGGCGGCCGTGATGGCGGTTGCGGGCTTATCGAGGCGCTTTTCGCCGAAAATGCCCTCGAGATACCAGTTGCGGGAAGTCGCCTCGCGAGCCTGTCCGAACGAGCCTTTGAAAGTCCTCTTCGAGGAGTCGACGGTGATGCCTGCCATGTAAACGGGAACGATGTTCTTTTTCGCCTTGCCGAGCGTGCCGAAAATCACCGCCACGATGAATGCGGAAACGATGCCCATGATCGCCATGTTATCGAATCCGATGACAGGCGCCGCCGCACCGTACACGCCCGCAAGATACGGTTCGACGGACGAAGACGAAATGAACGGCATGCCGATACAGCAGGCCACGGCCAAAGCGGCCATGAGCGCGATCGCCGTCCATTCCGCCCTGCTGACCTTGACCTCTTCGCTCGGGCGATGGGCGGCGATGCCGGCGAGCTTGCCGAGCCATTTGCCCCAGAACATGAACGTTGCGGCGCTACCGAAGGCCAAAAGCACCAGCAAGACGACATGACCAGTAGCGGCGAACGACGAAAGCGCCGCCCATTTGGAGACCAACATGCCGAACGGGGCTATGAACATGACCATGATACCGAGCATCATGAAGCGCGCCAGACGAGGCATACGCTCGAAGAGCTCGTCCATATCCTCGATATCGCGGCTGCCGATGCGATGCTCGGCGGTGCCGACGCAAAGGAACAGCAGGCTTTTGGCCACGGCGTGGAAAATGACCAAGAAGATCGCAGCCCATATGGCCTCAGGCGTGCCCACGCCCGCGCATGCCGTGATCAAGCCGAGATTGGCGATCGTCGAATATGCGAGAACGCGCTTGGCATTGCTTTGAGAAATCGCCAGAAACGAGCTGAACAAAAACGTCAGGCCGCCGACGAGCACGACCATGCCCGACGCGATCGGGAAGACCAGGAACAAAGGAGAAAGCTTGATCAGCAGAAAAACGCCTGCTTTCACCATGGTGGACGAATGCAGCAGCGCACTGGTCGGCGTCGGGGCCACCATGGCGCCGAGAAGCCAGGTGTGAAACGGCATCTGCGCGGCTTTGGTCATGCCGGCAAATGCGAGCAATACGATGGGAACGGCGAAAAGACCCGCGGCGGCGGTGTCTGCGGACAAGGCGCCCGCCATCAAGAATTCGCTGAACACCAGCGGCAATCCGTTCACGGCAGCGAGCACGATGGCCGCCTGGAATGCGATACCGCCGAGCATATTCATGACTATCTGGCGAAATGCATTGTCGATGGCTTCGCCGGTTTTCGTGAATCCTATGAGGAGGAACGAGCACAGCGTGGTCACTTCCCAAGCCGCATAGATCAAAAGCATGTTGTCCGAGAAAACGATTGTGAACATGGCGCCGAGAAAGACGAACATAAGCGCGAAAAACACCGGGCGGCGATCCTTGCAATCGGCATGATAGCGTTGGAAATCTTTCATATAGCCCAGGGCGTAGACGCAAATGCCCGACCCCACGATGCCGATGATAAGCACCATGATGACGGTGAGCTCGTCGATGCGTATCTGCGTCGAAAAGGCATGACCGTCCAAAAGCGACGTTTCAAGCCATATCGCAATGACGATCTGCACGATGGCCAACGAGGCGGCGAGCATTCGTTTGTAGCGAATCGCATACGCAAGAATGCAGGCCCCTATAGCGATTTCCACGAAGAAGCAAGCGAGGCCGAGCGGATTCGCGCACGAATCGGGCAAGGCGATGTACGTCGCCCCCTCTTTGAGATAGACCGCCGCGAATGCAATCGATAGCACGCCGATGCAGACGGCCGATATCACGGTAATCGCATCGCGCGCTCTGTCCGCACGCGCTATGAGCATAAGTAGCGCGGCGAGGCAAGGCACACCCACCAAGGAAACGATCAACTCCATCGCTCCTCCTTCGTATGGTCGAGCAAACAAAAGCGGCGAGTGAGCTCGCCGCCTTGCACTCTATCAGAGCGAAGCATGAAAGGGGAAAATGCCGGCAAATTGATTGCGTTTCGCGACTGCCCGTTCGGTGAACGGGGCGCATCAGTTCCGGTGTTTGATATAGACGGTGAGTTGCGACACGTTGAAAAGCGCACCATCGCTTTCGCGAAATTGCTCGACCTTCCAGATATGAACGCGCCCGCCGCGGCGTACGGGAGTCGCCACGCTGCGAATGGTGTCGCCCTGATGGACGGGGAGAAGATGGGTGCTGGTGAGATCGAGCCCGACCGCATACTCCTTATTCGCGTCAAGCCCTATGCTCGCGGCGTCGCTTGCGACCGTTTCGGCAAGATATGCGCTCATTCCCCCATGCAAAATACCTTGGGGCTGAAGCATCTCTTCGACAACCGGGGTGGAAAGCACGACGCAATCGGCGTCGCGTTGGAGATAGCGGGCGCCTATGCGTTCGAAAAACATCATGAGCATGCTCCTTTGCAGAGTGTTTCGAAAAGGATCTACCCCATTATAGGGAGGATGCACCGGGCGAAACGTACACCCGTGAAAACCGAACGAGTCTCCGTCATCGAGTATGGGCCGGCTTTTCTCCCCAATAGAATTCTACGAAATGCTTGTCGGAGGCCTCGACGGAACCGACAAGCGCGAGCGCCTGCTTCGCAATATCCGTTGCCGCATCGGGTCTACGCAGAATTTCTCCGTTGACGAGCATGGCGCGCAAGCTTGAAGGGTTCGCATGAAGATGGCGTAATGCGCCGATAAGTTCGCGAGCCGTGGTGACGTGCATGCCGACGCCCAGCGATGTCAGCATACGCGTATTGGCTTTTTCCTGCCCGTATGATTGCCCGAGAAGCACCATGGGCAATCGTGCGCACAAGCATTCCGTAACGGTCAGACCGCCCGATTTGCAGATAGCCAAATCGCTCGCCGCCATAAGTTCGGGCATATCGTCCACATACCCCATGATCGTCATATTCGTCAGGCCGCAAAGACGTTTTTCTTCTTCGAGATGGGCGGCGTACGCTTCGTCCCGCCCAGGCAGGAACACGAAATGCATATCGGCCATGCTCTTCATGGCCGGCATGGCCTTGTCCATCGTCTCGCGGAATCTGACATACGGCTGCGGCAGATGCGCGCCCGCCATGACGAGAACGACGGCTTTATCCTGAGGCAGTTCGTAGCGCTTGCGTATCGCCGCCCTATCGCACGGCGCCCCCATGCCAGCGCGGACGGGTATCCCCGTAATGCTCATTTTGCTTTCGGGAACCTTGCGCGGCCGTAACGTTTCGGCCATAGCCTCCGTAGCGACGCAGAACAAATCCGTCTCCTTGTGCGGCCACCAGCCCTCTATTTCATAATCGGTGGGAACGCATACGATGGGAAAACGCTGCCCCGTCAGCATGCGCGCCCCCACAGCCGCATTGGCTGCGGTGATGTGCGTGCATATCACCGCAGCGGGCCTGCGACGCTCCACATAATCGGTGAATTTGCCGAACATGACGCGCGACCAGGCCGTGCCGCCTCCCCACAGAAGACGCCCCGTCAGCGTGTAGCGCCACGTGATGTCGTATATCGGACGCGTCGGCCCCGTGAACATCGAGGCCGTTTTATCGCCATCGATGCTTATGCGTCCGAAATCAAGGATATCGAGCAACTCGATCTCGGCGGCATGCGGAATATCCGCATGGCCGTTGCGGCGAAGCGTTTCAAGCGCTTCGCGTATCGCAAGGGCGGCGCTCCTGTGCCCCGATCCCACCGATGCGTGGACGACGAGCACGACGAAGGACTCTTCACGCTTCAAGGCATGCTCACGCGAACGGCCGATTTCCGCTGACGTCGACGGAATCGATGTTGTTTTGACATCGGGCGTGAAAACCGGTTCGGACACGGATCGTCTCCTTTGGTATCGTTGTCTTCGCCGTTTTGATTCGACGAGCTATTGCACTTCAAGCATATCCCATTCGTTTCATTCTCGGCGATCATATGCGAATTGAAACCAAGCCGTTGGCAGATGCGGATTCGTAAGGAGCGATCATGATAGACCCCCGATCATGCGCGGTCGTGATAATAGATATGCAGAATGGGTTCATCGACGATCGTTCGCCTCTCTGCATAGCTGGCGCAAGCGCCACTGTGCCGGCATGCGCCCGTGTGCTTGCGGCGGCACGATCGAACGGCATGGCCGTCGTTCACGCCGTTCGGTCATATGCCGCAGACGGAAGCGACGTCGAACCTTGCCGCTATGGAGTCTGGAAACAAGGGCGCCCCCTTTCACAGGCGTGCCCTGCGTATATGAACACCGACGAGCCGCCTTCGCTTGCGCCTTGTTCGGACGACATCGTTATCGTGAAACCGCGGTTTTCGGCGTTTTTCGCAACGGATTTGCACGATATCCTACGCCGTCGCGACATCGAGACCATCGTACTGATAGGAACGACGACGCCGAACTGCATTCGCAGCAGCTGCTACGACGCCCTCTCGCTCGGCTATAACGTGGCCGTCGTCGAAGACGCCACATCTTCACGCAATGAAGCCGTACAGAGGGCCAACCTGGAAGACATGGCGTTCATAGGCGCCTTCATGCTCGATAGCTACGAATTCGCGGATCGCGGCCTTGCTCGCATGCCCGATATGCGGCAGATGCACGCTGCCGATATGGAGCGATGCTGACAACTGCCGCCCCCTCGGCGTTTCGACACGAAAGCGCATAGCCTTGCGCCTCGCATTCCGCCCGCGCCCATGCAAGACCCGCCCCCTGCCCTTCGAAAACATCGAAGCGGTAGAGGGCCTGCGCAAGAAGGGCATTGCGTACGCGAAAAGAGCCGTCGAGCGCGAGCGAAGCGTACCGATCGGGTAAAGACGGCGCGCCGTCCTCAAGCGCTTCATTCGCAATCGTGCCGGGATTCGATACCGCAACATGCTCTGGATACGCCACGAGACTTACGGGCGCAAAGCGCGACCAATCGCGATGGACCAGCGCATTCAAGACGACCTCGGAGCAGATTGCGGCCATATCCCCACGATCGCCGTTCGCGGCGAAAACGAAAGGACGCATACGCCGGGAAAAATCGCAGGCGGCACGGTGAGCGCTCGCCAGCGGCCCGAAACACGCTTGCTCATCAAGCAGGATGCCATGCGAAGCACCGTCGTAAAGACGGCACACGATAAGCGGAGCGGCAGAACGGCAAAACAGCAACGCCGCGGCGTTCGTGAGAAACCCGCCTCGCACAAGACCGAGCTGACAGAGCATATCGTGCACGCATTCCATTCGGCGAGGAATGCGCTTGGCAGCGATACCCGCCCGCAAAGCGCGTTCCGCATTTTCGAGCGGCATATCATCGAAAGAAATGCCGCTCGATCTCATATCCCACGGATCTTCGAACGAAATCGAAGCATCATGCAGCGAATCGTACGCGGATCCGATCGTCATGTCATCGTGCGCAACAGTCATGGCAGCCTCCTTCGAAAAAGCGGCTGTCCTTCTTTTTCGAAGTTAGGATATACCAACCATACGAACATTTGTTTGTGTTTGTATGGTATCGAATATTTGTTCGTAAATCAATCGATTCTTTCAGGAATGCCTTTCGCGCCCAGCAAACGCACCGGTGCGACCCTACGCATGCGCGTTTTCACGCATATGTTCGAGAAAACCGTTCTCGTCGAACACGCGCACCTGCTCATTCGCAAGCAATCGTGCCGTCACGCCGCATCCCGGCCTCAGCGTTCCCGAAAAGGTCCCGTCGTATATCTCTCCCGTGCCGCATGAGGGGCTTTTGGCCTTAAGCACCGCCCAGGCGCATGCTTCGCGACGTGCGGCCTCGAGAGCTGCATGCGCCCCCCTTTCGAATGCGACGGACACATCGGCGCCCGAAGCGTCGACGACGCGGCCGTCGGGCGCTATCTCGCTCGGAAGCCGGGGGCAGGACAGGCCTCCCTCGATTTCGGGACACAGAGAAACAACCTCGAAAGACGCGAGTGCATCCACGAGTTCCGCATGGTATTTCGCCGTCGCGTCGTAACGACAGCATTCGCCGAGCAGGCATGCGCTTACCAAGACCTTCATGGCATCCGCACCGATCCCTTCCAACCCGCATTCCGAGGTCGCTCCACCAAAAGGCCCGTTACTCCACTTCGATCAAAGAGAAGACTTCGGCATCGGTTTGCGCCGCGATCGCCGCACGGGGATCGAGGAATGCAAGCTCCATGAGAAACGCCATGCCGACAAGCTTCGCTCCCATGCGTTCGACCAGGCGCGCCTGGGCAACGGCCGTTCCGCCTGTCGCCACCAAATCGTCGACGAGCAAGACGACGTCGTCGGAAGAAAGCGCGTCGGCGTGGATTTCGAGCGAATCCGTGCCGTATTCGAGCGCGTAGCTCTCGCGCGCCGTTTCACGCGGGAGCTTTCCGGGCTTGCGAGCGGGAATGAAACCGGCGCCGAGCCGATAGGCCACAGGAGCGCCCACCATGAAACCGCGCGCTTCGGCGCCGACGACCTTCGTGACGCCCGCGTCTTTGAAATGATCGGCGATGGATTCCACCACGGCGGCGAATCCTTCCCCGTCGGCGAACAGCGGCGTCACATCCTTGAAAACGACGCCCGGTTCGGGGTAATCGGGGATATCGACGATCAGTCGCTCGAAATCGTACGCGGTCATGGCGGTCCTTTCTTTTTCGCCTGTTTTCCAGGCAATGCCGTTTTCTGCCCGAAGCATTGTACTACCATCGTCGAGCCATCGCCGAATCCGCCGTTCTTGACGATGCCGCCCGTCTCGTATAAAGTCCCGCCGAATACTGCACATTTCGCATACTATCGGGGGAATCCATGGCAATTTCGGTCAATGAGAGAAAAGTGGCCATTATCGGATGCGGCTTCGTAGGATCGTCGTCGGCATTCGCGCTCATGCAAAGCGGCCTGTTCACTGAAATGGTATTGATCGATGTCGACCGGGATCGCGCCGAAGGAGAAGCGCTCGATATCAGCCACGGCCTGCCGTTCGCCAGGCCGATGAACATCTATGCGGGCGATTACGACGACATGGCCGACGCCGCCATCACCGTCATCACGGCCGGCGCCAATCAGAAGCCGGGCGAAACGCGCCTCGACCTGGTGAAGAAAAACGTCGCTATCTTCAAAACGATCATCCCTGAGATTAAAAAACGCGATTACCAGGGCATCGTCCTGGTCGTCTCGAACCCCGTCGACGTGCTGACCTACGCGACCATCAAGATGTCGGGACTTCCGTTCGGGCGCGTGCTGGGGTCGGGCACCGTTCTCGATACCGCGCGCTTCAAATACGCCCTCGGACAGCATCTCGGCGTCGACCCGAGAACGGTCCATGCGCGTATCGTCGGCGAGCACGGCGATAGCGAAATCGCCGTATGGAGCACGGCGAACGTCGGCGGCGTGCCTATCAATTCGTTCTGCGAATTGCGCGGATTCTTCGATCACGAAGAATCGATGGAGCGCATCGCAGAAGGCGTGAAGAACAGCGCCTACGAAATCATCGAAAAGAAGAACGCGACGTATTACGGCATCGCCATGACCGTCAAACGCCTATGCGAAGCCATCGTGCGCGATGAAAAGTCCATCCTGCCCGTGTCGAATCTGATGGAGGGCGACTACGGGCTGAACGACGTGGTACTTTCCATGCCCGCCATCATCGGGCGCGGCGGCATGGAGCAGAAGGTGCCCATAAGCCTGAGCGACGAGGAGCATCGTAAGCTCGAGGAATCGGCATCCGCCCTGCGCGCCGTCATCGACGAGCTCGACCTGGCAGAATAGCCCCGCGTCGGCGGCTCGCCATCCGACGCGGCCGCCGACGCTTACGACCGGAGTCCTTTCGCCTGGGCGCATACGCATTCTGCGCATCATAAATGCTACTATACGGATGCTCTTAGCATCGACGAAAGGCCCGACCATGATGATCTCTACGAAAGGGCGCTACGCCATGCGCCTCATGGTGGACATAGCTCTTCATGCCGAAAAAACACCGACCTCGCTCAAAGAGATAGGGATGCGCGAAGAGATGCCGGTCAAATATCTCGAACAGCTTGTGCGGCCGCTGACGAAGGCAAACCTGCTGAAAAGCGTGCGCGGCCAATGCGGCGGATACCTTCTCGCCCGCCCCGCCTGCGCCATCACAGCCGGCGACATCATCAGGGCCGCGGAGGGCACGACGGCCCCCGTCGCCTGCCTCGGCGGCACCGGATGCCCCCGTGCTTCGCTGTGCCCCACTCTTCCCTTCTGGCGCGGTCTCGACGAGGCGATCGAATCATACGTAGACTCCGTCACGCTTGCCGACCTTGCGTTCGGCGCAAGCGATCAGGCATCGGATATGCGTTTCGACGACGAAACCGCGCACGCCCTCGATCCCGTCGTCACCCCTGTTTAATACGATATTCTTAATTGTAAGTAGAATAGTAGCAATTACGCTTGACGCTCGTTCGTTTTCGCCTATTCTAATCATACCAATTCACTATGATTAGAAAGGCATGCCATGGAGACAAGCACTTTGCTTTCTATCCGAGATCTCAACGTCTCGGCGGGCGGCACGCACATCCTTCACGATATATCGATAGACATTCCCCGCGGCGAGACCCATGTGATCATGGGACCCAACGGAGCAGGTAAATCGACGCTCGGCCACGTGGTCATGGGCGACCCCGCCTATCGCGTGCAAAGCGGATCGATCGTTTTGGATGGCGAAGACATCACCTCCCTTTCGCCCGATAAGCGTTCGCGCAAAGGCGTCTTTCTGAGCTTTCAAGCACCCGTCGAAATTCCCGGCGTTCCCGTTTCGAGCTTCCTGCGTGCGCAGACCGCGGGGCGCGAAGGCGTCGACATGAAGGGAAAACAGTTCAGGCGACGCACGGCCGATCTTGCCGCTATGTTGGATATGGACCCAAGCTACCTCGATCGAGAACTGGGCGTCGGGTTTTCCGGCGGCGAGAAGAAGAAGCTCGAAATGCTGCAGCTGCTTTTGCTCGAACCACGGATCGCCATCTTGGACGAAACCGACTCGGGCCTCGACGTCGATGCGCTCGGCACCGTATCGCGCGGCATCGAGGCCTACCGCTCTTCGTGCGACGGAACCCTCGTCATCATCACGCACAACGCCCGCATCCTCGAAAGCCTCGCGGTCGACAGAGTGCACGTCATCGTCGACGGACGCCTGGCGCAAAGCGGCGACGCACGGCTCATCGAAGAAATCGATGCGCAAGGATTCGAACGATTCGTCCGCGACGGCCGGACGATCGCGGCGACGCGAATCGACGACCGATCGCTCTGCGAAACCCGCTAGGAGGGGCCATGGATGCCAAACGAACCGAAATCCCCGACATCGATCGAAGCAAATACGATTTCAGATTCGCAGAAAACGGGAGCGGGCGCATCGAAGCGGGACTGACGCCGGAAATCGTCGCCGAGATATCGCGCAAGAAAAACGAGCCGTCGTGGATGCTCGATTTTCGCCTGAAGTCGCTCGCTACGTATCTGTCGATGGACGCCCCCGATTGGGGGCCTTCCCTCGAAGGCCTCCATATGGACCGCATCGTCACCTACGTGAAACCCGACACCGAACAGAAAAGCGACTGGGAACACGTTCCGGGCGCCATCAAGGATACGTTCGAACGTCTGGGTATTCCCGAGGCCGAGCGCGCCTATCTCGCCGGCGTTGGAGCGCAGTATGACTCCGAGCTCGTCTACCACAGCGTGCAAGAATCGGCGGCGCGCATGGGCATCGTCTATTCGGGCATCGAGGAAGCGCTCCAAGGCGAGCATGCCGACCTTATTCGAGAAACGTTCATGACGCTCGTTCCCCCATCGGACCATAAATTCGCGGCATTGCACGGCGCGGTCTGGAGCGGAGGAAGCTTCGTCTACGTTCCCGCAGGCGTCAAACTCGATTTCCCCCTGCAAAGCTACTTCCGTCTCAATGCCGAAGGAGCGGGCCAGTTCGAGCATACCCTCATCATCGTCGAAGACGATGCCGAGCTGCATTTCATCGAGGGCTGCTCGGCACCGAAGTACAACGTGGCCAATCTGCACGCCGGCTGCGTCGAGCTATTCGTAGGCAAGCGGGCGCGTCTGCGCTATTCAACCATCGAAAACTGGTCGAAGAACATGTACAACCTCAACACGAAGCGCGCATCGGTGCAAGAAGGCGGCGCGATCGAGTGGGTCAGCGGATCGTTCGGAAGCCACGTCGGCTACCTCTACCCCATGTCCATCCTCGCCGGCGAAGGCAGCACATGCGCATTCACGGGCATCACGTTCGCGGGAGCGGGCCAAAACCTCGATACCGGCTGCAAAACGGTTCTCGCCGCGCCGAACACATCGGCGGCGATCCAGACCAAATCGATCTCCAAAGGCGGCGGCGTTTCGACGTTTCGCTCATCGGTCGTGGCGACCGAGCGCGCGCACGGCGCGAGCGCAAGCGTGTCGTGCCAATCCCTCATGCTCGACGACATAAGCCGCTCCGACACCATTCCGGCCATGGATATCCGATGCAAGAACGTCGACATCGGCCACGAAGCAACGATCGGGCGCATAGGCGACGACACGGTCTTCTACCTGATGAGCCGCGGCATTCCCGAAGAAGAGGCGTGCGCGATGGTGGTCAACGGGTTCGCCGAGCCGGTAAGCAAAGAACTCCCTTTGGAATACGCCGTCGAAATGAACAACCTTATCAAGCTTGAAATGGAAGGAGCGATCGGATAATGAAGCAAGCCGTTATCGCCCACGCGAACGCGATGAGCGCCCCCACCTGGCATCGCCTTGCGGTAAACGACGCCGAAATCTCCTTCGCACGCACGAAGGATCCATCGACCTGCGCGCATATCGACATGAACGGCTTTCACGAAGGAGCCTCCGATGCGTTCGAACAAGCGGTCGACGCGTTGCAAGCGCGCCGAAAACCGGCAAAGCCGCATGACCGCATCGACGGTCCGCACAAAGGCGAATCGAACGACGACTCGCTCGATCGCACGGCGCTTTCGTCCTACCAGGCGCGCCGAGAACGAATCGAATCGACGGGCGGCATCATGGCGGCGTTCAAAACGGGAGTCGGAGAGCAATACGCGTCGTTCATCGATGAAGCGGCGCAGCGGCGCGCGCTGGTCGCCGATGCCGAAAGCCAGGCATACGCCGTCGTCTGCCTGGAAGAATCGAAGACGTCGTGCGTATCGGCGCTCGATATCGTCGTGCATGAAGGAGCGAACGCCCGAGTAACGGTCGTCTTTCGCGGAAGCGGGGCGGACCGAAGCCTGCCCTATCTCCTCGGATCGCACATACGCGCCTTCGTCGGCAAAAATGCGCGGCTTTCCTTGACGAGCGTGCAAGCGGCGGAAAACGGATGGTGCGTGGTCGACGACGCGGGGTACGTGCTTGACGAGGATGCCGTCGCAGACGTGAAGTATGTTTCGCTTGCACATGGAGAATCGTACACCGGCCTTACGGGCGATCTGCGAGCGGATCGCAGCGCAATGAACGTGACGACCCGCTGCCTGGCACGCGGCTCGGCGCATCATGATTTCAACTACGAATTCGCACATCGAGGCCGCGCTTCGAAAAGCGACCTGGAATTCAACGGCGTGCTTGCCGGAGAAAGCACGAAAACCCTGCGCGCGACGATCGACTTCGTGCGCGGATGTAAAAAAGCGCGCGGACACGAACAAGAAAGCGTGCTGATCGCAGGAGAAAAAGCGCACAACCGCAGCTGTCCCGTCATTTTGTGCGGGGAGGACGATGTGGCGGGCGATCACGGATCGACGATCGGCCATATAGGCCCCGAGCAGATGTTCTACCTGGCAAGCCGCGGCATCGCCCCCGATGACGCCGAGGCCATTTTCGCACGCGGCGTCGTCGAAAGCGCTCTCGCCGAAGCCGACGACCCGGTCGCGCGCAAAGCCATCGAATCCATCGCGCGATGCCCCGAGCAGGAGGAGAACGCATGATATCCCGTAAAACGCCGCATGTCGAAGACCTGTCCGCCAATCCTTTCAAAGAGGATTTCCCTCTGCTGTCGAGCAATCCGCAGCTCGCTTTCCTCGATAGCGCCGCGACGGCGCAGCGGCCGCGGTCGGTTATCGAAGCGCAAGCGGAATTCTACAGAACGACGAACGCGAATGCGCTGCGCGGCCTTTACGGACTGTCCATGCGCGCCACCGCCGCCATCGCCGACGCCCGCTCCGCGATAGCGCGCGCCATCGGAGCAGACGACCCCTGCGAAGTGATCGCCTGCCGCAACGCCAGCGAAGCGCTCAATATGGCGGCCACGGCATTCGCGGGCAGCATCCTGCGCGAAGGCGACGAGGTCTGCATCACCGTGATGGAGCATCACAGCAACCTCATCCCGTGGCAACAGGTCTGCAAAGCCTCGGGCGCCCGCCTCGTATACCTCTACCCCGATGAACAAGGCGTCATAACTCCCGACGAGATGGACGCGAAGATAGGCCCGCGCACCCGCATCGTGGCGGCGGCGCACGTCTCCAACGTGCTCGGCATCGAAAACCCCATTGCCGAACTCGCTCGCCGCGTGCATGAACGAGGAGGCTATCTGGTCGTCGACGGCGCGCAATCCGTTCCCCATATGCGCATCGACGTGGCGGCGCTCGACTGCGACTTTTTCGCCTTCTCCGCCCACAAGGCGTTCGGCCCCTTCGGCATAGGCATCCTGTGGGGCCGCCGTGCGCTGCTCGAAGCCATGCCGCCGTTTCTTACCGGCGGCGAAATGATAAGCCGCGTCACGCAGGAAAGCGCATCCTGGGCGCCCATACCGGAAAAGTTCGAGGCGGGAACGCAGGATGCCGCAGGACTTGTCGCGACGGCCGTCGGCTTGCGCTACATGGAGGAAATCGGCATGGAGGCCATCCGGCGGCGCGAGCGGGCGCTTATGCGCGCATGCACGGACGCGCTCTTCGCGCTGCCCTTCATCGAACCCGTAGGAGACGTCGACCCCGAACGACGCCATGGCGTGGTCGCGTTCAACGTCGCAGGCATCCATCCTCACGATGTCGCCAGCATCCTCGACTCGTGCGATGTGGCCATCCGGGCGGGGCATCATTGCGCCCAGCCGCTTTTGGCCTGGATGGGCGTCGAGTCCTGCTGCCGCGCATCGCTTGCCTTCTATAACGACGAACGGGATATCGCCGCGCTCGTCGACGGCTTGAACACGGTTTGGAGGACTTTCCATGGCTAGCATCTATACGGCCGCGCTTATGCGCCACAATGCCCACCCCGATTACAAATACGCCATGCACGACCCATCGTTGACGCGCGAAGGAGTCAATCCGACATGCGGAGACGAACTGACGCTTTCGCTTCGCATCGTGGACGGCATCATAGAAGAAGCCGCCTTCACGGGCCACGGTTGCGCCGTATCGCAGGCGTCAGCCGATATGATGGCCGACCTGATCGACGGAGAAAGCGTCGACGAAGCCAAACGGCTATGCTCGTTGTTTCTGAGGATGGTGCGCGGCGATACGATCGATGCGGCCGACCGCGCACGTCTCGACGAAGCGGCCGAGCTGGAGTCGATCGCCTTTATGCCGGCGCGCGTCAAATGCGCCGAGCTCGCATGGCGCACGCTGGAAGACGCGCTCGCCTAACGCGGATCGAACGGCGCGAAGGCCTTGCGTCTTCAGGCCTTCGCGCCGCGTTTCCTCAGCAGGACCGCGAAGACGCAAGGACGTAGGTTTCCGCGGCAAGCGCCGCCATCGCGGGCCTATGGCTGACGATCGCCATCGCACATCCTCTTCCATGGTCGCGCAAGGCGCGCAAAATGGCGGCCTCGTTCAGGCTGTCGAGATTGCTCGTCGGTTCATCAAGCAGCAAAAGCCCCGCATCGCGAAGGAACAAACGAGCAAGGCCGAGACGCTGCCGCTCCCCTCCCGAAAGGCCCTCTCCGCACGCGCCGATAACGCCGTCGAGACCATGCGGCAAGCGTTCCACTCTCGCACGCAACGAGGCTTTTTCAAGTGCTGCATACAATTCTTCGTCTCCCACGTCGGGAGACGCGATCAGCAAATTATCGCGCACGGTCCCTGGGAACAAATGGGTATGCTGCGTCATGAACCCTATTTCCGCACGCAAGGATTCCGTATTCACGTTTCGCGCATCGACGCCCGAAATGCTCACCGTGCCCGAATCGGGATCCCAAAAGCGCATGATCATCTTGAGCAGCGTCGACTTGCCCGCTCCGCTTTTGCCGACGATGCACACCGCGCTTCCAGGGGCGATGGTCATATCGACGTTTTCGAGAACACGATGCGAACCGTACGAAAACGTAACGCCGTCGAATCGCACGCCGGAAAAGCCCTCCACGACAACGCCGTTTTCGACCTCTTCGGTCTGCGGGCTTTCGTCGAGCAATTCGAGAACGCGCGACCCCGAAGCAAGCGTCCCTTGCAGCGTGCTGCCGAGATTCGCCAAGGCGATAACAGGTCCGAACGACGAGAAAAGCGCAACGCACGCCAGCAGAGCCTGATCGGGGGATACGACGTGCGCATGCGCCAACGCGGCGCTTGCAGCCATCATCGCCGCATCGCAGGCCAGCACGCATGCCCCCGCTGCGGCGAACGCCGTCGCAGCGCGGCGCTTCAACACCATATCGGCTTGCGCCGTCGCGCGCATACGGCGCTTCAGCTCCGCCGCCCGGGCGCGTTGCCCGCCGAATTGCAGCGTTTCTCGCAGGCCGTTCAAGCTATCGAGCACGAACGCGTTCAGCGCCCCTATGCCGTCGCGGACGTCGCGCGCGCCATCGCCGCCCGCGCGCGACGCGCACAGCGGCATGATCGCCCCTACCGCGATATAGGAAAGCAGGGCGATGGCTCCGAGCATGGGGTTTTGGGCGGCGATAAATACCGTCATGCCGATCGAGACGATGCAGGCGATGGCGACGGGGGAAATCGTGTGGGCGAAAAAAACCTCGAGCAATTCCACGTCCGCCGTGACAAGCGACACCAGGTCGCCTTGGTCCCGACGATCGAGCTTTGCGGGCGCAAGACGTCTTAGCTGGGCGAACACCTTATCACGAACGAGGGCCAACACCTTGAATGCGACGTAATGATTGCAAAGCTGCTCGCCGTAACGCAGCGGACCGCGCACAAGCGCGCACGCGACAAGAAGACCGACCCACGCAGATGCGGCAACTCCGGTTTCGAATCCCGCCAGCTCGAGCAATGCGAACGCCGCCCCCACGCTGACGAATATCGCCGCAGCAAAACCCGCCACGCCGAGAAATACAGCCAGCGTCATGACGAAAGCGAGCGGAGATGCAAGAGCGAGCAGGCGCGCCATGACGACGCCTTTGCCGACGCGCGCCGTCGCGCCCTCGTCTTTCGAAGGAACGTAATCATGCGCCTCCCCTTCTTCGCCCGCAGGCTCATCGCATGCGGCGCACGGCGTGCTAGCGCCCGCACAGGCGATGCGCTCGAGTTCTTTTTGCGTATTCCACAGTCGTGCGAACACGCCGCCATCGCAGGCGGCAAGCTCGTCGAAGCATCCTCGTTCGACCACCCTGCCGTCCTGCATCGCGTAAATGCACGATGCGCCGCGCAAAAGCGCAAGGCGGTGAGAAACCGCGATCACGGTTTTGCCTTCATCCGTCAGCGCATGCATGACCGATGCGATGGCCGCCTCGCTTTCGGCATCGATGTTCGACGTGGCTTCGTCGAACACGTACACCGATGCATCGCGCAGCAATGCGCGCGCCAAGGCGATGCGCTGGCGTTGGCCGCCCGAAAGATCGCCGCCGCCCGCATCGATGCATGATTCGAGGCCTCCCCGGGCACGCACGAAATCGGCAACGCGGCATCGTTCGAGCGCATTCCAGATCTCCTCGACGGAAGCATGCGGCGAAGCGAGGCGCATATTCTCGGCTATCGTGCCCTTGAACAGGTAGTTCGAATACGACACGAGGCATACCGATTCGCTCCACGACGAACGCGCGAGGTCATGCGCGTCGATGCCTCCGATAGAAAGCGCGCCCGAGAACCCGGCATGCGTGCCCGCGATGACGCCGGCAAGGGTCGATTTGCCGGAGCCGCTTTCGCCCGCGATGCCGACGAACGACCCGACCGGCGCCTCGAAATCGACCGACGCCAAGGCGGGATGATCGGAGTCTTCATAGACGTATCCCAAAGAAGCGCATCGCACGCCGACGCCGGCAGCGCGCTCGATGCGGCGCGAACCCTCGGCCGGGTCAGGCGTATCGAGGATCTCGTACATAGCATCGGCCGCAGCCATGCCGTTCATGGCCGTGTGGAAAAACGAACCGAGCGTGCGCAACGGCAAGAAGAACTCCGCCGAAAGAAGCACGATAACGCACGCAGGGCCGAGGCCGATCGCGCCGTCGGCATACTGCCCGATAGCGGCCACGATACCGACGGCCGCTCCGCCGAAAGCGAACAGGTCCATGACCGTAATGGAATTGAGCTGCATGCGAAGTAGACGCATAGTGGATCGCCTGAAGCTTTCGGCCTGGTCGTTCATTCGATCATGGGCGCGTCCATCGGCAGAAAACACCTTCAGCGTGGCGAGGCCTCGGATGTTTTCCAGAAACGTCTCGCCGAGATCGACATACGACCCCCAATACCCTCGCATGATTCGCTTCGCGATCCGCTGGATGGCGACGATGGACAGCGGAATAAGCGGAACGCATGCCACAAGCGCTACGGCAGCGGGCAGCGAAAAGGGAGCGAGGCAGCAAAAAAGCGTCACAGGGGCCAGCACGGCATAGAACAGCTGCGGCACGTACGAACCGAAATAGCTTTCGAGCTGCTCGCTGCCCTCGACGCATACATGCAACGCGCGCGCCGTCGCGGTACGGTCCGCATATCCCGGCCCCAAACTCACGAGTTTATCGTACACACGCTGCCTAATCGTGCATTTCGCTGCGGATGCGGCGCGCGCACCGTATTCAGCGGCCTTTTTCTGGCATATGAAGCGCACGGCGATCGCGCAGAGAGCGGCCCCCGCCAACGCAAGCGAAAACGACGATTCGAGCGTCCCTTCTACCAAAGCCCCGAAAAACAGCCCGATCGCCGCGAACAGCGCCGTGTTGGCGAGCAACGCCGCCCATTGAAGCGCCACATCGGCAGCGATCAGGCGCCGCGCTTCGGGAACCATCCTCATCAAACGCGCATCGAACATACCGGCTCCTTCTGTGCTCTCGGTGTCATGCGGCTATTGTTAGCCAAAGCAAACAACAATCATAGCAGAGCGGACACAAAAGTGAACCAATGGTTACTTCGAAGCTGAACGACTTTCACGCATCATTGTGCGTACCCGCGGGATTTCAGTATCATGAAGATTCGTCGAAAGGACCGGGAGTATGATTTCAGACTACGCGCTCGCCCGCGCTTGCCCGCCTAAAACGCTGCATCGCGGCAAACAGATCGCCTCGTCGAGCGATAACTTCCTCATGAAGCAATGCCGATTCGACCATCACAGCACGCATATAAGCGCGCTGGTAGCATCGAGCCATGGCTGGGACGACCGCTATCGCACTGCTGTATCGCTCGACGAGGAAGCCGACCGCATTCTCGATTACTCCTGCACATGCCCCGCCTACATCCGATACGACGGCCCCTGCAAGCATTGCGTGGCCGCGATATGCCTGTACAACGAACATCCCGAACAATTCTCCGGCTACCGCGCAGCGCGCGACCCGGAAACATCGCCGAGCTTGGCGGCACTGATGAAGCATGCCGATGCACGCCGGTCGGCAGCAACGTGCGGCGAGCGCGTCGACGTGGAGCCGACCTTGCACTACGCGTACGGAACATGGTCGGTGCGATTCAGGCTCATCGGGCAGCATGGCGCCTACATCATGAAAGACATCGCCTCCTTCGTCGATGATTGCCGTAGCTGCGCGTACCGCAGCTACGGCAAAAAGCTCGCATTCGCCCATGCGCCCGAGGCATTCACCCCGCGCGGACGGGCGCTGGCTGCGTTTCTCGACCGAACCTTAGCGGCCCGCGAGGGTCTGCGCGCGGGGACTTGGGCGTTTCCCGCGCGACGAGAAGCGCATCGGGAGCTCGAACTCGATCTCCGCGAACTGGTAGACCTGCTCGACGCCGCCGGAGACGCGCCGTTCGCGATAGAAGGCCACGATGCAAGCGTTCCCGCGAAAACCATCGTGCATATCGAAAAAAGCGATCCCCGCATCGCCGTGGACATCGATTTCGACCCGCGAGGGGGATGCCTTCTTCGCTGCCGCAAGCGAGCGGTCGTCGTCTCCCATGCCGACAGGATGTATCTCTGGCAAGGCGAAACGCTCCATCGATGCTCGCCCGACCTGGCCGTATGCGGACCGTTTCTGTCAGCGCTGTTCGACGCGTACGACACGCGCCTTTTCGTCAGCGAAAATGACCTCGCGTTATTTTGCGCGACCGTTCTCGTCGATGCGGAACGACACCTCGAGGTGTCGGCTCCCGAAAAGCTCGACGAATGGCGCCCCGTTCCCGTCGAGATCGCATTCTATTTCGACAGAATCCGCTCCTTCATCGTATGCGAAGCGGTCGCGCGCTATGGCGCAGCGCAACGCATCCTTACGCCGTCGGGCGCCATCTGGCGCGACGAAAAAACCCCGCGGCCATTCGTCGAAAAACAGCGCGAGCAGGAGGCGCTCGCCTTGCTCGCATCGTTTTTCGACGACGGCGCACGCGCCGAAATCGCGCAAGAACCAGAACGGCACGTCCTTTCGCTCAAGGACGATACCCGCTGCGCCGAATTGCTCTTCGGAGGGCTGGCGCGCTTCGCCGAGCAGGGCGCCGTATTCACCACCGACGCTTTCGACAGACTCGTATCCGACAGAAAGCCGCGCATCGCTTTAGGCGTATCCTTGCAAGGCGGCCTGATCGAGCTCGATGTGGACGCGGACGACCTCGGACGCGACGAACTTTCCGCCCTACTGGCGAGCTACCGCTGCCGCAAACGATACCACCGCCTGAAAAACGGAAGCTTTCTCGATATAGCGGAGCTCGACCTAGCACAACTCGATCGTATCGCATCCGACCTCGACATAGCGCCGAGGCGATTCGATGAAGGCATCGTCAAGCTGCCCGCCTATCGAGCATGCTACGTGGACGAAGTCCTGGATGGGGCGCGCAAAGACGACGCCTTCGTCTCCTATGCGCAGCGCCTGCGCACCCGGCGAAGCGACCGTATAGATGTCCCCGCAACGCTTCGAACGACGCTGCGCCCTTATCAAGAAGAAGGCTTTCGCTGGATGAACGCCCTTGCGGATATGCGCCTGGGCGGAATTCTTGCAGATGAGATGGGCTTGGGAAAGTCGGTGCAGCTCATCGCGTTCCTTCTCGCCCATCTCGACGAAACGCGCGCGGGCGGCCGTGCGAGCATCATCGTATGCCCCGCCTCTTTGGTATACAACTGGCATGCGGAAATCACCCGATTCGCCCCCGGCCTGCACGTGCGCGTCGTTGCGGGAACCGCCCGAGAACGGCGCGCCGCACGAGCGGATTCGACCGCCGACATCATCGTGACATCGTACGATCTGGCCCGCATCGATATGGACGATTACGCGAAGCGTTCGTTTTTCTGCTGCGCGCTCGACGAGGCGCACTATATCAAGAACCAGGAAACGCTGACCGCACGTGCGATGAAGCGCATCGATGCCGATGTGCGATTCGCTTTGACCGGCACACCCATAGAAAACAAGCTGAGCGAAATGTGGAGCATCTTCGACTTTCTCATGCCCGGCTTTCTCGGATCGTATATGCGTTTTCGCGAGCGCTTCGAATCCGACATCGTCGGCGGAAACGAAGAGGCGGCAACGCGCCTGCGCGCCTTGATCGGACCGTTCATGATGCGTCGCCTGAAAAGCGACGTGCTCGACGACCTGCCGGAAAAAACAGAATCGACGATCTACGTGCGCATGCCCCTCGAGCAACGGCGTATATACAAGGCTTACGAGCAAAACCTGCGAGAAACCCTGCTCGAGCAGAAACGGCGCGGCAAAGACGAACGGGGCTCCCGATCGAATATCGAAGTCCTCGCCGAAATCACCCGCCTACGGCGGCTCTGCTGCGACCCGCGACTTGTGCTCGAGGATTATCCCGAGCACGGACCCAAAGCGCGCGCCATAGCCGACCTCGTGGCCCAAGCGCATGCCAATTCGCGGAAAACCCTCGTATTTTCCCAGTTCACAAGCTTCTTGGATCTTATAGCGGACGAACTTGACGCATGCGGCATCGCCCACTACGCCATTACGGGGTCAACGCCTAAGCGCCACCGGACGGCTTTGGCCGCATCGTTCAACGACGATGACACGCCGGCATTCCTCATTTCTCTGAAAGCCGGAGGAACGGGCCTCAATCTGACAGGCGCCTCGGTAGTCATCCATGCCGATCCGTGGTGGAACTGCGCGGCGATGGACCAGGCATCAGGACGAGCGCATCGAATCGGCCAACGCCGCACGGTGAACGTGTATCGCATCATCCTCGAAGACACCGTCGAAGAGCGCATCCTCTCGCTGCAGGAAGCCAAAAGCGCCCTTTCCGACAAGATCATCGAAAACGTATCCGCGCCTTTTCCTCGGTTGACCGGCGACGAATTGCTCGCCTTGCTCGAAGTGTAACGCGGTATGACGCGGCGGCCCTTGCAGGCGATCGCACAAAAGCCGCCGCGCACGACGCCCCTACGGGCGCGCGGGGATGCTCGCTATTTCTCGCAGGCACGCGCCGACGATGCGGCTGGCCGCGTCGGAGACCTCCTCGACCGACTGGGCCATGCCTCCTTTCATCCACGAGGCGTATACGCCGATCATCGCGCCGACGATCGACGATGCGTACAAATCGCGCACCTCGAGAGGCACGTCGAACGTCAGAAGGCGTCGACGATGCACCTCGCTTGCCAACGGCTTGACCACGCGCTCGGCGAGCATGCCGGCAGGCATGGCGCCGAACGTGTGGGCTTGACGCGGAAAGGCCTCTTTCACCGCACGGCTCACGCCCAAGAAGAACACGCGCAATCCGGGAATCGCATCGCCGTCGTCCTGCGCGCCTTCTTGCGCACGAGCGCGCATATCGGCTTCGACGTCATCGAGGATAGCCGCCACGATCGCGTTCATCTTGTCGTCGACCATTTCGTCTATCGACGAATAGTGCAGATAAAACGTCTTGCGATCGATATCGGCCTCTCGTGCGAGTTCCGATATGGTGATCCGATCGTAATCCTTGTTGACGACCAGCCGGTCGAACGCCTCGAACAGCGCCTTCTTCGTTTTGAGGATGCGGCGGTCGATTTTCTTCTTAGGCTTTTCTTCGAACATCCTATCCATGGTAAGACCCCCCTATTCCGACACGGGCCATGCGCGCGGATGCGCGGCACGGATGATACACTCCCCCGAAGAAATATAATACCCACTCGTAGAGAAAACGACATTTTTGCAAAAAAAGCGGGAATATCCAGGCGCTACATCAAAACGAACGCGCGCACGCGTGCAGCAATGCCTTCTCGGCCCTAGCGATGCGCCTTGAGATACGCGAACACGCCCACGAAGTTGCGCTTGACCCATGAAATGAACCGGCTTTCGGCCATCATAAGACCGGGCTTGCGCCAACGCATGGGGGCCATCACGGCCCGCATCATCAACGAACCGGGACGGGCCTGCGACACGGCGCTTTGCACCGAGGGCGCCGACACCATGCGGGCGACCTCCCGTTTTTTCTCCTCGCCGGAAAGCGGACAGTCTTTGCATGTGAGCATTTCTATGCATCCGATCACGCGCTCGGCGTGGCGACGCGCCAAAAACTCGCGCGACTGCGGCGTGTCGACCCCCCAATAGGCGTACAACGCGCGCATCCAACCGTCTTCCTCTTCCCTTTTTTCGAAGGTGCCGCCGCGATATTTGGTGTTCTCGCTTTCCGAGCGGGCGCGCAAAAAATGATAGAAGGGACGGTCCATGAGCGCGACGCGTTCGATGTCGGCCAGCACCGCCAAGTTGAACGGCAGGTCGTCCCACCACACATCGGGGAATCGAATGTCACGCTCACGCAGATACGAAGCGCGGAACAGCTTATTCCAGGGGGTATACAGCAGATTCCTGTCGAAAAGCCGGTGCGCGTCTTCGCGGAATTCCTGCGCGCTGCGGTATACGCGGGACGGAAGGCTTTTCACCTCCCTGAAGAATTTATCCTCGGTACGATACGTGTCGATGTAAAAGCCCGTCACCACCAAATCGAACGGACCCGATTCCGCGCAATCGTACAGGCTTTGAAGCATATCGGGCTCGCACCAGTCGTCGGCATCCATGAAAAACAGATACGTGCCCCGCGCGACGTCGATCGCGGCGTTGCGCGCGCTTGCAGCACCGCCGTTCTCCTTGTGAATGACCGAAATCCGCTCATCGCACGCCGCATAATCGTCGCAAATAGCACCCGATCCATCAGGGCTTCCGTCATCGACCAGCAAAAGCTCGAAGTTATCGAGGGTCTGGGCGCGTAAGGAGTCGATGGCGCGCGCCACCCACCGCTCGACGTTGTAGACGGGAACGATGACACTTATATACGGTGTGATTGCCACGAAAGACTCCTATAAAAATCGGTCGTTTTAAGAAATTCTATTATAAAATAAACGTTTGGTATGCGTCAGCACCACAACGCAGACCGCCGATTTCCTGCATTGTCGAACGGAGACGTATGACCTGGTTACATTATGGCATAGCGGCTGCGGTCGCCTGCGTCGTGACCATGGCGCTCGTCCCTCCCGTGCGAAAGCTCGCCTTCAAGCTCGATGCCGTCGATTACCCGAGCGCACGGCGCGTGAACAAAAAACCCACCGCGCGTTTCGGCGGCGTCGCGATGTTCGGGGGCCTGATAGCGGGCCTGCTTACTATATGGATCGGCTCGCAATTCTTCGGATGGCATTACCCCCTGCACAGCCCCGTCAGCCGCAATATCTGGTATCCGGGCGTGGCCTGCGGCGTCGTGCTCATCTTCCTCGTCGGCGCAGCCGACGATATCTGGGACCTCCGTCCCAAACAGAAGCTTCTCGGGCAAATCGTCGCGGCGAGCATCGTCGCGGCATCCGGGCTTCTGCTTTCCGACATGCACAATCCCATCGGCGCCGGGTACATAGATTTCGGTATATGGGCCTATCCCATCACCGTCTTCTACCTGGTGGCCTTCATGAACATCATCAACCTGATAGACGGCCTCGACGGCCTCGCATCGGGCATCACGGCCATATCGGCATTCACCATGTTCACATTCGCGGTCTTGACATTCCGCGTCGATGCGGCCTTTCTCTGCGCAGGCTTGATCGGCATCTGCCTGGGATTCCTTCGCTACAACTTCAATCCCGCCTCCATCTTCATGGGCGATTCGGGATCGCTTCTACTCGGCATGTCGCTTGGAATCGTCTCGCTGTTCGCGACGACGCGCTCCGCCTTGTTCGTCTCCCTGCTCGTCCCTATCCTCGTAGCGGGCGTCCCTATCATCGACACCGCTTCGGCCATCATACGGCGCCTGCGCGCCCATCAGCCCATCCAACAAGCCGATAACGGCCACATCCATCACCAGCTCCTCAAAGAAGGCTTTAGCCAACGCGAAACCGTGCTCATCATGTGGGGATGGACCGTCATCTTGGCCATATCGGCCATTTTCGTCACCGAGACCCATGGCGCATGGCGCCTCGTCTTCATAGCGCTCGCATTCGGCGTGTCGGCCTTCTTCATCGTACGCCTGCATCTTCTCGGGCAGGTCCTCAGGCACCACTACGATCCGCGACCGGCCGTCGGGCAGAAACGAGCCTGCGAGGAATTCAACGAAGCCGTCGACGAGACGCGATCGAACGACGATCGCCATGACGGCGATGCACCGAACCGCGATACGCGGCCCGCACGATAATCGAATCGGGAGAACCATCCATGCACACCACGCACGTCGCCGTACTCATTCCCTGCTATAACGAAGAAGCCACCATCGCCAAAGTGGTCGACGATTTCAAACGCGAACTTCCCGAAGCCGCGATATACGTGTACGACAACAACTCGACCGATGATACCGCGCGCCTCGCGCGAGAACACGGCGCCATCGTGAAAAAGGAACCCCGCCAAGGCAAGGGCAACGTGGTGCGCAGCATGTTTCGCGATATCGAAGCCGATTACTACATCATGGTCGATGGAGACGACACCTATCCGGCCGAAGCCGCGCGCGAACTGCTCGCGCCGCTTACCGCGGGCGAGGCGGATATGACCGTCGGCGACAGGCTCTCCAACGGCAGCTACGGCGAAGAAAACGATCGGGCGTTCCACGGATTCGGCAACAATCTCGTACGCTGGCTCATCAAGGCCATCTACGGCTACGCATTCGACGACGTGATGACGGGATATCGCGCCTTCACGCGCGCGTTCGTGAAAACGATGCCCGTGCTCTCAAGCGGTTTTCAGATAGAAACGGAACTCTCCATCCACGCCGTCGATAAACGATGGCGCATCGTCGACGTTCCCATCGATTACCGCGATCGCCCCGAAGGAAGCGAGAGCAAGCTGTCCACATTCGAAGACGGCGCGAAAGTGCTCATGGCCATCGCATCGCTGTTCCGCGAATGCAAGCCGCTGGCCTTTTTCGGATGGATCGCCGCCCTATTCATAGCCTGCGGCCTCATCGTCGGCGTTCCCGTCGTAGTCGAGTTCGCCCAAACGGGCCTCGTCTCGCGTATCCCATCGACCGTGCTTGCTACGGGGCTGGTGTTCTGCGGCGCGCTCAGCATGACGGCGGGCGCCATTCTGGACACCGTAGCGAAAACCCACCGGAAGGCCTGGGAACTCGAGGTCTATCGCGTCATGCAAGAATGCAACGATCAGGATCGACGCTAACCGACACAACGAAGGGCCCGCGATGCGTCACAATGCATTGCGGGCCCTTTCCATCATGCGTCTCAACGCTACAGATACCGCTCGACCATACGCGCGCCGAAATCGGTCATCCGATAAAAAACGACCGGATTGCCCACCTGGTCGGCTTCACAGCGCGTTTCTTCGAGAATGCCGTTTTCTTTGGCGGTCATCAACGCCTCTTCGACATCGCTTTCAGTCAGCATTTTATACGATGCATAATCAGACGCAAGCGCCGTGACGACCCCCGATGCATCGTCTTCAACGCCCTGGAGAAAATGCTCGATGATGGCGTAATGCAGAGGAATACGACCGTTCATGTTCACTCCTTATCCGTACGCTTGCGCTTAGAGGCGAGCGTACGCGGATCGACGGCAATGCAGAAAATACCCGCCACCATGATAACGGCGCCGATCCACTGCACGCCGGAAAGCGGCGGATACGAGGCCGCAAGTCCGCCTATGTTCAAAACGCCCATCAGGACCCAGATGAAAAACGGTCCCCAGAATGCGTACATGCCGTTGCAAGCCATGCCGAGCGCGGTTCCGCACATGGAATTGCCCTTGTACCAAAAGGAAAACGCGGGCATTGCGAACAGCCCTGCGAAAAGGAAGAAAACCAGAGCGGGGCTGCCTAATGCCGCGGCTGCGACCGAACCGATACGGGCGAATTCATCCCCTGCGATCATAAGCAGGGGAAACATCGCGCACAATTCCAGAATGCCGGCCGTAAGCTGACGGATGGCTATGCCGATGCGGTAGTCGATGAGAACCGTTCCGAATCCGGCGATGCACCCCTCGAAACCCCAGCCGAATGCGGCAAGCAGCGCGAACAGGCAACCCGCCATGGCTTGAGGGCCCATAGCCGCAAAACTCGCACCGCCGATCAGGGCCGCCGCGAACAGACAGATCGCGATGCCGACGATCTTATGCCCTTTAAGGCTTTGTTTGAACAGCACACGACCAAGGACGGCGCCGATAGCGCAGTTGAGCGCCGCCAGCGGCACGATAACCCCAGGATTGCCCGCCGCCGCCGCGGAATTCAACGCCGCCACATAGAAAATGGTGGCGAACGGACCACCGACGACAGCGCACGCCATCATGACGGCGCCCGGTTTCGTGCGCACCGTTTTCCACAAATCCCCGAGCTGCCGGTTTTTCGCACAGACGACTATCGACCACAGGCCGCTGATAAAATCGTTGATGCCGGCGGCCAAAGCGGCTAAGGCGAACGTCACGGCGAACGACCCGAGCGCCGCTTGGCCCGACCCCCACGAAGCGCCCGCGAACCACGAGCCCCATACGCCCTGCGTCTCGGCCAAGGTGAGAAACGCCGTATACAGGCCGTAGCACACTCCCGAGGCCATCGCGAATGCGATGCCACGCATAAAATATCGCTTCATGCGCTGCGCACGCAGCGCCTTGACGCGCCGATCCATCGATGCCCGCCTTTCGTTCGCCGCCGATTCGACGGCAACATGCCCTTCGATCATTCAAACAACGCGCATACGGTACCGCTACGCGCGCGACTGTTCCATGCCGCGATACGCCTCGAGCGTTTCATCGAGGTATTCGACGACATAGCGGTAATAGACGTAGATCCACTCGCCAACGCATTCGCCCTGCGCCTCTTTGAACAAAGACCAGACATACCAGCACCATCCCGCCAATACGACGTGCGCGAAGTTATGGCGTCGCTCCGCAGGATCGGGCGTACGGCCGAAGTAGCTTTCCAGGGCCCTATCCGCCGCATCGCGGTCGAGCTGGCAGCACACGACGAACGTGCCGAAATCGCTGGCGTAATCGGCCATGCCCGCATATTCCCAATCGATCAGATACATGCGGTCATCTTCGTCGAGCAGAAGGTTCAAATTGAAGAAATCGTTATGAGTCAAGCAGCGTTTGGCATGATCGGCGCGAACGAAATCGTTCAAGCGGGCAACCTTGGCCGCCATTGCATCGAATCCCGCGATATCGATGCGACCCTTCGTCTCCACCAGAATCCGCTCGTAGCCTTTCGCCACGGTAAAGAAGTCGAAGTCGCGCGCGACCGAAACATCGGCCTCGTGAAGCGAACGGGCCATGCCCATCGCGCGACGGACCTGCGCGTCATCATGCGGATCGAGCTGACGCGCATCGGCAATGAAACGCGAGATCTTCCATCCGCGCTCCGGGTCTTCGAAAATATACGTATCGTCGAGCCCGAGCTCTTTACCCAGCGACTGCGCCTCCAATTCCGCACGGCGATCGATGATGCATTCGGTACCGACGCCAGGATGGCGGTACACATACTGAGCATCGCCCACGGCGAAATGGCACGACAGATTGGTCAATCCCTGCTTGAGCGGATAGACGTCGTGGATATCGTCTTTGTCGCACCCCAATACCGCCACGATGTTGTCGAACACCTCGGAATCGACGTTGCGCAAGAAGTACGGATCGAACTCGCGCAATTCATCCAGGGAGTCGAATTCGTGGATGATGCCGTCGGCATACGGGCGCGCCGTCATATCGAATTCCTTGATATGATCGGCGTAGATTTCCTCCCACAGCTTATCGGCAGTCGTCGGGCGATCGTACTCATCTTCGAGAATTTGCACGAACCTGCGCGAAAACGCGCGATCGAAATACACGTGGCCCAGCATGATCAAGGCATCGCGGCCGCCGATGGCGACGGATTCGATGCGATTGCCCGCGCCCGTGCGAATGCACCACTCCTTGGTCTCGCCCTCGACGAACGCGGATGCGTAATACGCCTTATAGACATACGGCTCGAACGGGTTCTCCGTGAAATAATCGTCCGAAGAGCAGATATAGGTGTTGCCCAGCTTCTGGCGAACGGTCATAAGAGACGAATTATTGTTGCGCGAAGCGTACTCTTCGTTCACCGCGATAGAGACGCCGAAGGCCTCCTCCAGGTAGAAGAAATGCTCCTTTTTATAACCGACCACCACGGTGATGTCGTCGATGCCCGCCTCTTGCAACTGGCGGATCTGGCGCTCGATCAGCACCTCGCCGCGCACGACGAGCAGGCCCTTAGGCTTCTCGTAGGATATCGGGGCGAAGCGAGACGAAAGCCCCGCGGCCATGATGACCGCGTTTTCCACGCGATACGGCTGCAAAGACGCGACACCTTCGTCGGTGAGACGATACCCTTGAATGAGACGACGTTCGGTCAGGCTCTTGCAGGCGCCGTTGACCGCGCCGAGGGATATGCCGAGAAGCTCGGACAGGCGACGCTGGCTTTCGACCTCGTGGTTCGACAGAAACGACAAAACTTTGAATTCGTTTTCGGTAAGCACGCTGTTCCCTTCATGCCTGCCGCGCATCCCGTCCACGACTTCTCGCGCAGCATATGTTCATTTTTCTCAATACTATACCAAAAAATGAACATATGCAAAATAACGGTAAAATTCTTCCACAGAGCATCGAGGGACGTTAAAGCACCATGCGATAAAGCCGCATGTCGTCTTGGCTCAATACGATCTCGAATCCGGGCGTTTCGTCGTCGATGGCCCGAATGCCGCTCCAGATCTCGTCGTCGGTCTCGTCTTTGAGGATGAAACGCCATCGCTCGTCATCGGACCCGACGCCATCGTCTTTGCCCTGGTCGAGCACGAGAACATATTCGGCTCCGATGGCGCGCACCGCCTCTTTCACGCGCGCGTCGGCAGCAAGGCGGTACAGCCCTTTGCGTATGAACGCGCTATCGGGCGATTCCGTCGACGTGCGCGAATATCCGGTCAGATAACGATAATACGTCCGCAGCCCGTCGTATCCGTACAGGAAAACACTGCCGTCGTCGGGGCTGTTGATAATCACTTCGTCGTCGGGAACGATTTCTTTCACCTGTCTGACGAAATCCTTCTCTGCCGCATCGAGATAATTCATTCTGACGACGGAGTTCTGATCTTCCACCCGTTCCCTAATCGCCCCGAATCCCGTCTCCACATGATGATGGCCGGGGATATCGTAGCTCGGGAAAAACACGACGACCATGGCTGCCAAAGCCGCCGCCGCGGCAGCGACGCCCTGCGCGACAGGCACGCCCCCGGAAGCGCGCACGAAAGAATTCAGAAGATGCGCCGCAGCCGATGCGGCATTACGAAGGCCCAATGCTGCAAGCGGTATGGCGAACAAGGCGGCCATCGAGGCCGTACGCAACTGATCGGTATACCAAAAGCCCGCCAAAAGATGCTTGACGAAGCCGTCGTGCGAAAGATCGATATAGCAGATAAAAGCCGCGAATAAAAACGACCAGCCGAACCACCTGAAGCGCGCATCCGCCAAAGCGCATGCCAACCCTATTCCGACGAATGCGGCGAGCAGCAGCTGCGCCGGCGCGTAGCTGAACGACATCAGCGCTATGTTGGCGATCGCCTGCGCATGCGTCTCCTTCGACGGCCAATCGTACCAAATGACGTCCTGAAGAAACGGGGCGCTGAACAGCGCCCACCATATCGATGCAACAACCGCCGCAGCAATCAGCCCCGCACCCCAGCGAGCCGCATGAGGGTACCGACGCGCGCACGAGAGCGTGGCCGACAGACGCGCCGCCGTCGTAATGCAAAACGGCGTCAAAAAAACCGCCAACGAAAACACCGCGTTGGGCTGAGCACACGCCAATGCGGCGATCCCCATGCAGAAAAGCCCGGTGCAGGCCATGCGCCGGCGGCGCGTGGCATCCTTATCGAATATCGCCATGAACAGCACGCCGACGGCAGGCATGAGCGCATAGGAAAGCATATTGGGATACAACGGACCGAACGTCAGGAAGCCCCAGGGAAACACCGCGAACGCCAGCGAAACGAGTGCGCCGCAACGCACCACACCCCGTTGGCCAGGGAAAAGCCGCGCCATCAGAACGAGCATGCTCGTCGGAAGCACGATGCCGATTATCAGCGCATTGACGGCGTTGACCGCCAAAGGAACCGACGCCCCCGTCGCCGAAACCGTCAAAGCGCACAGCACATGCCATGCCGACGGGTAAAACGAAGCCTCTCCCGGCCACGGCGTGAACGAACGATCGAGCGGCGTGGCATACGACGTCGTGGTCAGCATGGAGAAATTGCCCGAATCCACGAATGCGCGCACCGAGCTCAGATGATGGGAATTATCCCACGCCTGCAAAAACGAATCGGGACCGTCCAGGTTTTTGATAAACACGATTCCCACGACGACCAGGCCGCATGCCACATAGAGCGCGAAAAGCAGCCAGGCTTCGGAAATCTTTCCCCGAAACGCGTAACCCGCAGGCGCAATGCCGAGAAGGCGCCGATCGCTCGACGCGCGCAACCGCCAAAGCGCGATGGCGGCAGGCAGCGCTATGCAGGGAAGCGCCACCGTGGCCCACGACGCCTCGATGCCGATAACGGGCCCTATCGTCGTCGCTGCCGCATACAGCACGACGCTCGCGCAGGGAGCAAGGCATAGCGCCGCGACGGCGCGCACGCGCAACGCGCGCATGACGAAAAAACCAGGCGCGTAAAGAAACACGCAGGCAACGGCCATAGCCATGAAGAACGTCGACCACATAAGGCCATTCCCCTTTATCTCGATTTCCCGGCGATATGCGGACGGATCGATGCCGCCCGCATACATGCGAAACGTGCATGAAAGAGCACGCCGCCATGCATTGGATACGCATATGCGCAAGACTTCAAAGCATACCGGGACACCCGAGCGGGTATCAAGAAGAGGATTTCGCTCCTATGACTCCTTAAGGCCGCAGGCCCGCGCCGCATCGCATGCCGTACGTTCCCACGAACACAACGTGCGCACGCGCTCGTAGGCATGCGCGCCCTGCGAAGCCAGAAGCGCACGGTCGGCCTCCAAGCGCGCGATCTCATCAGCGATCGTGATCGCGCGGGCATCGGACAGCACCGTTCCGAAGTCGGCGTTCGGAATCATCTCGGCGACGCCGCCCACGTCGGTTATCAGCGCAGGCGTCGAACATGCAGCGGCCTCGAGCAGCGACGTGGAAAACCCTTCGGATCGCGTCGGAAGACAGAACAGGTCGGATTGGAGCAGCAGCGAAGCGATGTCGTTTTGCTCGAGCGCTCCGAGAACGACGATGTTCTCGAGGCCCGCATCGCGAACCTTCTCCTCGAGCGGGCCTGTTCCCGCCATGGCCAAAACGGCAGGCACGCCCCTCTCGTCGAGAATGCGCATGGCCTCGACGAGCGCATCGACCCCTTTTTCAGGAATGAAACGCCCGATGAAAGAAACCAGCAAATCGCCGTCGGAAATGCCGTTTTCCCTACGAAACGACCTCGTCGACGCAGAGGCGCGAAACGCTTCGGCATCGATAGCGTTGCTTAAAACGCCCGAGCCTTCGATGCCGAACGTGCCGAGCCACGAAAGCCCCTTGCTCGAAACGGCGTAGAAATCGGGGCGGTAGCGTTTCGCGACCATCGTGATGGCGTGTTCGTAGGCGATGACGGCCTTATCGAGGACGGCATTGCCGAATGTGAGATACGCCGACCCGTGCTCGCAGACCGCCGCCCGAATGCCCTGACGCTTCGCCAAGCGCAAACCGAGCAGCGAATGCAGATAGAACCGCGTATTGACCAGCACCGCGTCATAAGAGCGCGATTCCACGAAACGCCACAGGTCTCTGAATTCCGCGTTCTTGCGCGGAACGGGCATGCGGCCTCCCACGAGCGGAAAACTCGGCAGGCGCACGACGTCGAATCCGTCTCCTGTGCGCTCTATCCCCGCAGGAGCCGACACATCGCTGGTCACGACGGTCGGCTCGAAGCCCTGCGCCGCCAGCGCGCGCGCTAGATTGGCGGTGTATTTCTCGACCCCGCCGATATGCGGAAGATACTGCGCGGAAAACACCACGATGCGTTTCGGGGCCACTACGCAGCACCCCCGTCGTTGCTCCACGTGCTTCCGTCGCCGAAATCGAGGAATTCGGGCAGGTGGGTCCTTCGGTCTTCGGGTGCGGGAATCGCACGCCAATCTCCGTACATGGCTTCGAGGTATGTATCGGTATGCGCGGGAACGGGCAGGTCGTGTCCGCAGAACATACCGCGCGACGGCGGAATCATATCATCTATGCGACACGGCTTCATCGCCGTCCATGACAAGATCATGCACATGTCGGACGCAGGACCCGAAAACTCGACGGCGGCATCGAAATGGCGCTCGATCGACGCGCGGTTCGTGCAGGCGCGCACGACGTAATGGGCGCAGCGGCACCCGAAACGCTCGAGGGCGCCCGCAAGCCCCTTATGGGGAACCGTGATGCTTTTCGCATGGTAAAGATACGATATCGATTGCCATGCGCGGGCGATCTTCGTCTGCCTGGCACGCTGCGCTTCGTCGGAGGCGAGCACGTCATATGGGAACACGTCGACGAAGATTCCCTGCTCGCATCCCGCTTCGCGCGTCTCTTTCGTACGAAACTCCGTACCGTCTTTGTACACCTTGGCGAACAGACCGGCGAATGCGTCGTTATTCGAAAACGTCTGCAACGAATAGCCTTCGGGCAGCCCGTCGCTTGCAAGCTCGATAAAGCGATCGTAATCGTCGCGCATCATGGCGATATCGATATCGTCATCCCACGGGATGAACCCCTCGTGGCGCATAGCGCCCAGCGCCGTGCCCGAATCCATGAACCACACGATCCCATGTTCTTCGCAGAACTTTGCGATCGCGAGCAGAATGTCGAGTTCGGTTTCTTGAAGCTTTTTCAACGCTTCGGCGTTGTTCATGTCGTTCCTTTCGCGCGTTTCATCGGCGGATGCGAGCGCGACGTCGGCGCATCCGGCGCGTCGACGCGTTTCATTGCCTGTTATTTTTATTCTTATACGTCATTTTTACCGCCTTGACCTATCATAAATCTTTCACGACAGAAATACCGCGCATGCCCGCATCCCGTTTCCAGGAGGCTTTGTGAAAAGACCGCTATCCGCCGACGAAATCAAGGAAAAAGAGCTCGCCATCCTTCTCGAACTCGACCGCATCTGCGCCGAACACGGTCTTGCATACCTGCTCGCCTACGGAACATGCCTGGGCGCCTTGCGGCATGGCGGCTTCATTCCCTGGGACGACGACATCGACGTATTCATGCCGCGCGAAGACTACGAAAAGCTCTATGCCCTGTTCGAACAGGGCATAGAAAGCCCCTGCCGACTCGTTTCCCATCGCGACGGCAGCTCGCTCTACCAGTTCTTCAAGCTCGTAGACCCCTCCACCGAAGCGTACGAGACCTTCACGGGCAAAGACCACCCCATCGGATTATGGGTCGATATCTTCCCGCTCGAACGCATGAACCCGTCTTCTCGACGTCTCGACCCTATCCTGAAAAGGCACCGACGCACCGGGCTGAAACGCAGCTTCGCCGTCGCCGACACCTCGGTGGCATCGACCACCGCCATCAAGCTCGTCAAAAAAGCCGTCTGCCCCCTGGCCCAAGCCCTGTTCGACGTGGCGGCCTTGAACAGAAAGCTCGAAGCCGACGCTTTGGCGCTTCCCAAGGAAACGGGCGCGGACGCGTCCGCGCCGCTCGACCAAGGATGGATGTGCGATTTGCTTGGAGGCAATGCCCAGATAATCGATGCCTCGCTCCTATTCCCCGCGCGCGAAGCATCGTTCGAAGGACACGCGCTGCCCGTCCCCCATCAGGCAGAACACTATCTCGATATGGCCTACGGCGATTGGCGCGCCTTCCCGCCTGAAAATCAACGGCATCTGCACTTTCCCGAAGCATACATCGTCGAAGAGGAGTAGCACGTGAGCGCAACGCAACAAGAATGTCCCCGCGAGCTCTCGCTCAAAGCGAATATGCTATGGAACTCCATCGGCTCTATGTTCTACCTGGGATGCCAATGGCTCATCACCGTGCTCGTCGTACGTCTTTCCACAGGATTCGACGCCGCCGGACTGCTCTCGCTCGCCATGTCGGTCGTCGGCATCTTCGGAACCTTCGCGAACTACAAGATGGGAACCTACCAGATTTCGGATATCCACCGCGAAAACACGCTGGCGGAATACCTCGCCTTTCGATGCGTCACGCTGGGACTTTCTTTTCTCGCCTGCATCGTCTACGCCGTGGCCACGTGTCTGCCGCACGCCGTCGTCACCGTGGCGCTGTTCTTCATCTACAAAGGCGTGGGGCTCTTGATCGACATCATGCACGGAGCCGATCAGCAGCATCGACGCATGGACTACATCGGGAAGTCCTTCATACTGCAAGGCATCGTATCGATCGGCGCGTTCGCCGTCGTATTCTATCCGACGCAAGACCTCAATGCGGCGATCGTCGCGATGACGGTCGGCGTGCTTATCGTGTTCGCAGGATTCGATATGCGCAAAACGCGCGTCTTCGAGCCTATCGGGCTGCACCTCACGCGCAAGAAGGCGTTCTTCTTCTTGAAGACCTCGCTTCCCGCCGTCATCGCCTCGGTAGCCGCTAGCGCGATCTTCACCATTCCCAAGCAATACCTCGCCCAAGTCGGAGGCGATGCCGCGCTCGGCATTTATTCATCGGTCGCCGCGCCGGCGCTTGTGGTGCAGATGGGCGCGACCTATTTGTACGGTCCGCTGCTCGACATCTTTCCCAAGCACTTCTTCGACGGCAAACGCAAAGACTTCGTCAAGCTGCTCGGACGCACGATCGTGTCGATCCTGGCCATTACCGCGCTCTGCTGGGTCGTATTGATCTTCGTAGGCGAGCCCGTGCTCGTGCTTCTATTCGGACCCGCCATCGAAGAGCACGTCTATCTGCTTTATCCGGTCCTCATCGCCACATCGGCCACGGCCTTCCTCTGGTTTTTCGGCGACCTGCTCATCACGCTGCGCGACTTCCGCGCGAATTTCATCGGCAACGTCGTGGCGTTCGTCGTCGTCATCCCCCTGAGCGTCATCTGCGTGAATATCTGGGGCATGAACGGCGTGAGCTTCGCGGGTACGGGAGCGTGCCTCGCAGGCGTCGCCTATCTTGCCTGCGCCCTCGTATCGAACATACGTAAAAACCCCGGCAACACGACTAGTGAGGAAATACGCCATGGCTGAAAACCGCATTCGAATTCTCCACGTCATCGGAGTCATGAACCGCGGAGGCGCGGAAACCATCATCATGAACCTCTATCGTTCCATCGACCGCGAACGGATACAATTCGATTTTCTGGTAAACACCGAAAACGAGGGGGACTACGACCGAGAGATTCGCGAACTCGGGGGCCGTATATACGCGCTTCCGCGTTTTACGGGAACGAATTACCTCGCCTACAAAAAAGCGTGCCGCGCGTTCTTCCAAGAGCATCGATACCCCATCGTCCACGGGCATATAGGATCGAGCGCCGCCATCTACCTTTCCGAAGCGAAAAAAGCAGGATCGTTCACTATCGCCCACAGCCATGCCCAGAATTTCCCCATTTCGCCGGGGGAAATCGCCTTTCGCGCGCTCTCTTTCCCTACGCGCTTCATCGCCGATTACTTCATGGCCTGCTCGCAGCAGGCGGGCGTGGACCGGTACGGGAAGAAGGCGGCGGAATCGGACCGCTACCACGTCTTGAAAAACGGCATCGACCTGTCGTCGTGCGGATTCGACGACAATGACAGGAAGAGTATCCGCGCAGAACTCGCCATTCCCCGCGACGCCCTCGTCTATGGACACGTGGGGCGTTTCGACCCCATCAAGAACCATCCGTTTCTCGTCGAGGTCTTCGAAGCGGCCCTCGAAAAAAAACCCGACGCCTTCCTTGTGCTCGTCGGCCGAGAAGACGACGCGCACGCGATCAGGGCGCTCTGCGAAGAAAAAGGGCTGATGGACAACGTGCGTTTCCTAGGCCTGCGCGAAGACGTACACCGCGTTCTCTCGGCGATCGACGTATTCGTCTTCCCCTCTTTCAAAGAAGGACTTTCGATAGCGGCGGTCGAAGCGCAGGCGTCGGGACTTCCGTGCCTTCTGTCCACCGGGGTCCCTTCCCTTGCGCAAGCAACGAAACGGGTACGATTCCTCCCCCTCGACGTCGGCGCGCACGCGTGGTCCGACGCCGCGCTCGAATTGTTCGAAGCGCATCGAAAGGCCGATCGGGCAAGCGCTATCGACGAGGTCCGCAGGGCGGGATACGACATCGCGGAATCGACCGCATGGCTTCAGGAGTTTTACTGCACCCATGCGAAATAGCGAGCCACATGGCGCACGAAGGGCCTCGCCGCGCAAGCATTGCGGCGAGGCCCTTCGCAAAGCGGCGCTGCGAAACCGAGAACGATAACGGAACTCGCATTCCATACGTACGCAGAACGCCCCGCTTCTCGATCGTGGAATAGGGCCGCCGCGAATACGCGCTACGCGATTATCCCTGATCGTTTTCGTCCTTCGCCTGGGCGCGCAAAAGCGCGATTTCCTGAATAAGCGAATCGAGTTTCATGCGCATAAGAGACGTTTTCGCCGTAAGCGAGAACACGCGCATAATCAGAATGCCTATAACGCACAGGAATACGAAATTGGACGGCGACTCGAAACCGAGCACGCCGGATAGACCGTAGGAGATCTGGGGGAACAGCGCCAAAACGACCAATGCGAAAATAAAGAAAAGCCAGAACAGCGCATCGGCCGCTTCGAAGCGGGATTTCTTGATTTTGCGCACGACGAAATAAAGCACGATCAATGCGCTGACAGCGAGAAAAAGCCTCAAGCTGATATTCATCGACTAACCCCTAAACCATTGGACGAACAGAATGGAGATGCACGTGCGCATCATGTATTCGATGGAACGCGTGAACGTCAAATAGCTCTCTCCCGCCTGACGCTCGCGCATGGACGCTTGGACCTCCGCGACCTTGGCGCCCTTGCGAATAAGGTACGCGATGGAATCGGGCTCGGGGCCGAAATCGGATTTGGCGCTGAAGCACTCGATCATCGCACGGTTGTACATGCGCAAGCCCGACGTGGGATCCTTGATCGAGCAGCCGGTCGTGAGCTTGATCATGGCCGATATAAGACGCGATCCTATCATGCGCATCGACGCGGATTTCTTCTCCGTCACGAAACGCGAGCCGATGACGATGTCGGCTCCCGTGTCCTCCATGGCGTGCAACATGGGCTCGAGACACGAAGGCATATGCTGGCCGTCGGCGTCGAATTGGACCGCCGCATCGTAGCCGTTGCGCAAGGCGTACTTCATCCCGGTCTGGAATCCGCCCGTCAAGCCGATGTTGACCGGCAGATCGATAAGATTGAATCCGTTCTCGATGCAGATATCCCTCGTCGCATCCTTGGATCCGTCATTGACGACCACGTAATCGTACTGAGGAGCAACGGCGCGCAGCTCGTTCACCGTTTGAACGATGCTCTCCTCTTCGTTGTAAGCAGGAATAATGACTAGAAGCTTCATGTGTCCATCTCTAACCAGGCCTCGCCATAGATGGCGCGACGAATGTCCCTTATGCATAAAAGCCTTAATGGCACGGCTGTATATCATACAAAAGAGACGACGGCGAAGCGCGCAAACTTCTCATCAAAACCGGAAGTCATGTGAGCGCGACGACGAAACGCGCCGAATCCGCGGATTCCAGGCACTCGGCCTTAAAAGGCCCGTTCGCGCTGTGGCGCGAACGGGCCCTCTCCCGCAAAACGATACGCTCACGCCTTATCAGGATTCGATCCTATACAACGCACAACCGTTTTCCGCATATACCAATTCGAACCCGGGAGTCTCCTCCGTGATGTCGAACCCCTGCCACTGATCGGGATAATAGCACGAGTAATTCGAACGCAGCAAAACCCCGTCGACAAGATCGAATCGCGATCTGTCGAGAAGCATCACGTACTGCGCGCCCACCTCGTTCACGGCGCGCCGCACGTTTTCGTCGGTCGCCACGTTGTTAAGCCCCGTCCTGATCGCCTTGCTGGCAGGCGTTTCGCCCGAACCGGTCGTCTCGAAATACGTCCTGTAATACACGTCCAGCCCATCGATGGAATACGCCAGCGCGCTGCCGTCGAAGGGTATATTGAGCACGACGGAATCCCCGACTTCGGCCTCGACGCGCTCGACGAACGCGCGCTCATCGGACGAGTACTCTTTGTCCTGGCTGTACGCCGTGTAGGCTTTAAGCTCCTGCACGGATATGCTCAAAGGAGACACGGCGACGGACGCGATCCGGTAATTGAACGGGTAATACACGAGCAGCGCGATGGCGATGGCGGCCGCGCATGCCGCAGCTCCCGCGACCGCACGGTTGCGAAGGCCGCCGAAAAGACCGTCCTCGATCGCATCCATGACCCAGGCAAGGCCGTATGCGGTAAGCGGAACGGCGGCGATCGCCACGATGGCGGCTATTCGCTCGGGGTCGGTATACCAAAAACCCGACACGATATGCTTCACATCGTAGCCGCCCACGGAAGAAAGGAAGTATATTCCAGCCGCCAGCAAAAACGATCCCAGCAACCAGGACGATTCCCTGCGAACGCACAGCCGCACGATGCCGACGCACAAAAGCGCCGCCAAAACGTAATGAGGGACGCACAGCAAAAGACCCATCCCGAAGATCTGGGAAAGCGCATCAAGGGGCGTAAGCGACCATTCCCAATGAAACGACGTCACATCGGCCATGAACGACGACCTGTAGAAAAGCATCCACAACGCCGCACAAGCCGCCAACGCGACGACTTCTGCCGCCGCGATGCAAAGCACGCGGACCGCTCGACCGCGCTCGCCGATGAGCATCGACACCGCTGCGGGAATCACGCGCATCACGTAATACGGAAGGATCAGCACGCCGACGACGAACGCCGCGTTCGGATGCAGCGTCGCAACGCCGACAAGCGAAGCGAAAAACAGAACGATTCCTTTGACGTCGACGGAAACCCTGCCTTTATCGACCGCCAACGCGCGCACGCCCAGAAAAAGAACCGCGGGTATGCAGCAAAACGCGGCGAAGTTCGGATACGCGCCGTGGACGATGAGCATGCGCAACGGGAAGGCGTTGCAGGCGCAGGTCACCAGCGCACCTGCGATCACCGCGTTTTTCGACCCTTTGAAGGCCCAGAAGAGCAATGCGCACACGCCGAGCGGAAATACCAGGCCCGCGAACACGTAATCGACGACGTTTTCGCACACGGCGGCGCCGCAGCCCGTCAACGTCGCGACGATGCCGCAGACCACATGCCACCCGAACGGATAGTAGCCCGACGAAAGGGTCGGAGGAACCGAGTCCGCCGCTATGTCGGAATACGCCGACGTATTCAGCATGGAAAGGCTGCCGCCGCCGACGATCGCCTCGATAGACGCGAGGTGGCTGACGTTGTCGTTGTATTGGATGACGGCCCCCAGAGAATCGATGTTTCCCAGGAACAGCACGCCCATGACGGCCAAGCCCGCGCCCGCGTACAGAACCGCATATGCAGGACGCACCGCACGACCGCCGTCATGGACGCGGCACAGCCCGCGCCCATGCGCGATACCGAGCGCGAGCGCCGATGCGGCGGACAATACCGCCGCCGAAGCGACCGCGAACGCGACGGGCGACACGGGCACGTAATCCGACACGACGCCGACCAGCGCAAGGACCAGCACTCCGAACACGGGCGCGCAGCACAGCGACTGCGTCCACGACAAGCCGCATGAACGCAGCACGAACAAGGCGGGAAGCACCAATAGCGCGACCGCCGCGATAAACGAGAAAACGAAACAGAACACCACTCTCGCCTACTCCTCCTATTCCATCGGCATCAAGCACGAGCAAACCGGACGGCGCCGCACGATAACGCTGCCGGGCGGCGCCGTTGCATTATACTAAACGGAAATTTCCGCCCGCCGGCGACGGCGGCCCGTCACCGATCATGCCGAGATGCGCACGATCGCCGAACCTCGACCCCAAGGAGAATCATGGCGAACCCTTCCCGTCATTATTGGATGGACCTGCTCAATGTGATCGCGTGTTTCGCGGTCGTCATGCTCCACTGCACGACAAGCGTCTTCCTCAACACGGGAGACCTGCGGTGGCACCTCGACGTGGTGTTCCAGGTCCTCTTCGTATTCGCGGTACCGGTGTTTTTCATGATCAGCGGCGCCAATCTTCTCGGATACCGCAAGAAATACGACACGAAAACGTTCTTCATCAAGCGCTTTCGCAAAGTGGTCTTCGCGCTTGTCGCGGCGAGCATCATAACCTACGTGAGCTTTCCCCTCGTATCGGGCATCATCACAGGCGCGCCGATCAAGCTGTCCGTCGGGCAGTTCGTCGAAGGATTCCTTCACAATTCGATCTGCGACGTGTACTGGTTCTTCTACGCCATCATAGGCCTCTATCTGGCGACGCCCGTCTTCTCCCTCGTTGCGGAGAACAAAAAGACGCTGCTCTACGCCATCGCAGTCTGCATCGCAACCTCCATGGTGTTCCCGCTCATCCAGCGCTTCGCGCCCGATCATGACGCGCTCGCCTTGTTCACGTACCCCTATCTCGGCGGCTGGCTTACGTACTATCTTCTGGGATATTACCTCGTCCACTATCTGCCGAACGACATCAAGCGCCTGCCGATCGCCTGCGTCGGTGCGGCGTGCGCGGCGTTCATGATCGCCATGACCGTCAAAACCAACAGCGATCACACGGTGCTTTCGGGCGCTTTCGCCCCTTACGACGGCTTCTACGCAGGAGCTGCGGGCCTTTTCGGACTGATTTACTCTTCTTCGGTTCTTTTGCTTTTCAAACACGCCAACGAAACCGTGGGAAATTCGAAAGCCTACCCCGCCATACGGCGCCTGTCCTCCCTCAGCCTCGGCGTTTACGCCATCCATATGCTGGTGATAAACACGTTCGACCTCTTCATTCCCCACAGCCTGGCCTGGGATATCGCCCTGCGCCCCTTCGTCGTGTTCGGCCTGTCGCTTGCGCTCGCCTTCGCGGGCATGCAGGTCATGAAGCTATGGCGACGCATGTTCAAGCGCGTGCAGGCGTGATCTCGCAGCCGCCCGATATAATAATCATGTTGAAACGGGTCCGCCCCCGTCGACATGGAAGACGTTTGGGCTATGCTTTTGCAGCAAACCGCGAATTCGTATCGCCATCGTCCAAGGAGGCAGCCTCGTGGCCTTGTTCTCGATAATCATCCCGTGCTTCAACAAGGAAGCCTACGTGTTCGATTGCCTGAAAAGCGTCATGGGGCAAACATTGCCCGATTGGGAAGCCATCGTCGTCGACGACGGCAGCACCGACGGCTCGCTCGATATCGCGCGCACGCTGGCGCATGAGGATAAGCGCATCCGCGTCGTCGCGAAAACCCTCAACGAAGGACCGCACGCCGCACGCCTCGACGGCCTGCGGTCCGCGCAGGGCGATTACATCCTGTTTCTCGACGCCGACGACGAGCTGGAACCTTCGTGCCTCGAAGGGGTGAGCGCGGCCGTTTGCGCGACCGGGGCGGACATCGTTCACTTCGGCATGGCCGTCATTGCCGACAACGGCACCCCGGAACACGTCGAAACCGCCTTCGAAGCGCATGCCAACGCCCCTTTTCCCGTACTCGAGCAGCCCGCCATCATGGAAACGGTCTTCTCCGCAGAAGGCGGTTTCGCACGCGACTGGCGCGTCACGCAGCGCGCGTTTTCGCGCGCTATCGCATCTCAAGCGCTCGACCACTGGGAAAACGCACGGCTCGGCGGCTGCGAAGACGGCTACGAGTATTTCGTTCTGGCAAGCTTCGCCGCGCGTGAAGCCACCGTCAACGACGTCAAAGGGTATCGTTATCATCTGGGCCGGGGCGCCACCAATTCGAACGCAATCGACAAAGACGCCTATCTCGACGAAGCCGCGCTATGCGCGCGCTCGTGCGACGCGACCATGCGTTATGCCGCACGCGATCCTTTCCTCGAAAAACTGGCGCGCGACTTCAAAGCGAAAGTCATGGAGACGCTGGCCAACTCATGGCACGAACGCGTCCCCGGCGACCAGCAATTCGATACCGCCGAAAAGCTTGCCGGCATCATCGGTTTCGATCAGGCATCGGTCAATCTCATGCGTTTCGTCAGAGACGAAGCCTATGCCAGTTTGACGCACGATGCGCCTCTCGAGCCGCACGTAAGGGAATGGAAAGCCCTTGCCGAACGTTTCGACGCGCTGGAACCGTCGAACAACGATACCGCTTTCAAACACATGAGGTCGATGGCGTGCATGCACATCGACGACATCGACAAACGGAGCCGCTTCACCACCATGAACAACCAGAACATCAGAATTTTCGTATCCGCCCATAAAGAAGTGAACCTGTTCGACAGCGCCATCCTGCAGCCCGTCCAAGTGGGCGCGGCGGTCGCGGGCAAACGCTTCGAATACATGCTGCACGACGACGAGGGCGACAACATTTCCGCCCTCAACCCCATGTACTGCGAGCTTACGGCGCAATACTGGGCATGGAAAAACGTCGATGCGGACTATTACGGCTTCTGCCATTATCGCCGTTATTTCAACTTCAGCGACACGCGCTACGACGAAAACCCCTTCGGAGAAGTCATCGCCGAAGGCATAGACGAATCGACGCAAAGCGCCTACGGGCTCGACGATGAAACCATACGCAACGTCGTCGAGGGATACGACGTCATCACCACCGAGTTCAAAGACCTCGATGCATTCCCGGGGGAATTCCACACGCCGCTCTCCCAATACGACAACGCGCCCAAGCTTCATGCGCGCGACCTTCGCACGGTGCTCGACATCGTCGAACGGCGCCATCCCGACTTCAAAGAAGACATCGATGCGTTCGTCAACGGGCATCGCTCCTGCTTCTGCAACATGTACATCCTGAAAAAAGACGTCTTCTTCGACTATTGCTCGTGGCTTTTCCCCATTCTCGAAGAGTTCGTCGCTCAAACGGACATGAGCCTCTACAGCAAGGAGGCGCTGCGCACGCCGGGCCATCTTTCCGAACGCCTGTTCAACATCTACTACCAGCATCATATGCGCACGAAATCCACTTGGAAGACGAAGCAGCTGCAATGCGTCCACTTCGAGCGCACTGACAAAAGCGACCTGCCCGAACCGCTGCCCGCAAGCATCGAGCTTCCCGTGATACCCGTGGTGTTCGCGTCGGACGACAATTACGTTCCCATGCTGACCACCACCGTCTACTCCATGCTGAAAAACGCTTCGCGCGCCTACCATTACGACGTCGTCGTGCTGGAGCGCGATATATCCTGGCAGAATAAGCGCGATATGCGCGCGTTTTTCGCCGCATTCCCCAACGCCACCGTCCGCTTCGTCAACGTCGGCTCGATCATCGGACGATTCAATCTGACCACGAGCAACGAACACATCAGCATCGAAACGTACTATCGTTTCCTCATACAAAGCCTGCTGCCCTTCTACAGCAAAGTGCTCTACCTCGACTCCGACCTCATCGTCGAAGGCGACGTTTCCGAGCTTTACGAACGCGAATTGGGCGACAACCTGTTGGCCGCAGCCCACGACATCGACTACCTGGGCAACTTGAATATGCCCGACGGCATACGCATGCGCTACACGCGCGAAACGCTCGGCATGGCCGATCCGTACGCGTATTTCCAGGCAGGCGTGCTGCTGATCAACACCGAGGAAATGCGCAAGCTGCATCCCATAGAAACCTGGCTCGACATAGCCTCGAACCCGTCGTACATCTACAACGACCAGGATGTTCTCAACGCCCATTGCCAGGGCCGCGTGGCGTATCTGCCCTATGAGTGGAACGTCATGCACGATTGCGGCAATCGCATCGCGAACGTCTTCTCCTTCGCGCCGGCAGCCGCTTTCGATGCCTACAACGCCTCGCGCGGCGATCAGAAGATCATCCACTACGCAGGCAACGAAAAGCCTTGGAACACGCCGAAATGCGACCAAGCGGTGCGCTACTGGGAATACGCAAAAGAAACGCCGTTCCACGAGAAGCTGATCGCCATCCTATGCGATGCGGAAAAGCGCCGCACGCCGACTCCGGCGCTGCCCCCGAAGGCCATTTCCGAAACCAATCCCATCAGGAAAATCGTCGACCCGCTCATGCCGCTTGGGTCACGAAGGCGCGAAACGGCCAAATCGATCGGCCGTGCGATTCGAGGCAGGAATTAGCGGCGAATGGGCTTAAGGCATCACGGCTTTGAGCCCATTCGCTTTAACCGTTACAATAAATCGGCTCGTATCCCTTCCGATGACCCCTATCGGATTCTCACAGGAAGAAGTACTCGGTGACCGCTCATTCGAATACGGCAGCGAAACGAAACTGGTTCATCCTCTCTTCGCTCGTCTCAAAAGATTTCAAACTCAAATACAGGAGAAGCTTCCTCGGCATCGCCTGGTCCGTGCTCAATCCTCTGCTCATGATGTGCGTTCTCACAGCGGTGTTCAGCACCTTCTTCAAGTTCGACATCGAGCACTATCCGTTCTACCTCATCTTGGGCAACACCCTGTTCGCCCTGATGAGCGACTCGACGAGCACCGCCATGAATTCGATCATCGACTCGGCGGCCTTGATCAAGAAGATCCGCATCAACAAGATCATCTTTCCCATCGAAAAGGTCTTGTTCCAACTGGTGAATTTCGCCATTTCCCTCATAGCCGTCGCCATCGTCATGCTCTTCTTGCAGATCACGCCGACGGCGAATCTGCTGTTCTTGCCGCTTTTGCTGCTTTACGTGACCGTCTTCAGCATGGGATTGGGGCTGCTGCTTTCCGCCCTTGCCGTGTTTTTCCGCGATATCATCCACCTGTGGAGCGTCGTCATCACGGCATGGACGTACGCCACGCCTCTGTTTTACCCCGTGAATATCCTTCCTGAATGGATGATGGGCTTCGAGGCGATCAATCCCATGTATCACTACGTCACGTACTTCCGCGACATCGCTTTGTGGGGCACGACGCCAGGCTTGATGGAGAACATCGTCTGCCTCGCCATGGCTGCGGGAACGTTCGCCGTGGGATTGCTCGTATTCAAGCGCACCCAGAACAAGTTCATTCTGTACGTATAGTCTTCATCCGATCGCAAGGTGAACCATGCCAGAAATCGTAAACACAAGCGCCCTGCAAAACATCGAAGAGGCCTTCGCCGCATGCGATGACGCATCGCCGAGCATGATCAAGGCCGATCATGTGTCGATGTCTTTCAACGTGGCCAACCAGCAGCTCAACTCGCTCAAGGAATACGCCATATCCCTTTTTCGCCACGAACTCGTCTTCAAAGAGTTCAAAGCGCTCGACGATATCAGCATCGATGTGAAAAAAGGCGACGTCTACGGCATACTCGGAACCAACGGATCAGGTAAATCGACCCTGCTCAAAATCATCGCAGGCGTGCTCGACCCCACCGAAGGCAGCGTGGAGATCAACGGCAACATCGCCCCCTTGATCGAACTCGGCGCCGGATTCGATCACGAGTTGACCGCGCGCGAGAACATCTACCTCAACGGCTCGCTGCTCGGCTACCCTAAAGCCTTCATCGACGAACACTTCGATGAAATCGTCGATTTCGCCGAAGTGTCGAGCTTCCTCGACATGCCGCTGAAAAACTACTCGTCCGGCATGGTGGCGCGCATCGCCTTCGCCATCGCGACCGTCATGGTTCCCGACATCCTCATCGTGGACGAGGTGCTCTCGGTCGGCGACTTCATGTTCCAGCAGAAATGCGAAGAGCGTATCCAGGACCTCATCAACGAGCACGGAACCACCGTATTGATCGTGTCGCACAGCAACGAGCAAATCGAACGTCTCTGCAACAAAGCCATCTGGATCGAAAAAGGCCACACCCGCCTCATCGGCACGGCTCAAGAAGTCTGCCGAATCTACAAGGCGCTCGGCGGCCACGTGGGAAGCCCCGAATCGGAGCAGGTCATCTTCAAGACCCTCAAAAGCCCCGCCATCGCCCGCGATATCGTCGAGACCATCTCGAGCGAAAACCGCTTCGGCCTCAATTCGAAGATAGCCAGCATAGCCCCGCGTACGAAGGCGCCCGATACCGCCGTCATCACCGTTTCGGACGACTACCACGTGCGTCTCGTCGCCTCCTCGATCGCAGCATCGCTCAACGGCGTCAATATCATCACGAAGGAAAACGAGCTTCCCGATGCCGCGTTTTCGCTCCTCGGCCGCATCAAACCGAGCCGCGTGATATTCCTCGAACGCACGCACGCGATCGAGGAATCGGTCGTCAAAGAAATCGAAACGCTCGTAGGAGACGCCGCCGAATGCGTCGTCATACGCGACGACGACATCGTCGGCCTCTCGAAACGCGCCTTCGAGTACGCAACCCGCGCAGGCGCGACATGGCAGCGCCATGCGTTCATCGCAAACGACGACAGCATCTACGCCTCATCGGCGATCGCGTCGTACATATATCGGCATTCCTGCCCGGTGCTCTTCGGGCGCGGCGCATACCCGCTCGAAGACGAAACAGCAAGCACGCTCGAGCGCTTCGGCATCCGCGACATCGTACTACTCGATTGCCCCGAGCATATCGCATCCGATTGGCGTCTATGGGCGCAAAATAAGGGCATGGAAATCGAAGAGCTTCTCGGTTCGACCGCCGCGCAAGCCGCCTTGAATGCGGCGCGCTGGGCTGCGGGACAAGCGGACAAGCCGCCGGCGCGTCTCGTCGTCAGTCCGCAGGAAAACCTCTCCTACGCCTATTCCGCCATTCCCTATGCAGCCGGAGTCGATGCCGTATCTCTCGTGGTCAACCATAACGACCTCGACTCCATGGCAGGATTGATCCGCTATATCTCAGAATACGGCACGCAAGTCGAAAAGATCACTGTCATCGGCGGCGAATATCTTTTCTCGAACGTCGACAAGGACATCATCGCCAAGGCCGTCGCCCAAGCGCAGCAGCAGGCATAGCCCTTCGGCTGGAGATTGCTCCCGTTCTCGCGAACGATCTCCAGCCCCTTCGTTTCCTCTACGAAAAACGCCGCATTCAGGAGCGAGCATGACGCAGCAGCAGCAGCACCACGAACTCATCACCGTCATCATCCCCGTCTACAACGCCGAACCGTTCCTTCGCCAGGCTCTTGCAAGCATTGTCGGGCAATCGTACCGTAATCTTGAAATTCTCTGCCTCAACGATGGAAGCACCGATGGATCGGCGGCGATCCTCGCCGAATTCGCCCGTCAAGACGAACGCATCCGCATCATAGACAAGCCCAACGAAGGCTACGGAGCGACCTGCAACAGGGGACTCGCCGAAGCTCGGGGAAGCTGGATAGCCGTCCTCGAGCCCGACGACTGGATAGAAGGTCCCATGTTCGAGCGCATGATCGCATTCGCATCGACGCTCGACACGATGCCCGACATCGTCAAGTCCCCCTATTGGCGCATCGTATCACCCGATACGAACCAAGAACAACGCCTGCCATGCGCATACGCCGGCACATTCAGGGTGCGAAAGCAGCCGTTCTCCGTCGATAAGGCGCCCCATCTGCTCGACTCGCATCCCTCCATTTGGTCGGCCCTCTATCGCAAAGAGTTTCTCGATCGTTGCGGCATACGATTCAAGGAGTATCCAGGGGCCGGCTGGGCCGACAACCCGTTTCTTATCGAAACGCTGTGCCAAACAACGAAAATCGCCTATATCGACCAGGCGTTTTATTGCTATCGCGAAGACACGCCCGAAAAAACGGCCGAGTTCACCCGTCGTTTTCCCGAGCTGCCCCTGCAACGCTGGAACGAAATGCGCGACATCCTCGACCGCCTCGATGCGGGAGGCAATCCCATCATCGTCGAGGCCCACAATAGACGAGGCGTATTCTACGTCGATGTCATCCTGCGCGAGATAGAAGCCCCTGACGAGCATCTTTCCTCCGCCATAGCATCTACGCTCCGTCGCATGGAGCCGAATCTCGTTTTGGCCGATCCGTATCTTCCCGCAGACCTTCGACGGCTTTACGCGCGATATGCCGGACTCCCCGAACCTCGCATCAACAAAGGATGCGACCGTTTCAAGCTTGCGCTGCTCGATATGCGCCGACGCGGCATCGTCGCCACCGTGCGCGCCTTGACGCATCGTCGATAAGGCGCAAGCGCCGCAACACGAAAAAGCTCGGATGCCGATCGTGACATCCGAGCTTTGTACGCATTCGATGCGATATTCGGTTGCGGTTATGCGATCCACCTGCCCGAAGCGTCGACATAGTACCCGTCGACCCATCGATTCGCCGCCATAGCGCCCGAGCCGTCCAGGTAATACCAAGCCCCGCCGATGAATTGCCACCCCGTGAGCATCGCACCCGACCCATTCAGGTAGTACCATACGCCGTCGAGCTGCAGCCATCCCGTATGCATGCCTCCCCATGGATGCAGGTAATACCACACGCCGCCGTCGAACAACCAACCGGTCCGCATGGCGCCCGAGCCGTCCAGGTAATACCAGGCTCCGTCGATAGCCTGCCACCCCGTGAGCATCGCACCCGATCCGCTCAGGTAATACCACGTGGCGCCATCGGGACGTATCCACCCCGTCTGCATCGCAGCCGTATCGGGGTCGAGGTAATACCAAGCTCCGCCGATAGCCTGCCAGCCCGTGGCAGCGGCGCCCGACGCCGAGAGCCAATACCAGACGCCATCGACCATCATCCAGCTTTGCGCAAGCATGCGGCATCCGCCGTCGAAGCAATACAAGGCTCCATCGATGCGCTTCAAGCCGTCATGGACCGCATAACCCTGCGCATCGAACCAATACCACGATCCGTCGATGTGCTTCCACGTATTCGCAAGATACGTATCGCCCAGGTAATAACGCCACTCAGAACCGACCTGGGTCCACGACCCGAGCATGGAGAGGCAATCTTTCAGTTCGTTGCGATAGCGATTCTGCCAGCCCTGGTGATACTGCGGCTGACCCTTGTAAAACACCGCCACGTTGTCCACCACGTAATTGCACAATACGGTGACGAAGTCGCGATCGGACATCGCATTGTTCAGACCGCATCCGGGCCAATTGTAGTTCTCGCTCAAATAATGATAGACGCCGTTCCAGTCATATCCGTCGGATACGCCGCCCACGAATTTATGCCAACCCGTCGTACCGAACAGGTTCGAAAGACCCCAGCAAAGACCTTTCACGCAATCGGCGCGATTGCTGATGTCGATGCCCCTGCTTGCCAGGTAGTTCTGAGCGGGAAGATAGTAGTTCGAATACGCCCAGCTATCCTGCAATGCCGCAAACTCCGACGGATTCGCCTTGTACGCCGCATGCCAGGCCGCATTCAACTTATTGCCCAGATCGGTGAAGCGGCCGTTTTTACGAATGGCGTCTTGCGCCTTGAACGACGAGCTTTCCATCGAGGAGAACTGCGCGAACATGCCATACGTGTCGGGGTCGTACTGATAGCAGGCCCGCAAAAACTCCTGCAAGCCGTAGCGATGGTCGAATTGATAATAGCCCAGCGCATGATAGCCGTCGCCCGGCCCGAACCCTTGGTCGTAATTGCAGCTGCTTTCGTATTTCGCGAAGTATTTCATTTCGTCGGAAAGCTGCATGGGCTGCAAGCCGTAAAACGACGATGCCGCATAAAACGCCGCGCCCTCAGGCGCCGCGACGCCGTAGACCTGCCCGCCGTCATTGTAGAAGTCGGCCTTGTCGTAGTCCGCCTCTTCTTCCGATGACGATGCAGAATTCACCTCGGATGCCGCTGCTCCGTCCTGTTCCTCTTCCGCTTCAGACGCGGCCGAATCGCGCGCAAAGCCCTCTTCGGTCGTCAGGGAACCGGGCGCCTGTTCGACACCGGCCCCATTCTCGTGCTGCATTGCGTCGGACGATGCGACGACGCCTGCATCCTCGCCATTATCGGGACGGGCCGAAGCCGACGTCACGGGAACAAGCGCCGACAGAGAAATCGCCATGCCCACGGCAAGCGTTTTCGATGCTAACTTCATTGAATCCCCTCTCTAGCAACGGCGCGCAATGCGCCGACAATGCCTAAGCGCCAGTAGTATACCCAAGAAGAACAGGGTATACGCACCACGATGCGAAGACGGAAAACCCTGGCGGAATTTACACGCCCGTCATCATGCGCGCAGTTCTGTGCGCATGCGATGCGCCGACTGCGCACACGCGCAAGCGGCGAAAACGCCCATGCTAGAATAAGCGCATAGCCGTCACGCATCGCCATGCCGCGGCCGAGCGATCCCGAAAGCGGAATCGCGATTCGTTTCCCGACCACGATTCGAGGGCACCGTTGAACACACCCGCACGCACCCCTGCCATTTCCGTGCTTATCCCCATCTACAACGTCGAGGCATACCTGCGCCGCTGCCTCGATTCGCTGCGCGACCAGACGTTCGGCGATTTCGAAGCGATCTGCCTCAACGACGGATCGACCGACGAATCATCGTCGATCGCCCACGCATACGCCGAAGCCGACCCGCGATTCCGCGTCGTAGACAAAGCCAACTCAGGCTACGGCGCCACCATGAACGTCGGACTCGACGCCGCGCGCGGCACTTACATCGCCGTTCTCGAATCGGATGATTTCTTCTATCCCGATGCGCTCGAAACGCTCCATCGAAAAGCGCAGGCAGACGACGCCCAAGCCGTGAAAGGAAACTTCGCATTTTATTGGACCGCCGGCAATCGCGACGAATTGCATCGCATGATAGACGCCGATATGTGCGAAAGCGTCGTCGACACGCGCTCCGACATGCGGATATTCTTCCAAAAACCCTCGATCTGGAGCGGACTGTACCGTCGCGATTTCCTTGAATCCAACGACATACGATTCCTCGAAACGCCCGGTGCATCCTATCAGGACACCTCGTTTTCCTTCAAAGTATGGGCCGCATGCGAACGCGCCGCATTCGTCGAAAACCCGATCGTGCACTACCGTCAGGATAACGAAGCGTCCTCGGTCAATTCGAAAGGCAAAGTCTTTTGCGTATGCGATGAATTCGCGGAAATAATGCGCTGGCTCGACGCCCGCGAAGACGGCGTCTACGCCCGCGCGCTCCGTCATATGGCCCAGGTGTCCCAATACAACGCCTACCTATGGAACCTCGACAGGCTTGCCCCCGAATTCAAACGGGAATTCCTTGTGCGCATGCGCGATGAATTCCAAACCTACGAGCATGACGGATCGCTGCATTGGGAAGACTGGTCGGCGTGGAGGGCTCTCAATATGCGCGCCATCATGAACGACCCGGAGCGATACTTGCGCGCACGCTGCGAATCGCATGGCGAATCCGCCTGTTCGAAAGCCCTTTTCGCCTTGCGTATCGGCGGACCCGGAGCGCTTATGCAGGCCCTGCGCGATCGCAAGAAAAGCAAGCAGGCGTAGGCCATGAAGATATCGATCATCGTTCCCGTATACGCTGCCGAACGCTATCTGCCTTCCGCGCTGGATTCGCTTCTCGCGCAAACCCATACCGACATAGAAGTGATTTGCGTCGATGACGGATCGCCCGACGACTCTCCCGCCATCCTCGACCGCTACGCCGAGCGCGACGAGCGTATCTGCGTCATGCATCAAGAAAACCAAGGGGTTTCGGCGGCGCGCAATGCGGGCATCGCATGCGCCCGAGGGGATATCCTCATGTTCGTCGACGCCGACGACGCCTTAGTGCCCGAAGCGTGCGAGCGCGTCGCCGCGATCTTCGACGCCCGGCACCCCGACATCCTCACCTTCGGCATGCGATGCGATCCGCCCGATGCGGCCCCCGCAAGCCTCAGGCGCGAGCTTTCCCCCGCCGATAAGGTATACGAGGGATTCCACGCCGACCTGCTTTTCAAAGAACACGCCCGGCCCTACGCCTGCCGCAGCGCCGTGGCGCGATCATTCGTGCAACGGGAGGGCATCCGCTTCGAACCGGGCCTCGGACTGGCCGAAGACCAGGTGTTCTACTTCGCCGCCTATCCTTTTGCCGCGCGCACCGTGCTCTCGTCGGAGCGGCTCTACGTCTACCGCATGAACGACGATTCGGCTACGCATGCCGCCTTCGATCCGCGCACGGCGCTTCGTCGCAAGCTCGATGCGCATCTACGCGCCATCGAGGCCATCTGCCGCATTTGGGACGAACGTCGAATGAGGGAGTTCTGCGCGGAAGAGCTGTTGGAGTGGTGCCTCGATTTCACCATGCTCGACATCGCGCGCCTCGAAGGCTCCGCGCAACGCGACGCATATGCCCGGCTCATGCGCTGCCTCGACGGGCATTTCGGTCGCCCGAGCGAAACGTATGCGCGAAGGCGCCCCGCTCGAATCTGTCTGGCAGATATCAGGCGAGCGCTCGAAAAACCCGAGGCGGACTCGCCCGTCGTAAGCGACCTGCACAAAGCACGTTTCTTTCTCATGCGACGCGGAGCAGCATTGTGCATCGAGCGCGTGCTCATGAGAATCGGCCTCGTTAAATAGCCGAAAAACGAAAAAGGCCGCCTCCCTCTGCGATGAAGGGAAGCGGCCTTGCGCGGCAAGCCTATGGCTTCGCGCTACAGTTCGACGCCCAATTCTTCTTTCACCAAATCGAATGCGGCGGCGATGCATTTGTCCATGTCGTAGTACTTGTATCCGCCCAAACGGCCGGCAAATACGACCGAGCCCTCCTGTTCGGCGAGCTCTTTATAACGCGCGTACAAAGCCTCGTTCTTCTCGTCGTTCAACGGGTAATACGGTTCGTCGCCCGGCTTCCAATCGGCGGGATATTCGCGCGTGACCACCGTTTTCGGCTGCGTTCCGTATTCGAAGTGTTTATGCTCGATGATACGGGTCCACGGCACATCGCGCTCGGTGTAATTCACCACGGCGACGCCCTGGTGGTTCTCCTCTTTGAGGATTTCGCTCTCGAAACGAAGGGAACGGTACTCAAGCGTGCCGAGTTTGAAATCGTAGAACGCGTCCACCGGGCCGCAGTAGATCGTGCGCTGCGCGATATCGGGCTGTTCTGCAACCAAGTCCTTGTATTCGACGCCCAAGCGGACCTCCACGCCTTCGAGCATGCGCTCGACCATTTTGGTGTAGCCCCCCATGGGAATGCCTTGGAAACGATCGTTGAAGTAATTGTTGTCATACGTGAAACGGCACGGAAGGCGTTTGATGATCGACGCGGGAAGCTCCTTGCAGTCGCGTCCCCACTGCTTTTCGGTATAGCCTTTCACCAATGCCTCGAAGATATCGCGTCCGACCAGCGAAAGCGCCTGCTCTTCGAGGTTCGAGGGCTCGTCGATGCCTTCGGCGGCGATCTGCTCTGCTATCTTCGCCTGAGCCTGAGCCGGCGTCACCACGTCATCCCACATCTTGGAGAACGTATTCATGTTGAAGGGCATGTTGTAAGTCTTGCCGTGGTACAGGGCTACCGGAGAATTGACATAGTTATTGAATTCCGCGAACTGATTCACGTAATCCCACACGTTAACCAGCGAGGTATGGAAGATATGCGCGCCATACTCGTGCACGTTGATGCCTTCGACCTCTTTGGTGTACACATTGCCCGCAATATGATTGCGCCTATCGATGACCAGGCATTTCTTGCCCACCTTTGCGGCCTCGTGCGCAAATACGGCTCCCGTCAGGCCGGCGCCGACGATGAGATAGTCGTAACGAGAATCAGACATGATTGCTCCATCCGTGAGTAAGGGGCCCGAAAGCCCCGGACCTTACCCGCCCATTATCGCAGATAGCCTGAGACTCACGGAGGCGCGCACGGCAACGAGCAGCGCGATTCCATAGGGGCGCCCCGCGCGCGAAAACCGACCGGCGTCCTGCCTGCACGGCGCGCATTGCTCGGCGCACGGCGCCATACGCAAAGAAGGCGCGGCCGCTGCGGCCGCGCCTTCTTCATGATTGCGCCTTAAGGCTATTTAACCGTCAATACCGGCATGTCGGCAGCGTGCAGCACGCTGTAGCTGACGCTTCCCAGCATGCCGCGCAATGCGCCGAGACCGCGCCTGCCCATGACGATCAGATCGATATCATGCGTCTTCGCGTAATAGACGATGGCATCGGCTGCAGACGGATCGGCAACCACGTCGACCGTCACGGCATCGCCCATGCCGGCGATATCATCCTGCAACGCGGCCGCCACCTTGTCGCGCGCCCTACCGATCGCGCGCTCGACCAGGCCCTGATATGCGCTGCGGTCGATAAGCCCCAAAGGAACGCCGTTCAAAGAACCTCCGTCGTCGAGGTCTTCGGCATCCACCATGTCCGAAGGCATCACATGCACGATAAACACGTGCGCATCCGGCAGCGCCGCCGCCAGCTTTTCAGCGTACGCCAATGCGCGGGCCGCATGCTCCGACCCATCATAGGGAACCATGATATTCGAAAGCTTCATCGTGGACTCCTTCCGCCCGAACGGCCGTATCGGTCGGCATCATTATAAACCCCCGAAAGGCGGCCTCGACACGAAGGCGGGCGAAAGGAACCTTATCGCGGCATACGCGCCGTCAGCACCCGAGGCCTGCCGGCAAGGTCGTCGACGATGCGAACCTGTTCGAAACCCGCCTCAGACGCCAAAACGGCCGCATGGTCGAGATGACCCTCGTGAAGCTCGCACGCGAATCCGCCGCCAGGCTTCAAAAGCACAGCGGCCTGGCGTACCAAGCGGCGGAACACGTCCAATCCGTCATCGCCGCCGGCCAACGCCAAGCGCGGCTCGAAATCGGCCACCTCGCTCGGCAGACGGCCCATTACGTCTTCGGGAATGTACGGAGGATTCGACACCACCAGATCATACGACCCCGCACCCGATCCCGCGAAATCGAGCGGCGCTGCAAGATCGCCCTGCAGCACCTGCACGCGGTCCTCGAGCCCCAACGCGAAAACACTATCACGCGCAAGAGCCACGGCATCAGGGGCGATATCGACGGCCGTCACGCGGGCGTCGGGGCGCTCATACGCGATCGAACAGGCGATGCATCCCGAACCCGTGCAGATATCGGCCACCGCCGCCTCGCAACGCGCCGCCTCGTCGCACGACGAGCCGTCGGCGCGGCGGGAAAGCGCCGCCGCACGTTCCTCTTCTCCAAGGGAATCGATCGCGCAACGGCGTTTAAGCGGAGGGAGCAAAGACAGCGCCTCGCTGACCAGGACCTCGGTCTCGGGACGTGGGATAAGCACCCCGTGCGCGACCTTCACCATGATATGGCGGAACGCGACCTCGCCGGTAATGTATTGCAGCGGCTCACCCGCTGCGCGACGACGGACATAATCGCGCAGCGTATCGCGCTCATCCATCGAAAGCACGCGATCGAAATCGACGTAGAGGTCGACGCGACGCATACCGCATGCTTCGGACAAAAGCCATTCGGCGGACAAACGAGGATGCTCATCGCCTTTGCGTTCTAAATACCCCGTCGTCCAATCAAGCGCCGCCTTGACATTCCACGCATCGAGCGATCCCTGCATCGCCCCTCCTCCTTCCGGCATCGAACGCGCCGACGCCGCCGAATCCGCACTCTTCTTCCTCGGCCGTCCGCGCGAATCGGACGAACGCCGCGCTTGAAACACGAAGCGCTCGGATCGAGCCGAGCGCTTCGCTACGCTATAAAGGCACCGTACGAGCCGAAGCCCTACACCGCCTGCTCGAGCTTGCGGGCACGATCGGCGGCCTGCAAGGCGGTGATCACATCGCCCAATCCATCGCCCAAAAGCACGCCGTTGTAAGTCGAATTGAATCCGATGCGATGATCGGTCACGCGATCCTGAGGGCCATTGTACGTACGGATCTTCTCGGAACGATCGCCCGATCCGATCTGGGCGAGACGCTCGGCGCCCTCGGCGGCCTGCTGCTCGGCGAGCATCTTCTCGTACAAGCGAGCACGAAGCACCGCCATAGCCGCGATCTTGTTCTGCAGCTGCGATTTCTGATCCTGAGACTGCACGACCAGGCCGGACGGAAGGTGCGTGATGCGCACCGCGGAGTCCGTGGTGTTGACGCACTGGCCGCCGGGGCCGCCTGCACGATACACGTCGATGCGCAGATCGTTCTCGTTGATTTCGACGTCGATCTCATCGGCCTCGGGAAGGACGGCCACCGTAGCCGTGGAGGTGTGGATGCGGCCCTGGCTTTCGGTCTTGGGGACACGCTGGACGCGATGGACGCCCGACTCGAATTTCATGACCGAATAGACCTTGTCGCCTTTGACCTTGAACTGGATTTCCTTGTATCCGCCCGCTTCGGATGCCGAAACGTCCATGGTCTCGACCTTCCAGCGATGATGCTCGCAGAAGCGCATGTACATCTTGTACAGATCGCCCGCGAAAATGGCGGCCTCGTCGCCGCCCGCCGCCGCGCGGATCTCGACGATGATGTCTTTCTCGTCGGCAGGATCGGACGGGATGAGCATGAATTTGATATCGTCTTCCAACGGAGGAAGCTTCGATTCGGCCGCCGCGATGGTCTCCTGGGCGAATTCCTTCATGTCGGGATCGTCCAGCATCTCTTTGGCGTCGGCGATATCGTCGCATGCCTGCACGTACTCGCGAGCCTTGGCCACGAGCGGACCCTGGTTGGCGTATTCCTTCGACAGGCGGGTGTATTCTTTCTGATCGGCCAAAACGGCAGGATCGCCCAGCTTCGCCTGCAGCTCTTCATAGCCCTTGATGATTTTTTCTAGCTTATCGCGCATTTCCAACATTCCTTATTCCCAGCGGCACAACCGTGCCGCGCGCCCATGATGTTTGCGGCTTCGTATCTTACCACGCCGCACGCGCCGCCACGGGGTTTTCATAGCAGCACAAGAAAGGCCCGGGGACCCGGGCCCGCGCCGACATGCCATGCGACGAAGCGATTACAAACGTATGCTCCACGCGCGCACGGCGCCTACGGCATCGGCCGCCTTGCGCATCACGGCAGAATCCACTTCGCCGTCGACGTTGAGGAAGGCGAGCGATTCATCGCAATCGGGGCGCGTTCCGACGGCCATCGTGGATATATTGACCCCTTCTTCTCCCAGGACGCCGCCGAGCCGTCCGATCTGGCCCGGCCTGTCGGCATACAGGAATACAAGCGCATGGTCGCAAGGCACGATATCGAGGCGATATCGAAGAATGGAGACGATATGGGTTTCGTTCAGCGCCCCAGGCACCGTCGCCGATATCTCGAGGCCGTCGGCCTCCATCGAAACGATGGAATCGTACCCGCGCGAATCGGCCGACGTCGTAGCCTCCATCTTCACGCCATGACGGCGCGCCGAAGCATCGGCATTCTCGGAAGAGACGGACGCCTGGCCGTGACGAGAAAGCACGCCGCCTAAAGCCGCCGCCGACAACGCCTGCAAATCGCCCGCGCACGGACCGGCCGCCATGATGGAAAGCGTCTTGGGGACATCGCCTCCCAGCTGCGCCAGCATGCTGCCGCACATCTGGCAGGCGGGAATGTATTGAGCGACGGCATCGGCCAGATCATCGGCCACCATATTGACGATCGTGGGAACGACCAGGCCCTCCAGGCCGTTGGCGACATAGCGGGCTATATTGACGCCCGCACGCATCTGCGCCTCCTCGGTATTGGCGCCCAAATGGGGCGTCAATACCGCGCGATCGAACTCCGTCAGAGGCGATGCGGCGGACGGCTCGTTTTCAAGCATGTCGACGCCGCACGCATACACGCGGCCCGCCGCCATGAAATCGGCCATGGCGGCCTCGTCTATGATGCCTCCGCGCGCGGTGTTGACAAGCACCACACCGTCTTTCATAGCGGCGAATTGCTCGGCCGCGAACATATGGAAGGTTTCGTCGGTGCGAGGCACGTGCACGGTTACGAAGTCGGCCAAAGGCAGCACGTCATCCATGGTGTCGTACAGCGTCACGCCGAGCTGGCTTGCACGCGCGACCGAACAATACGGATCGTAGCCGATGACGCGCATGCCGAATGCACGAGCCCGCTCGGCCACCAACCCGCCGATACGGCCCAATCCGAAAATAGCGAGGGTTTTCTCGAACAGCTCGTGGCCCATGAACGAATCCCGCTTCCAAAGGCCCGCATGCAGCGAATCATTCGCGGCGGGAATCTCGCGGGCGGCCGAAAGCATCAAAGCCATCGTGTGCTCGGCGGCGGATACGATATTGCTCGTCGGCACGTTGCATACGGGGATACCGTGCGCCGTGGCCGCATCGACGTCGATGTTGTCGCACGTGACGCCCGCGCGGCCGATGATTTTGCAGCGTTTCGCAGCCGCGATGACCTCGGCGGTCATCTGCGTCGCGCTGCGCACGATGAACGCATCGTAGTCGGGCGCTGCCGCCAGCAGCTCGTCGGGCGTCATATCGTATCGGGCGTCAACCTGATGGCCCTTCCCCCGAAGAAGCTCTATTCCCTCGTCGACGATTTTATCGGTGACCAGAATCCTCACGGTGCGCCCCCTGCCTCGAACGAATGAAACGCCTGGTATCGGCGTACGGCATTCGATTATAGCGGCGTACGGCGGGCGGTCTTCGGCGCAACCGGGAGCGGCGCCAACTTCGCGGCCGACGCAAATCCCCGCTTCGCCGAGCGCCCGGCACACGCAGGCTTAGAACTCCTTGGAACGATACATGGCGCACGCAAGCGCGCACGACGCCGCATACAATACAAGCACGACGAGCGCGAAAACCGCCATGGCAAGCAATCCGTGCGAATCGATCCAGGATGCGACTCCCGCTAAAGCATGCGCTGCGGCGGGAATCCGCTCAAGCGCGAGAAACAACGCGAACACAGCGCCCGTCAACACCAACGGCACGATGCGCATGGCTTTGGTCATTCCGCAACGCAAGACGAACGGCAACGTGCAGCCGCACACGAACAGCGTGACGCACGCGCCCGATACGCCCGCAGCGACCAGCGCGCCCCCATCCGCCAGCTCATCCGAAAACGACGCGGCCATATCCGAACCGGGAACGATCATTCCGAGCGCCGCGCCAATCAGCGAAACGACAAGGTATGCGACCACGAGCATGCCCCCCGTTCCGAGCAAGATATTCGCATAGCGGCTCTGCACCAGCATCGAACGCGACATCGGCAACGACGCGCGAAAACGGGCCCAACCGTTAACGTCGTCGAGAGAGCAGAAGGTGAACATCAATACGAACGGCATCATCGCCCCTACTGCGGCGAGCGCGGCAGCGGGACCCATGATGACCGCGAAAACACCCGCGATGACCGCATACAGCGCGCATGATTGCACGATATCCGACTTCGACGTGATGAATTCAGAAAGAATGGCGGCCTTCATCGGCTCTCCCCCTTCAGAACGATCTGCATGTATTCGTCGATGGAAACACGGTCGCACGCGATCGACGGAAAGCGGCGCATGAACGACACCCTATCGGGCGCCAAGACATCGATGCCGCACGCATTGCGCACAAAGCGCGTCGAACCGTCCGTCGAACACAGTCCGCTTTTCAAAACCGCTTCGAATTCGTCCGCGCGACAACGCGCGACTCCTGCCAGATCGACGATGGCGTCCGCGTCCAAGTCGAACGCGACGCGACCGTCGTCGATGCACACCACACGATCGGCGATCCTTTCGAGATCCGACGTGATATGGCTCGACATGAGCACGCTGCGCCGCTCGTCGCGGGCAAGATAGACGCGCAATATGTCAAGAACCTCCTCGCGAGCCAAAGGATCGAGCCCCGCAGTCGCCTCGTCCAAAATAAGCAATGCGCAATCATGAGAAAGCGCACACGCTATCTGAAGCTTCATGCCCATGCCGCGCGAAAGATCTTTCACGCGACGCTCGGAAGCAAGACCGAAGCGGTCGAGGTAGTCGGAAAACGCCCCGGCATCCCAAGACGGATACGCCGCCGCCATAATCGACCCGATCGCGCGAACGCGCAAATGGCCCGCATACGGACACGTATCGAAAACGATGCCGATGCGTTCCTTGACCTGCTTGCACGCCGCACCCTCGGCACGCAAGCCGAACGGCTCGCCGAGCATATGCACAGATCCCGCATCGGCGGCGATCAGACCGAGCACCGCCTTGATTATCGTCGTCTTACCTGCGCCATTGGCCCCCACGAGACCGACCACGCACCCCTGTTCGACGCGAAACGACACATCATGCAAAGAAAAATCGTCGCCGTAGCGTTTGCACAACCCGGCAACGGCAAGAGAATCGGCCATACCAGCCCTTTCCGCATAGCCGCTTACGAACTTTCGCACAGCATATCCACCATGACGCGTAACTCGTCACGGCCGACGCCGAGCAGGCGCGCTTCGTCTACGGCCTGTTCGATCAAGGCCTCTATATGGCGTAAACGCTTTTCGCGCAGCAGCGCGTCGGTGGCGCCCGAAACGAAGCTGCCCTTGCCTTGCACGGTATCGATAAGGCCGCGCGCTTCGAGCTCCGCATACGCACGCCTGGTCGTAATCACGCTGATACGCAAATCGGCGGCAAGCGCCCTGATGGAGGGCAGGGCATCGCCCGAGGCAAGCCGCCCCGAGACGATAGCTCCTTCCACCTGTTCGGCTATTTGTTCGTAAATCGGCTTATCGCTTGTGTTCGAAATGATGATTTCCAAGAAGACCTCCGTCTAAGGCCCGATGCCCGCACGCACAGGCGTACGGCCGTCGCCATACGCCCCGCGCATACGGGCGCTTGCGTCGGCAAGCGCTTGCCGACGCACAGGCGCCTGCCTCAGGCGTCCCCGAAGCAGACGATGCGCGATGGACCCGTCTTCGCGCTTAAGTGTATATATCACCTAAGCACAGTATATATACACTGCCTGCCGCGCGCAAGAACAAAGCGACTGCGCCGAGAAAAGAAACAACGACGGCATATACGCGCATTATCGCGCGTTTCCTTGTACTATATGCGCTACAGGAAAAACAGTGGCGGACGAAAGCACGGCACATGAGTGCGCACGCACGCCCCATACAACCAAGGGCCGCTCAGCGAGCGGCCCTTGGTTGTCGAAACTTTATGCCGAGTGAAAGGAAAGAATCATGGAATTAAGACACGTCGCGATTTTCGTGATCTTCACCACGCTGTCTTTTCTCTACTTCAGAAACCGGCGCAAAAAGGGTAAGTAGACAAACGCGCGTCTTTCCTAGTCGCCGAGCGTCTTTCTGATCACCGTCAGATGCTCTTCGGCCGCCGCGCGTGCTTCGTCGCTCATGCCAAGCCTGATCAGCTTTTCGATGAAGCTTTCCTCGAGCCTCAACAGATACTCGAATTCCTTGGATGACATTGCATTTTCCTGCTCGTCCATGAATCGTCGCCCTCCTTTGCTTCTAGCTTTCTATCGTCGTCGTGAAACGCTTTATCACCGCGTCTATCTCCGCTGCGGCCTCATCGCTAACGCCCATGCGCTTGATGCGCTCGAAGTCGGCGACCACCGCTCTCAGGTGATCCTTATATTGCAGGTCGGTCATGCCCGCCTCATCGTTTTCTTCCCTCATGATGGTTCCCCTTTCGCCTAATCGAAGCATCATTGCAGCATATTCGCACATTCGAGCCGCGCCTCGACGGAGGCCTTCGACACCATGCGGCGGCCGCCGTCCTTCCAGGAATCGAGAAGCCCGGCCTCTACCAGCTGCATCACGCGGGCATCGCTGACGCCGAGGGCGCGCGCGGCGTCGGCGGCCGTCATGGCGGCTATGTCCGACAGCTCGCGCGACACCGCGACGGCGATCACCCGCCCGCCGTGGGTGGGCTCGTGACCGAAAACCATGGGCGGCAGATCACCGAGCCCCATGAGGTGGTCGTCCACCGTCTCTTTAAGCCAATCGGCCGCGCTCTCGACGGCGTCGATGAGGTCGTCCCCGAACGTGCCCTCGCCCCAATCGCCGCATGGCACGGCGTCGATGTAGCCGTTCGACGGATAGAACTCGAATTCACAAACGTAGACCATCTCGGCCACCTTTCTCGTAGACACAGGCGCAAGACCAAAAACGACGACGGACAAAGAGCAAAACGATCCCGGCTAAAACCAGGCAAGGCCTCCGATGACGCTAAAACAGCGTCTCCGTCCGCTCGAAGCCCTCGTCGACGAGCAGCGGGCCTTCGTCGGCCGACGTCGTGGCGAGTTCGTCGCAGCGCTCGTTCTCCGGGTGGCCCGCATGGCCCTTCACCCAATGGAAAACCACCGAATGCGGGTCTTTGGCCGCAAGCAGCCTGCGCCAGAGATCCGCATTTTTGACCGGCTCTTTTTTCGCATTCTTCCAGCCGCGCTTCAGCCATCCGTCGACCCAATGCGCATTGAACGCATCCACCACGTATTTAGAGTCGGAATACAGGTCTATTTCGCACGGCCTGCGCAGGCTTTCAAGCGCCGCGATCACGCCGAGAAGCTCCATGCGGTTATTCGTCGTACGGCGAAATCCCTGCGTGAGTTCTTTGACGTGCAGTTTTCCCGCAGGGTCGACGTAATGCATGACCGCACCGTAGCCGCCAGGACCAGGATTGCCGCGAGCCGCCCCATCGGTGTATATCGTCACGCGCATGCGCTTGCCTCCTTGCGAAATAGTATTGAAGGAAGAATGGTATCACGAACGCGCGGCGAAGCCGCCCGCACGCGCACCTACCTCGAAAAGCGCGCGTCCTGCACGACGGAAGGCGTCGACGACGGCATACCGCATCCAGCGTGAACCGCGGGCTCCTCGCCTTGCAGCGTCGTTTCCGAGCCCGCGCCGTCAGGCGCATCGACCGCATAAGCGGGGCGCGCGGAAGCGGGAACATACGCCGCGGGAGCCCCGCACGCATGGCAGAAACGCGCACCGGCGGGAAGCGTCGCTCCGCACGAAGGACAGCTGTATGCAACCGATGCGGCCTTCGCGCTTTCCGTTTCATGGACGATGCGCTCGATATCGGCCTTGATCTGCGCTATCTCCGCATCGCACGTACGAATGTCCATGATGACGCGTTCGCAAGCCGCAGGAGGTTCGCCTCCGTTCGAAATGCTGTCGTAGAGCAACTCGCCCAAATCGGCCGCCAGATCGCGCCGTTTACGCTCGCATTCTCCCAATTTGAATTTCAAGCCGGTCGCGTCGGCGAAACGCCCCGCCCCTTCGACGCCCTTGTTGAAAGCCCCGCTGATATCGTTCCAGAGTCCCATTACGCATCCTTTCGCCCATCGCCCGCTTCGCCGTCGGCGCAAACGCGCGGCTAATCCTGCTTACGTCCCGATTCCCACGCCTTTTTACCCACGGCGAGGCCGCGATACGCCTTGTATGCCGCGCTGCGCGGGGAGACGGCTATCGCGCTTTCGTAGCCGTCTTCGAACCGGCGCTCGAAACGGGCCTGCTCACGCACGGCAGCCGCAGCCAATGCGCAGCCGAGCGCGCAGCCCGCGACACTTGAGACCGTACGCGACGCGATCACGATGAAGCCCTCGGCGCCGGCGCCCAATGCCAAAGCGCCCATGTCGCACGCCGTAGCGAGCAGCAAGCCCGCGAACGAAACCGCGACGAACACGGAAAACTTCTGCGATTCCTTCGGAAGCCTGAGTATGCACTCGCCCGCGAACAACACGACGACGACTCCCGACATCATGAGATCGACGAGCACGACGCCTGCGCGCATGCCGTTCGCCTCCATCGCAAGACCCGCCACCGCCGCGACGAGCGCGATAAGCGACGTGACCACGGGAACGCGCCTGAGCACGCGATCGACGTAGCGCGCGTCATCGGCGATGCGCTCGCCGTGGACCGCCACCAAGCGCCCGTGAGGATGGCGCAACGACCCCATACGCACATTGCGCCCTAAGCCGGACAGCTCGTCGCTTTTCACGATGCCCCACGACAGCAGCCCCACGACCGCCACGACGACGAATAAAACAGCCATTATCAGACCTTTCCGCACATATGACGATTCTTCGCTCGGAAAACCCCTGCCTCATGCACAGGGCCGAATCGAGCATGCACCATACCACGGCGCCGCGCATCGCACGAAGAACCGGTAAAAACACCTCTACTGCCGTATCGTACCAAGCGACGTGCTATGCTGCTGCCGACAATGAAACGCGTATCCGAAACGATACCGTTTCGCCGCATCGTTTCGTTTGAGGAGCGCCATGTACCAGATTTCCAATTTCACCGACAACGACGACGTCAATGTGCTCACCGAATTCGGCGCATTCAAGGTCATCGAATGGAAGCGCGACCTAAGCGTCACCCCCGCTTCCGCGGCCACGGCGTATTTCGCGAGCGAAATGAACGTACGCCGCCGCCAGGTCCTGTGCGACCTGAGCCAGGCGCCCATCACCGTGCAAGCAGGAGCCATGCAGTGGTCCGTCGGACAGGTGAACTGCACGACCGGCGTCAAAGGGGTCGGCGACCTGTTCGGAAAAGCGCTGCGCGGCGCCGCCACCAACGAGTCGGCCATCAAGCCCGAATACAACGGCACGGGCATGCTCGTTCTCGAGCCGACGTTTCGCTACATCATCGTCCTCGACGTAGCCGACTGGGGAAATTCTATCGTGCTCGATGACGGCCTGTTTTTGGCCTGCTATTCCAGCCTGCAGCACAAAGCGGTCATGCGCAGCAACATCTCGTCCGCCGTCGCAGGCAACGAAGGCCTGTTCAACCTGGGTATTCAGGGGTACGGCGCGCTCTGCCTGGAATCCCCGTGCCCCAAAGAGGAGCTCATCGAAGTAACGCTGGACAACGACGAGCTCAAGATCGACGGCAACATGGCGCTCGCATGGAGCGGATCGCTCAATTTCACCGTCGAGCGAAGCGGCAAGTCGCTCGTCGGATCGGCCGCATCGGGCGAAGGCCTGGTCAACGTCTATCGCGGAACGGGCAAGGTGCTGCTCGCCCCGACTCGCTATTAATCCCGTCACGCACGGATGCGTGCAGGGGGCGTGGCTTTCACGAGCCGCGCCCCCTCTTTTTCCTTCATCTTCTCCTGCGCGCGATGCCTCATCGACGTCCGATGTAATGCTTGCGCAACATCGTCGCCGCCACCTCGAGCACGATAGCCACCGCAAGGCACAGATACACGATCAGACCGACCTCGTGGATATTCAAATAGAAACTGCCCGCCAAGAAAAGCTGATAGCCTATGCCGCCCGCTCCCGCCACGGCGCCGACCGCGACCGCATTGACGAAATTCATCTCGAACCTGATGAACGTCCACGACAGCAACTCGGCGGATGTAGCGGGGACTACCGCGCGAAACACGATCTGCCACCAACGGGCACCGCTCGCGCGCAACGCTTCGAGCACTCCGGGGTCGATTTCTTCGAATGCCTCGGAATACGCTTTGGTCAAATACGCCACGCTATGAAACAGCAGGCCCGTCACCGCCGCTTCGGGTCCCAATCCGATAGCCACGGAAAACACAAGAACCCACAGAATCGTCGGCACGGCTCGAAAAACCGACATCAGCACCTTGATGACAAGCGCCACCCGACGATTCGAAAGATTGCCCGCAGCGAACAAACCCGTGAAAAACGCGATAAGCGCGCCGATGAATGTAGTAAGCGCCGCCAGCGCAAGAGAAACGAACAGCCCTTCCAGCACTTCGAACAAGGTGAAATGGCCCGCAAGACCCGGAGCGAGCATCATCTGGCCGAAATCCACCGCCGCGTCGGCACATGCCTGAAAAAAGTCGACTTTGCCGTAATCCATCGTGACCATGGCGATCGCGGATACGAGCGCCAAAACGCCGACGACCGTCAAAAGCGCGCCGTTCGGTCCGTCGATCACATGAACGCGCACCTTCCCCGTCTTCGACAGGCGCGCGCCACGCACGGCAGGCTCGCTCGGGGGTTTTCGACACATCACAGAACCTTCCTCCTCACGTAATTCGACGTAAGCTCGCACGCAATGACGACGATGACGATCGACAGGATCGTCAGGCCCGCGATGTCGTAACGAAAGCTTTTGTAGTACAGGTCGAACACGAAGCCGATGCCTGTGCCCGTGAGAATACCCACCAGCGTCGCATCGCGCACGTTGTTCTCGATCATGTACAAAATCCAGCTTAGAAGCGATGTCGCGGTCATGGGCACGACGGCTTGCGCCACGATCTGCGCATAGGTTGCGCCCGTCGCGCGCAACGCCTCGATAGGACCCGTGTCCATTTCATCGACGGTTTCCAGAAAACAGCGCGTCAAATATCCGAAGGTGGTTAAAAACAACGCCAGAAACCCCGTGAACTCGCTTTGCTTGAACGAGAACAGCAAGATGAGCGCCCATGCGACGACAGGAATATTGCGGAATACCGAAGCGACCGCCCGCGCAATAAGCGCCGACAGACCGCCGCGTCCCACCGTCTTGCTGCCCAACACCGCCAATACGAAAGCGAATACCGCGGCGATGCAGCTCGATGCAACCGATACGAGCACCGTCGATGCGAGCGCAGACGCGATAGTATCGAGTTTGCCGAGCGAATCGACCGTCGGAACGAATTCGACCAGCAGCCACGCCACGCCGGCAGGCACCTCCGCCGCCGCCTCGCCGAAATCGAATCCGACGTATACGGCCGCAACCGCGTTGACGACGAGAAACGCCGCGGCCATGCCCGCAAGGACGCAGGTCTTCTTCCTGAAAAACGCGCGGCTTCGCTCCATTACGCAGCCCCGCTCTCACGATGCCGCCGCACGACGGAAAGCCGGGGCGAAGACGTTCCGTCGGCCGCGTCGGCGAGCGTCTCGGACGCGTCGGCGGCGCCGTATACCGCCCGCACGGCCTCTTCGGTCGTCTCGCCAGGAACGCCCTCGAACACCTTGCGCCCCTTCGAAAGGCCCACGATGCGATCGGAGAACTCGAGGGCGTAATCCACCTGGTGCAGATTGACAAGGCAGGCGATGCCGAGTTCGTCGGCCGCCCAACGCAGGCGCTCCATGACCGCGCGAGACGATTTCGGATCGAGGCTCGCGATAGGCTCGTCGGCGAGAATGAGCAGCGGCTCCTGCACGAGCGCGCGAGCGATGCCGACGCGCTGCTTCTGCCCGCCCGACAGCCGGTCGACGCGCTTGTAGGCGAACTCCTCCATGCCCACCTGTTCAAGCGCCGAGAAAGCGCGGCGCTTCTCGTCTTCCGTGTACACCCCCAGCGCGCCTGCGATGCTCGATTTAGCCCCGAGGCATCCGTGCAAAACGTTTTCTATGGCGGTCAAGCGCTGCACCAGGTTGTAATGCTGAAAGATCATGCTGATGCGGCGGCGCGCCGCGCGCAGGCCGCGCTTGTCCAAAGACGTCATCTCGCGTCCGTCGAATACGACGCTGCCATCGCTCGGCTCGATCAATCTGTTCACGCAACGCAGCAAAGTCGATTTGCCTGCACCCGACGGCCCGATAACGGTCACCAACTCCCCGGGATGCACGTCGAGCGAAACGTCGGAAAGCGCGAACACGCCGTTTTCATAGCATTTGGAAAGCGACTCCACCCGAAGAAGCGTATCGTCGTCTTGCATATGTGCTCCTATCAAGAACAAGACGGGCCGGGAGTCCCCCGGCCCGTCGCTTCACCCGGCAGATTTACGCGTTTTCGCCCAAGGCGCGAATAGGCTCGTACCATGCATCGTCCACCTTGACGAAACAGGTTTTCTCGGAAGCCTTCTCGAAAATGCTCGATTTGCTCTCGTCATCGGGGTCGATGAAGATCTCGCTATCGTCGGCCACCTTGTCCGAGCAGAAATAGTCGGTGATCTTCGTTCGATCCTCTTCGGAAATGGCGTCGTTATTGAAGCAGAACGGCGCATTGAGCACCGGCGTGACCTGAATGATGACGAACTCCTTGCCGCGCACAGAATCCATAGGCGCTTCGGCGTCGTCTTTCGCCCGGTACACGGAACCGACGGCATTCGCCTCGCCTTCGACCAGCTCGAGATACATATCGACGTCGACGTCGTCGAAGGCCGCGGCATCCACGTCCCCGTTCAAAAGGTTGACGCACGAACCGGCATGGGAGTTGCCGAAAAGAACTTCGCTGAAAAACGAGCCGCCCTCGAGCAGCTCGTCGGAGCTCTCCAATCCGAATTCGCCCACGATAGCCGAAGAAGGAACCTTGAAGCCCGATGTGGAGGTCGCCGTCACGAACGAGAAGCTTTTCCCCTTGAGCGCGGACAAAGAGTAGCCCGACCCGTCTTTGTAAAGCTCGGCGTCTTCTTTGCGCACGCAAATGCGGCTGTAATAGCACGCCCCCTCAAGGCCGCCCTCGTCGTCGCTGTTGGTGAAAGCGGCCTGCACGGCGTCGTTTTTCTTATTCGCCTGCACGTAGCCTTCGGCGCCGAGAAGCGCCATCTGGGCATTGCCCGATACGATGGCCTCGATGGCCACGTTGTAATCGGTCGTCGTCATGAGATTCGCCGAACGGCCGCAGGCGGCCGTGATGGCGGCGCCGATCGCCTCGCGGGAAGCGGTAAGGTCGGACGCCGAATTATCGGGCAGCCACACCATGGTGATCGGGTCGCCCGCGTCTTTCGAGGCGCCCTGCGCATCGCTCGAATCTGCGCCGGCGGCGGCGCCCGATCCTCCGGCCGTACAGCCCGTCAAAGCGGCGATCGCGCCCAAGGCCGCAAGCGAGGCGCTCCCCTTGATGAAATGGCGACGGGAGATCTGATGATTGTCCATGTTCTTCGTTCCTATCGGTTCTCTTGCCCTCGTGACGGACTCGAGCGCATTCGCTCACGCAGAAAGCCCGCATGCCTTCGATCGGGTCGGAGGCACGAATCAAGATTAGAAATCGCGCGTCAAAGCCGTGCGAGACGCATGCGAAAGAAGAGGGAAAGATAGTTCAAGCGCATGAAAAAAGCGCCGCGAACGACGCTTTTCGATTTCTTTGCACGGCTTCGAGCGCACAACGCCCGACGGATGCCGCCGCGGTTGCCGCCTTGCGCTCGCGACCCGTAAAGCCGGCGCTACGCTTGGCCCTCCGGCGAATCCGAGAGCAGCCGCTCGTCATCGCGCGCACGGGCTTGCTGCGCGCGGCGGGCGCGCACTTTCGCCGCACGATCCATGGCGAGTGCCCTGATCGTCGCCAGCGTGGGAACGCCCACGAACATGCCCACGACGCCGAACAACGCGCCGCCCACCAAAACGCCCGCGAAAACCCAGATGCCGGGAAGACCGACCGAGGCGCCCACCACGTTAGGATAGATCAAATGAGTTTCAAGCTGCTGCAGCACCACGAGAAACACCACGAACCAGACCGCCTGCATAGGATCGACCGTCATAATCATCAAAACGCCGATAATGCCGCCGAGCCACGCGCCGAAGACGGGGACCAACGCGGTCAGGCCCACGCACGCGCCGATCGCGACGGCGTACGGCATGCCGAACAACGCCATGCCGATAGCGCACAACGTGCCCAAGATGACCGCTTCGATGCACTGCCCCGTGATAAAACGCGAAAACGACTGATTCACCACATGGCCCGCATGGCGCAGCGATTGCGCGAAGCGCACAGGGACGAACAGCTCGACCAACGTATCGATTCCCTTGAGAACACGCTCTTTGTCGAGAAGCAGATACAGGGAAAACACCAGGGCGACGATAAACGCGAAGACGTTATGCACGATGGAACCCGCCGTGGAAAAGACCGATTCGACGACCGAAACGAACCCGGCCGAATCGCCGTTGGAAACGCTCGTCACGAAATCGGTGAACGCGGTCTCGATTTCCTCGATATTCGCCGCGCCGAACGCCGAGGCCACCAGGTCGACATTCGCCTGTGCCCACCCGTACATATCGCCCGCGACCATCAAAACGCCCTGCTTGATGACGCCCGCCGAGGCCTTGAGCTCGGGAAGCACCAGATTCACGATGACCGCGACCACCGCGGCTATGACGGCGAACGAAGCGATAAGACACACAGGGCGTCTCGATGCGGCGAGAACGCCGCTGCGCGCCGAAGGAAAGTACACGCGTTCCAAGCGACCCATGACCAGGTTAATCAAAAACGCGATGATACAGCCGAGCATCAGCGGAAACGCCGCCGCCCAAACCGCGCCGAGCGCCGCGAACAACTGCTGAGAGTACATCACGCCGAGCGCCGCGAGAAACGCGAAACCCGCCGCGCAGGCGATCAGCGTCACCGAGCGTTTGATATCGTTCCTATTCGTATCGACCATGGAAAACACCGCCGCATTCTGCGCAGATGCGCATCGAATCGCCCACGACGGGCGCAAACAGATTGTTTCATGGTAGCGCAAAGCGATCGGCGAGCGCGACAAGCGTTATCGAATCGCCACGTTCGCCGCGCAAGAACGGCATCCGTCGAATAACGGACGGGGTTCACCGACACGCAAGACGGCCGTAACAGGGAAGAAACATACAGCGCTTAGGCTTGGAATCCGTCACGAGGGCCGTCGCGTTCCGATTCGCGGCGGCGCATCCGCATACACACGCAGGAGGAAGCCATGTCCTACGCACAGCGCGTCATCGAAGAGGTCAAGGCGAAAAACGCCCACGAGCCCGAATTCATCCAGGCCGTCACCGAAGTTCTCACGTCCATCGAACCCGCCTTGGCGGCGCACCCCGAATACGAGCGAGCAGGCCTCCTCGAGCGTCTGGTCGAACCGGAGCGCGTGGTCATGTTCCGCGTCCCCTGGGTCGACGACGCAGGCACGGTACGGGTGAACCGCGGCTACCGCGTGCAGTACAACAGCGCTTTGGGCCCCTACAAAGGCGGCGTGCGATTCCATCCTTCCGTCAATCTGTCGATCGTCAAGTTCCTCGGATTCGAACAGTGCTTCAAAAACAGCCTCACCACCCTTCCGATGGGAGGGGGCAAAGGCGGCGCCGACTTCGACCCCAAGGGGAAATCGGACGGCGAAGTCATGCGTTTCTGCCAAAGCTTCATGACCGAGCTTTCCCGCCATATCGGAGCCGACACCGACGTTCCCGCGGGTGATATCGGCGTAGGCGGGCGCGAGGTCGGCTATATGTTCGGCCAGTACAAGCGCCTGCGCAACGAATGGACGGGCGTGCTCACGGGCAAGGGGCTTTCGTTCGGCGGATCGCTCGGACGCACCCAGGCGACAGGATACGGACTCGTCTACCTGGTCCAAGAGCTGCTCGCCCAAAAGGGCGACGCCCTCGAAGGCAAGACCGTCTGCATATCGGGAGCAGGCAACGTGGCCATCTATGCCGCCGAAAAAGCCATCCAGCTCAAAGCGCGCGTCGTCACGATGAGCGACTCCACGGGATGGGTGCACGACCCCGCAGGCATCGATCTCGCCGTCGTCAAGCAGATCAAGGAAGTGGAACGCGGCCGCATCTCGGCATACGCCGAGCGCGTATCCGGCGCGACGTATCATGACGGACGCGGCGTCTGGAGCATCCCGTGCGACATCGCTTTGCCGTGCGCCACGCAAAACGAGCTGCTCATCGACGACGCCAAAGCTCTCGTCGCCAACGGCTGCGCCGTCGTCGCCGAGGGCGCGAACATGCCCACCACCCTCGATGCGACCGCATACCTCCAGCAGGCGGGCGTCGCATTCTTCCCCGGCAAGGCATCCAATGCGGGCGGCGTCGCCACGTCGGGCCTCGAGATGAGCCAGAACTCCGAACGTCTGTCCTGGACGTTCGACGAAGTCGACGCCAAGCTCAACGGCATCATGGTCGATATCTACCATGCGGCGGCGAACGCCGCGGCGGAAGTGGGGCATCCCGGCAATTACGTCGTAGGGGCGAACATCGCAGGGTTCACGAAGCTCGCCGATGCCATGATGGCCCAAGGCATCGTCTAAACACGCCGCTCGAAAACAGCCCGTCGATACGAAAATGCCGCCCGTGCGAACAGGGCGGCATTTTTCGCCGCGCGCCCTATCGGCGCGCGGTGTCGACAGGCCCGTCGACACCGACGAAGCATGGCATCGACCAGGCATCGTGGCTGCCGTGCAAAAGGCGTTCCGCCTTATCCGACAGCGGCGCGCCCAAAAAATCGTCGTAGCAAGCCTGCACCGCAGGATTCTCATGGCTGAAGCGCAAAGGCGAGCAGGCGTCGATGGCGCGCAATCGCATACCGCGCGAAGCCGCTCGCTCCACGCCTTCGCACACCGGCTGGCCGCCGCCGCCGACACAACCGCCGGGACACGCCATGACCTCCACAAAATCGTAGTGCGCCTCCCCGGCGTCGATAGCCGCGCACAACGCATCGGCATTCGCCAGCCCGCTTGCCGTCGCGACGCGCAACGTTCGTCCCGCAAACGAGAACGTCTGCTCGCGCCAGCCCTTGTCGATGCCGTCGTAGCGCACTTCGGAAAAGGCATCGGGGTCGGGGTTTTCTCCCGTTGCCAGAAAACACGCCGAACGCAACGCCGCCTCCATGACGCCGCCCGTCACGCCGAAGATATGGCCCGCGCCCGATGCCGTGCCCAAAGGCGCGTCGAACTCCTCTTCTTCGAGCAGGCCGACATTGACGAAGCGCGATTTGATCTGTCGCTGCAATTCGCGCACCGTCAGCACCGCGTCGACGTCGAAACCGGCGTCGGTGACGGCATGCCCGGGGTAAGCGCATTCGGCCTTCTTCGCGATGCACGGCATATACGCCGCCACGAACAGCTTGGACGGATCGACGCCGAGAAGCTCGGCGTAGTAGGTTTTCGCCAACGCGCCGAAGATCTGCTGGGGCGACTTCGTCGTCGACAGCAAGGGAACCATATGCGGATAGCGCGCTTTGAGAAAACGCACCCAACCGGGACAGCACGACGTGAACATGGGACCCGACGCTCCCGAATCGAAGCGATGCAAAAGCTCGCTTCCCTCCTCCATAATGGTCATGTCGGCTGCGAAGTCGGTGTCGAACACGTAATCGAACCCGAGCTTGCGCACGGCAGCCGTCAAGCGGCCCGTCGTAGCGTCGCGCGCGTCCAGTCCGAGCCCCTCGTGCCACGACGTGCGCACCGAAGGGGCTATCTGGGCTATCGTTATCATCTCGTCGTCTTCGAGAGCGTCGAAGACGCGCACGATGTCGCTACGCTCATGCAAGGCGCCCGTCGGGCAATGCGTGATGCATTGCCCGCAATACGAACACCGGTCTTTCGCCACCGCATCGACGCGGCTGCGCGAACCGGAATCGACGAGCGCCCACACCGAAAGCGCCTGGCGCTTCTCGCAAACCGAAACGCATCGCAAGCACGATATGCACTTGGCGGGTTCTTTGACCAACGGGAATCGTTTATCGACGGGCGTCGTGTCGAACCGCGTTGGAAACGGCACGTCATGGATGGCCATACGGTCGGCCAACGATTGCAAGAGACACGTCCCGTTACGAAAGCACGTCGGGCAGCGGCGGTCGTGGCGCGAGAGGATCAACTGAAGATTCGTGCGCCTCGCCGAGCGCACGCGCTGCGTGTCGGTTCGAACCGTCATGCCGTCGCTCACCGGGCTGTTGCATGCGGCGACCAAATGCGAAACGCCCTCGACTTCGACCACGCATATGCGGCAGGCGCCTATTTCGTTGATCTCGCGCAGATAGCACAACGTCGGAATCTCGACCCCGGCGGCACGGGCCGCATCCAGAATGGTGGAGCCGTGCGCGACCGTCGTCTCGATGCCGTCTATCGTCACGCGAACGCGCTCGACGCCCGCCGCTGGCTTGCAAGCCGTATCTACCATGCCATTCTTCCTTCCTTGTGCAGAATGCCGCATCCGAAATGGTCGCAATTCAAGCAGCGCGCGGCTTCCTGGCGCATCTCCTGATGAGAGAAGCCGTGCTCGATCAACTCGAAATCATGGCGGCGCTGCTCAGGCGCGCGTTCGGCGAGCACGGCCCTGCCCCACGGAGCCCGATCGTCGAGGCGCACCGGAGGAAGCGTCATATCCAGGAAAAGGCGGCGGCGATATCCGAGGTCTTCATCGATGCTGCGGGCGGCGCGCTTGCCGTCCGCGATAGCCGCGATAGCGCTCGCGGGGCCGCGCATGCAGTCGCCTCCGGCATACACGCCGTCGATGCCGATGCAGCGCAAACGGTCGTCGACCGTCAGCGTCTTGCGATCGCAGGCGAGCCCCGCTTCGGAAAACGGCCCGGATTGCACCTCTTGCCCGATCGCCATCACGACGATGGAGCACGGCACGCCGACAAGCGGACGATCGGCCTTCACAGGAGCGGGCCTGCCGCCGCGCACCGGACCTGTCACCTGCGGCTGCAACTCCAAGGCGCACACCGATCCCGCAGCATCGCGCACGATGCGCACGGGAGCCATCAGATCGGCGATACGGCATCCGTCGGCGATGGCCCCCTCGATTTCTTCGGGAAGGGCCGTCATGTCGGCGATGCGACGGCGATACGCCACAGTGACGTGCGCCGCGCCCAAGCGGACCGCCGTGCGCGCGGCGTCCATCGCCACATTGCCGCCCCCGACGACGCAGACGTCCCGGCCTCGCCAATCGGGCATGACGCCATCGCCTATGCCGCGCAGCAAAGAGACGGCGGACACGACGCCTGCGGCATCCTCGCCTTCGATGCCGGCCTTTTTATCGCCGTGGGCGCCGATGGCGACATACACGGCATCGTATTCGGCGCGCAGACGCTCGACGGCCGCGGCATCCGCCACATCGACGCCGCAGCGGATGCGCACGCCGGCCGCCTCGATCGAGGCGATTTCGGCATCGAGCACCTCACGCGGAAAGCGATAGCTCGGTATGCCGTAACGCAGCATGCCGCCCGATTGCGCGCGCTTCTCGTAGACGACGACGTCGTGGCCGAGACGCGCGAGATAATAGGCCGCCGACAATCCCGAAGGTCCCGCGCCCACCACGGCCACGCGCTTTCCCGTGGCGTCGAGACGCGACACGGCTCGGGACGGCGCGGCATGATCGACCGCGTATCGCTTCAGCCCCCGTATATTGATCGCATCGTCCACCAACGCGCGACGGCACGTCTGCTCGCACGGATGCTCGCATACGTAGGCGCACGCCGAAGGAAACGGATTGTCTTTGCGGATAAGCTCGACCGCATCGTCATAGCGTCCTGCGGCGGTCAGCGCGATATAGCCAGGCACATCCACCTGGGCGGGACAGGACACGACGCACGGAACGCCCTGCGACGAGCTGCGAAGACAGCTTCCATGGCGCATATGCTGTTCGAAATCGTCGCGAAACGCAGCCAGGCTCATGAGCACCTGTTCGGCCGCCTGGTATCCGATAGCGCAGTCGGAGGTATCCCTGATGTGCTCGGCCAAAGCGCCGAGACGCGACGGCGCATCGGGCTCCGCTTTGCCGTCGATGATCTCCTCCAACATATGCGAAACGCTCGCAAGGCCGATGCGACACGGCACGCATTTGCCGCAGCTTTGCGCATGCGCCACTTCCGCCAACGCGCGTGTCATGTCCACAGGACACGTACCGCGCGCCGTGGCCCCGAGACGGCGCGCCGTGTCGTCGCACTGCGCCGACAAACGCGCATGCAGCGACGGAGCCGCAAAACCCTCCGCGATGCCCATAGAACTCCTCCCGACGTGGTTGTAGACGCACCATGGTACCATCGCGGCGCGACGCAGGAAGGCTGACATGCAGGAAGATACGCGACGGCAACAGAAACGTTCGAAGCCGCTCAAGGCGACGACGCGGCCGCCTTGAGCGCAGCCGATCGAGGCGCATCGGAGATAACGGCGCACTAACGAGTGCGAGGCGCGAGGACCTTCGTCGAAGCAACGTTGCCGGGAGCCACCATCAACACGCCGACGCTGCCGCGCTCGGGAGCATCGAAATACAGCGTCCCATCGATGACCTCGCTCATAGGGAACCGGTCGCGCTCTTTGAACGTGATCACCGCGTCTATGCCGCGCATGCCCGAAAACGGGCGCGGATCGGACGTGAGCGCCACGACGGTATCGCAGCCCGCCGCCTCGAACCGATCGAGGATGGCCTCGATGCGATCCCGAAGCGAAGGATCGACGAGCGACGGATCGAACGCGGCGAACAATTCGGACACGCTGCCATACGGATTGCCCTCGCGCGTTTCCTTCTCGCTTACGGACTCCACGCGAACGCCCGATGCGTCCGTCGTCGTGGTGGTCGTGGTCTTCGTGGTCGTGACGCGCGGCATCGCATACGAAGAAAGCAGATCGGGAGTCAAGCTGAAGACGCCGTACGTGTGGCCGTCCTTCATAAGGATGCGGCCGCTCGCGTAATCTCGTATGCTCGATGAATCGATCTCGATGACCGAGGCCTCCTTCGACTCGTACGCATCGCGCGCTTCGTCGATCGATATCGCGCCGTCGGCCGCGCAATCGTCCTCATCGCCGCCGGAGCGAAAGACGCTATCGTCCCGCGTCTGCCCATCGTCGGAAAAATGCCCGTCTTCGACGGAACCGTCCTGATATCGTCCGTCGAAAGCCTCGTCGAAAGTATCGGGGGATTCTTCGACCGACGCGGTCGATGACGGCTCCGAGACGACCGTCCCCTCGAACAATACGACGTCGTAACCGGCCATGTCGCCCGCCATGTCGTCGATACTCGTGGCCGCTACGTTCAAACCGTGGCCCGCGTGCGATATGTACGAAGTCAGCACGATGAAGCCGGCAAGCACGAGCGCGGCGAACACGCCGAGCGCCACACGCTCGCGCCGACGTTGCCGATCGGCCGTAGAAGCCCTGTCTTTCGCGTCGAGCAGACGCGCCGCCTCCTCCGAGCAGGAAAACGACTCTTGCGCGCCCGTGCATCGCGCATCGTCGCGCTCTCGCTCGCGCGGCGCGCTCTCCTCGACTTCCTCCGCCTGTGCCAATAGTCCGCTCTTCATCATCGATCGAAGCGGGCCTATCGAGCGTCGCCGAGTATGTCGCGCAGGAACCTGCCCGTATGGCTCTCGGGGACGGAAGCCACGAACTCGGGCGTGCCGGAAGCCACCACGGTTCCACCGCGAGCACCGCCTTCGGGCCCCATGTCGATAATGCGATCTGCGCACTTGATGACATCGAGATTATGCTCGATGACAAGCACGGTATTGCCCTTGTCGACCAAGCGCTGCAGCACTTCGAGCAGCTGGCGGACGTCTTCCATGTGAAGACCCGTGGTAGGCTCGTCGAGAATATAGAGCGTCTTTCCGGTTTGACGGCGCTGCAGCTCGCTTGCAAGCTTCACACGCTGGGCCTCTCCGCCCGACAGCGTGGTGGCGGGCTGGCCGAGACGGATATACCCGAGGCCGACGTCATGCAGCGTCTGGAGCTTGCGCGCCAAAGCGGGGATGTTCTTGAAGAACTCGAGCGCTTCTTCGACCGTCATATCGAGCACGTCGTACACGTTTTTCCCGCGATAGGTAACCTGCAGGGTTTCGCGGTTGTAGCGCTTTCCTCCACAGACCTCGCACGGAACGTAGACATCGGGAAGAAAATGCATTTCTATCTTAATCTGCCCATCGCCCTTGCAGGCTTCGCATCGGCCGCCGCTCACATTGAAGCTGAAGCGACCGGGCGCATAGCCGCGCGCCTTGGCCTCTTGCGTGCTCGCGAACAGGGCGCGTATATCGTCCCACAATCCGATATACGTGGCGGGATTCGAGCGAGGAGTGCGGCCGATGGGGCTTTGGTCGATATCGATGATCTTGTCGAGGGCCTCGTATCCCGACAGCTTCCGATACGCGCCGGTGCGATGATGGGCCCGGTTGATCCGATTGGCCAAGGCAGGAGCGAGGGTGTCGGTGATAAGCGAGCTTTTGCCCGAACCCGAAACGCCCGTCACTACCGTCAACGTGCCTATCTCGATATCGATCGAAACGTTTTTGAGATTGTTCTCCCGAGCGCCCGACAACCGTATGGAGCCGCGACGAGGCGTGCGGCGATGCGCAGGGATTTCGATGCGGCGGCGCCCCGAAAGGTAGTCGGCAGTATAGCCGCCCGATGAAGCCGCCACTTCCTCAGGGGTGCCGCAGGCGACCACGGAACCGCCGCGCTCGCCCGCTCCAGGGCCCATGTCGATCACGTAGTCGGCATGCCTGATGGTATCTTCGTCGTGTTCGACCACGATCACCGTATTGCCCAGATCACGCAGATGCTCGAGCGTAGCGATCAGGCGTTCGTTGTCGCGTTGATGCAAACCGATAGAAGGCTCGTCGAGAATGTAGAGCACGCCCATAAGGCCTGCGCCTATCTGCGTGGCCAAACGGATGCGCTGGGCCTCGCCGCCCGATAGGCTGGCGGTCGCGCGGTCGAGCGTCAGGTAGTCGAGCCCTACATCGACGAGGAATTTCAAACGCGCCTTGATTTCTTTGACGATAGCGGCGCCGATGGCCGCATCGCGATCGGATAGGCGCAACGCGTCGAAGAACGCCAGCGAATCGACGGCGGCCATCTCGCATACTTCGTGGATGTTCTTCCCGCCGACGGTGACCGCGAGTATTTCGGGACGCAGGCGTTTTCCCCCGCAAGCCGCACACGGGATGGTGGCGAAATACTTACCGTATTTCTCGCGCTGCGAATCCGATTGGGAATCCTTATAGCGGCCGAGCACGGCTGCGCAAGCACCCTCCCAATCGATATTCCAATAGGTTTCGCGGCCGTCGACCGTCACGTAATCGACGCGCACTTTCTCGCCCTCGATGCCGAACAGCAACGCATCCTGGACCTTTGCGGGAAGGTCCTCCCACGGCGTTGCCGGATCGAAACCCATATGGCGGCATACGGCGCGCAAGACCTGAGGGTAGTAATTTCCCGTCGCAAACGGCACGATGACCCCTTCGTTCAATGAAAGAGACGGATCGGGAACGAGCAATCCGGGATCGACTTCTTCGCGGCTTCCCAGTCCCGCGCAATCGGGGCACGCGCCGTACGGCGCGTTGAAGCTGAAATCGCGAGGCTGCAATTCGTCCATGGAGTGCCCGTGCTCGGGGCATGCCAGTGCGAGCGAGAACAGATGGTCCGCCGACGAAACGCCCGCGAACCCCGACGACACGCCTTTGCGCTCCGAAGACGCTGCGGGCTCTTCGTCCACGATATGGACGATGACGCGGCCCGATGCCAGCTTGGTGGCCGTTTCGACCGATTCGGCGATGCGGCCGAGCGCCGAGCTTTTCAAAACCACGCGATCGACCACCACGTCGATCGAATGCTTGAATTTCTTATCGAGCTTCATCGGCTCGCCGTCGAGCCTGCGAACCTCGCCGTCGATGCGCACGCGCGAAAAGCCTTCTTTTTGCAAGTCGGCGAGTATTTTCGCATGCTCGCCCTTGCGGCCCGCCACCACCGGGGCGAGGATCAATGCGCGCTTGCCCTCCCCCAGCGCCACGATTTCGTCGGTGACCTGGTCGGTCGTGCGTTTTTTGATTTCGCGGCCGCATTCGGGGCAATGGGCGACGCCCACGCGAGCATAGAGCAGGCGCAGATAATCATAGATCTCCGTCGTGGTGCCGACGGTCGAACGAGGATTTTTCGACGTGGTTTTCTGATCGATCGCGACCGCCGGCGACAATCCGTCGATGCTGTCGAGGTCGGGCTTGTTCATCTGCCCCAAGAACTGACGAGCATACGCAGAAAGGCTCTCGACGTAGCGCCTCTGCCCTTCGGCGTAGATGGTGTCGAATGCCAGGCTCGATTTTCCACTTCCCGAAAGACCCGTGATGACCACGAGCTTGTCGCGCGGTATGGTGACGCTCACGTTTTTGAGGTTATGCTCGCGCGCGCCTTTGATCACGATGGAATCGCTTGCCACTTATCGAACCCCTTTCGAACGCATATTCAGCGCGCCCATTGTATAGCCGAACGCCGTGCGCCCGGATAAACGCGCACGAATTCCTCCATTCATCCAAAGAGCGCGCACCCGTCTTACATGCCGGGCTTGACCAGGCCGCTTTCATATGCGGCGACCACCAGCTGCGCACGATCGTGCGCATCGAGCTTGGCCATGATGCGTCCCACGTGCGTGCGCACCGTGGCTGGAGATATGACGAGATCGGAAGCGATTTCGTCATTGCTCATCCCCCGACCAACCAGGCTCAATATCTCACGTTCACGCTCGGTGAGACCCTCGGCCGACGACCCGTCGAAGCGCGTCTTGCGTCTCGATGCCGCATACGTCTCCACCAAGCGGCGCGTAATGGACGGCTCGATCAGGGCATCGCCCTGCGAAACCACTCGCACGGCGCGCGCGAGCTCATCGGGATCAACGTCTTTGAGCAAAAACCCGCTGGCACCCGCGGCCAAAGCGTCGTATACGTACTCGTCGATATCGAACGTAGTCAGGATGAGCACCGCGACATGCGACGTCAGGGAGTCTTCGGCGAGCGCGCGCGTGGCTTCGATACCGTTTTTGCGCGGCATGCGGATATCCATGAGCAGCACATCGGGACGCATGCGACGGGCGAGCGCTACCGCATCGGAGCCGTCCACCGCCTCTCCTACCACTTCGATGTCGGGAAACGACGAAAGAATCAAACGAAACCCCTTGCGCACCAGCGCCTGGTCGTCCGCGATCGCGACACGAATGCGCCTGCGCGCATCAGCCCTGTCGACTGCCATCATGAAATCCCTCCAAAGGTATATCCGCCGTCAGCACGCATCCGTTCTCTCCGCGCACGCCGAACGTCCCTCCGAGCGCGCCGATGCGCTCGGCCATCCCCTGCAACCCGTGGCCGTCCGCTTCACGACGATCGGAGGAAGAAAGACCGACGCCGTCGTCGGAAAACGAAAGCGACGCCGTCTTGGACGTCGATATGAGCACGATTTCGACGCGAGAGGCACGCGCATGCCTCACCGTATTCGTAGCCGCTTCGCGAATGAGGGAGAACAGAGCCATGTCAACGAAGGCAGGAACGCGCTCCTTATCGTAACCGCGCAACGAACACTGCACGACAAGGCCTGCGCGCTCGAGATACGCCACCACATCCTCTATGCGTTCGGTGCCTTCCGCAGGCGCCGTCGCCGCAGGACCGTCCCCTCGAAGAACGCCCACCATAGAGCGAATCTCGTCCAGGGCGCCTTTCGAAACGGACCGGATATCGGCGATGGCCTCGCGGGCGGCGGCCGGATCGCGCTCGACCAAGCGTTCGGCAGCAGCGGCCTGAATGGCCACCGCCGAAAGCGAATGGGCCGTGATGTCGTGCACGTCACGCGCGATACGCACGCGCTCTTCGGCGACGCGGCGCGCCGCCAGCTCTTCGCGCCCGCGCTCCGCTTCCTCGAGGCGGCGCTTGGTCTCTTGCACATATGCCCGATACGTATGCACGGCAAACCCTGCCGAAGCAGCGGCCGCTATGAAAATCACGTTCTCGCCGCGCAGGACGGCCGCAAGCGCTTCGCTGGGAAGCGGCGTCGGCGTCGCGAACATCACGACGGCGGAAACGGCTCCCGCGATCAAACCGCGACGTCCGCCCCATTCGCACGCGACCGTGAAAACGGCGATCAAGGGACCCGCCGCCGTCAAAGCATAACCCGACATGAAGCCGCTCGAAAAGAAGAAACAGGCCAGAACGATTCCCAACGTCGGCCACGGGGCGACCCTGCGCATGACAAGCGGCAATGTGGTGAATGCAAGAGCCGCATACGCATAGCGGTTCGGCACGATATTGACCAACCCCGCCATTTCCCTGAAAGGCCCGTCGACATACAGAACCGACGTAGACGCAAGCACGAGCTGCGCGCATCCGAACGAAAACGCGGCGAGGGCGATAAGGATATCGACCAGCCAATCGCGCGGGCGCATATCGTCAGGGCCCTCGGGTCCGCCCGTAACTGACGAAACGACGAAATCGCCTATGCGGCGGGCGATTTCCGCCACCGCGCCTTCGGCATGCTCTCTCATATTCCCCATCCGTCTTACGCCGTTCGATACGGCTTACGCTATCGCACGACGCACCGAAGCCGTACGCGCGTCGCAAATCGTATCGAACGGCCCGTCTTTACAAAAGGCCTTGCGCGCGCAGCGATGCGCAATATCCAAGAAGCGCGTCGTGTCCCCGTCGGGCATACGCCGCGTAACGCTGCTGCTTATTGCGGATATGCTCCTCGAGAGGCTCCATGATGCCGAAATTGACATGCATAGGCTGGTAATCCAGGGTGGCCTCGTCAGTGGCATAGGCAAGCAGCGAACCGAATGCCATCGAGCGCGGCATCGCGGGAAGGGCCTTCCCCTTCACCTGCGCGAACACCGAAAGTGCCGCCACAAGGCCCGACATGATCGCCTCGCAATACCCCTCGGTGCCCGCCAGCTGGCCCGCAACGTACACGGGAGATTCAGGACGGCTCGCGCAAGCGAAACGCAGCGAAGCGTCCAGAAGCTTCGGGGCGCATATGAACGTATTACGATGCATGACGCCGTACCGGGCGAATTCCGCATGCTCGAGACCTGGAATCATACGGAACACCCTGCGCTGCTCGGGAAATGTCAGATTCGTCTGGAACCCGACCAGATTGTATGCCGTCAAATCGGCGTTTTCCGCGCGCAGCTGCACGGCCGCCCACGGACGGCGACCCGTAACCGGATCGGTCAGCCCGACAGGTTTGCACGTACCGAACCGGGGCGCATCGCGGCCCTTGCGGGCGATCTCCTCGATCGGCTGGCACGCCTGGAACAAATCGCGCGTTTCGAACTCTTTTTTCACGACGCGATCAGCGGACAGCAATGCATCGACGAACGCATCGTAGCGTTCCTTCGAAAAGGGCGCATTCAAATAATCGCCCGGCGCATCGGCTTCGTAGCGCGACTGCCTGAACAGCACGGATTCGTCCAACGAATCAGCCATCACGATAGGCGCGGCCGCATCGTAAAACGCCATGTTATCCGCGCCGCTGCGATCGGAAATCCACGATGCCAAAGCGTCGGAAGTCAAAGGACCCGTCGCGAGAATGGTCGCATCGGCCCTCAAAGAAGGCTCACGGACCTCTTCGACGATGTACTCGATCAGGGGATGCTCGCACACGCGACGCGTGACTGCCGCGGAAAAGGCCTCCCGGTCGACCGCCAAAGCGCCTCCCGCATCGACGCGATGCGCATACGCCTCCTCGATCAGCTGCGACCCCAATGCTGCAAGCTCCGCCTTCAACATGCCTGCGGCGCTTTCGGGCTTCGTGCTTTTCAAAGAATTCGAGCAGACGAGCTCCGCGCAATCGGAGCCATGGTGCACCGCCGTGGACGAAACGGGGCGCATTTCGTAAAGGCGGACCTTCACGCCACGCGCCGCAAGCTGCAACGCCGCTTCGCTTCCCGCAAGGCCCGCACCGATGATATCAACTGTTTTTTCCATGCCGCAAAGCATACCATGGCAACGAGGACTCTACCGCGATACGCCGAATCTTCCATCGGGAAACCGCTCCACCACGCCCTGTATCTCGAAACGGCCCACGCAAGCCATGAGCTCGGCCGTCGTCGAGAACAATGGCACGGCGCCGTCCACGAACGCATCCGTCATCTGCTCCAAACGCATAGGATCCGCGCGCAGTGCACGGATGAGCTCGCCTTCGGGTCCCACGCCCTCTTCAAAGGCAGGCGACGGACCGCCGATGCCGCAGGCATCATCGACGGAGAAAAGCCTGCCGCCATAATCGAAGAAAAGCCGATCGAGCATCTCGCGAAACGAGGATTCGTCGACGACCGGCATGGCCCCTTGCGCGATCAAGGCATTCGCGCCACGCGATGTTTCCGAAAAAACGGATCCGGGAACGGCGAAGACTTCGCGGTTGACAGCCAACGCCTCGTCCGCCGTCGAAAACGTCCCGCTCGGAATACCCGCCTCGACGACAAGCGTCGCCTTTGCGAGGCCGGCTATCAATCTGTTGCGCAGACGGAACGTATACGGCTTCGGCGGAAACGTCCACGGATGCTCGGACACGACGGCTCCGCCCGATGCGACGATACGGTTGAACAGCCCGATGTTGCATGCCGGATACGGCTCGTCGCATCCTCCGCCGAGAAAAGCGACCGTAATGCCCCCATGGGCGATAGCGACCTCATGGGCCGCCGCGTCGCAACCCCGCGCACCGCCCGATATGATAGAAATACCGCGATCCGCAGCGATGCCCGCGAACAGCTTCGCGGCATGCATGCCGTACGGAGTCGCCTTGCGCGCCCCCACCACGGCAAGGCCCTCGCGCAGCGCGGAAGCGTCCCCTATCCCGTAGAGCACGGGCGGCGCATCGTCAAGCGCATCGAACGCGGCGGGATACCCGGCAGACCCCCGAGCAAGCTCCCAACGCGGACCCTGTATGGAAGCATCGTTCGAACGCGACATCACACGCCCCTCCTCATTCTGAATCCGACCGCCTCGAGCAGGTCTTCCTCGCGCACGCGCTCGCTACGATCCATATCCGCGATCGTGCGCGCAACTCCGAGAACCCGCATGATTCCCCGACCCGACAGCCCCTGCACGCGCGCTGCCTGCTCGACCAGGCGAAGCTCGGTATCGGCCATCCTGCAACAGCGCAACAAGGCCTCGCCGTCAGCCGAAAACGGCGCATCGCCCTTGCGCTCGCATCGCCATCGGGCGAACTCCCTCGCAGTCAAAACCCCGACGCGCAAATCGTCCGACGTCGCCGCCCGTTCGTCGCCGCGCCCCAAAAGCACGGATGGGTCGCAACGCCACACATCGACATGCATATCGATACGGTCGAGCAACGGACCGCCGATACGACCCTGATAGCGCGACACTTGCGTTTCGGTGCATCGGCACGCCTTATCGGGATCGCCGAAAAACCCGCAGGGACACGGATTGGCAGCGGCAACGAGCATGAATCGACAAGGAAGCTCGACGGACCCATCCGCCCTGGTTATCGACACGCGCCCCTGCTCCATAGGCTGCCGTAAAGCCTGCAAGACCGCAGGCGAGAACTCGGGCAGCTCATCGAGGAACAAAACCCCCTGATGCGCAAGCGAAGCCTCCCCCGGCCTCACTGGATTGCCGCCGCCGATCAGACCCGCCATGCTCGAAGAATGATGCACGCTGCGAAACGGCCTGATTCCCGCCAAGACGCCGTCGACGGATTCTCCCGCAACCGAATGAATCGTGGCGGCCTCCATGCGTTGCCGTTCGTCAAGCTCGGGAAGAATGGAAGGAAGCGCCGAGGCAAGCATGCTTTTCCCCGAGCCGGGAGGCCCCATGAATAAAATGCCGTGGCTTCCTGCAGCCGCTATCTGCAAGGCGCGCTTCGCGGACTCGTTGCCGTAAATAGATCCGAAATCGAGAGCGGAAACGCTTTGCCCAGCCGGAGGAAACGCAAGGCGCGCAAACTCGCACGAACGCAAATCGCAAAGCGACCTGACGCCGTATTGGACCGTCCCCGTAAGCGGAGCGCAATCGCGCGCGTCGCTCGATACCGCCAAATCAAGACCTGATTCCGCCGCGCACACGGCATACGATAGCGTTCCGCGAACCGGACGCACGCGACCCTCCAACGAGAGCTCCCCCACCAAAAGAAACGCCTCGAGCCTGCGCGCATCGACTTGGCCCGTAGCCGCCAAAATGGCCGCCGCGATCGGAAGATCGAATCCCGACCCCGCTTTTCGAAGGGAGCTGGGCGCGAGATTGACGACCACCTTGCTCGCAGGCATCGCGTATCCGCACGCACGTATGGCCGCACGAACCCGCTCCTGGGATTCGCGCACGGCGGCATCTGGCATGCCGACGATAGTCATGCCCGGCAACCCCGAAGAAACCGCCACCTCCACATCGACGGGAGTCGCACGCACGCCCTTTATGCAGGCCGTATGCAGCACGCATTGCAGATGCATCCCTAACACCCCGCGGCGAACGCGTTGATGTAGTGGCGCACGAGCGCGCGATCGTCGGTCAAAACCAGGATGGAAATGACATCGAACCTGACACGGCCCTCATCGCCGTCGTAATCGACGAGGAAATATCCGGCAATGCGCTCGTAGCGGGATCGCTTACGCGGCGTGACAGCTTCCGAAGGAAAGCCCTTTTCCAGGCTCGTACGCGTCTTGACCTCGATGAACGCCAACACCCCGTCCTCGTCTTTGGCGATGATGTCGGCTTCGCCCGCAGGGCAGGTCCAATTGCGCTCGAGTATGACGTAGCCGCGGCGTTTAAGCAGGGCACACGCCGCCTCCTCGCCCCGACGGCCCAGCTCCTGCTTCGTCAGCGACAACGCGTTCGAGCAATCGTCCTCGAAAAACTCTTCGTCGTCGCCATGCGGCTCGTCCGATTCCGGCCCCTCCGATTCGGCATCGGCGCATGCTCCGTCAAGGCGGGCATCGATATCGTCGAGAGCCGCATCGAGCGCGCCTCCCGCGCGGGCCATGCGCACGCGCGTCGCTTGGCGCGCTTTCGACTCAAGCGAAACGCCGTTGCATGATTCTTCGTATCCCATCGCTTCTCCTTTCAACGAAAGGAAAGCCTACAGGCGATCTCTTGCCGCACACGGGCCGGTTGCCGCAAGGACCCCTGCACGAATCGATCCGCAATCCGGCATCGCCACGAGGCAGGAGCGGACGCGTCGCAGCGCACACATCGGCGCGAAGCTACGCATGCTTCGTCCATGCGCGACAGAACGTCGCCCGGTGAATGGGGCTCAATCCGTGCTCTTGTATGGCGGCGATATGCTCGGCGCTCGCGTAGCCCTTATTGCTTTCGAAGCCGTATTCGGGATACAAGGAAGCGTACGCGCGCATCAATGCGTCGCGCTCCACTTTCGCGATGATCGACGCCGCCGCGATGGACGCGCACCGCGCATCGCCTTTCACCACGTTGACCTCACGCGGATCAAGGCCCAGCGCGTTGCCGTCGAGCAAAACGCATGCGGGCGCGACCCCTGTTGCATCGACGGCCTCCAGCGCACGCGAAAATGCGACGCGAAGGGCGGCCGCCATACCGTGCTCATCGATCCACGGCGCCTCGATATGCTGGATGTCCCACGCAAGCGCGTATCGCTTCACCTCGGCGGCGATACGCTCGCGCATTTCCGGCTTCACCTGCTTGGAGTCGTTCAGGCCCTCGATGCGAGGAGCCTCGGGCAGTACGACGGCGGCGACCGTCAACGGCCCCGCAACGGGACCGCGGCCGACCTCGTCGAGCCCCACGGCCCTTCGACCTGCCGCAGCATCGCGCTCGAACGCATACATCCCATCGACACGTGCGCGCTCGATCCGCTGCGCCTCGATGCGTCGACGTGCGGACGCAAGCGCCGCGCGAACGCCCTTGCGGCCGTCATGTTCGAGTTCTCGTTCGAGCGACGCAAAAGCGGCTTCGTCCGCTTCGCCCAATTCCGCACGGATATCCGCCACCGTACGCGTCATACGCCTTCTCCCTCCTTGCGCGATCCGCGAAAACCGCAGAATCGCCTTCGAAACGCCGCCGCATCATCAGACGTATGCAGCGACGACAAGCGAGCCAAACGACCGCATATATCGACCGCCATAAAAAAAGCCCGCCGAAGCGGGCTTAGTCGAAGCAGGCCTAGAATGCCTTCTCCTTGATTTTCGCAGCCTTGCCGATCTTGTTGCGCAGATAGTAAAGCTTCGCACGACGGACGGCACCGTGACGGACGACCTCGATCTTCTCGATCTTGGGAGAGTGAACCGGGAAGGTACGCTCGACACCCACGGAGAAGCTGATCTTACGAACGGTGAAGGTCTCGCGGCAAGAATGGCCGTGACGACGAATGACGTCGCCCTGGAAGACCTGAATACGCTCGCGGTTGCCCTCTTTAATGCGATAGTGAACCTTGACGGTGTCGCCGACGTTGAACGGGGCGACCTCTTTGATCTGCTGCTGTTCGATTGCGCGGATGATATCCATGTTTCGTTTCCTTCTATTTCGTCATTACACGACCGCTGATCAAGCGCTCTTTCGGATTAGGCGTACGCGTACGAACGCGGGTATCGGAAACAATACCCCGATCGGCCCGATCCTTCACGGCCCCGAAAGGCTCCACCGTAAAAGAGGTCGGATGGAAACGTTGCGGTCCCCGAAAGGATACCGTTTGCTCCGACGTAGCACGGCGCGCTTAACAAGCCGACGCTGAATTATACCGGAACGGAACCCCTTGTGGTGTATTTTTCGAAAATCAACAGCCTAGCGAATCCCATCCAAGCCCACGCCCGCAAGCATTTCCCGCTCGCGTTCCTCCATGGCCTCCGCCTCCTCGTCGGAATGGACGTGATCCCATCCGCACAAATGCAGCAGACCATGCACGAGAAGCACCGCGAGCTCTTGCTGCGGCGTGGTTCCGAAACGGGCGGTCTGCGCGCGCGCCACATCGGACGCGATCACGATATCGCCCAGCAAAAACGGTTCGTCATCGGGAACGCCGGCGTCTTCGAACGCATCGCCGGCATCGAAGTCGTCGTCGTATCCGTCGCATTCGAAAGACAGCACATCCGTAGGACGATCGATGCCGCGAAATTCCCTGTTCAAACGATGGACTTCCTCATCCGTCGTCAACGTAATGGAAACCTCGGTGTTTTCAGGCTGGCCTTCCCGAGCCAGAACATATCGGGCGATGCCTTCGATATCGACCCCTTCGGCGATATCGGAACCATGCTCTATCTCTATTGCGATATTCATATGAACTCCTTCGATCGCGGCCGAAGCCGCACCTTACCGAAACGCGGCGCCGCGCAGGCCGCGTGCCGATGGATACATGCTCGATGATACGTCTATGCCCGCGGCGGGCGGGCGCCCATGCCGCCGCACTCGTAAAGAACCAACGCGGGCGCGACGACGCCCGCCGTTTCCGTGCGCAAAATAGACGATCCAAGCGTGACCGGGAAAGCGCGCGGCGACGATGTCAGCAGGTCGACCTCATCGGAGCTCAAGCCGCCCTCGGGGCCGACCACCACCACGATTTTCGCCTCCGAAGGATCGACGATGCCAGCAGAAGAAAACGCGGCATCGAGCGCATCGGCTATCGTGGACGTAGACGGGCATTCCTCCCAGCATACCAGAACCGCCGTGGCGTCCTCGAAGGCGCGCGCCGCCTGCGCGACCGACAGCGGATTTGCAACCACGGGCTCTTCCATTCTGCCTGCTTGCATAGCGGCGGAATGCGCTATCGCCTGCCAACGCTGCAACTTCGAGGCGGTTTTTTTCGGATCGAGCTTCATCACGCTGCGCGCGCATTTCAAAGGAACGAACGAGGAGACGCCGACCTCGGTTGCATGACGGACGATATCGTCCATCTTGTCACCTTTCGCAAGGCCTTGCGCGAGCACGACAGCGGGATCCGTGCGCGGTGCGTCCATCTTCTGGGCGATACGCACCACGAGCCCGTCTCCCGCCGCCGTCACCTCGCATTCGAAATAATCGCGGGCAGCGTCGACCACGCCGATATGCTCACCGGGAGCAAGGCGCAAGACGCGCGCATGCTTGGCGTCGGCATCAGTGAGGCGCAACGTGAATTCGGAAGATTCTTGCTCGCCTATCACCTGGTCGTCGAGGAAGAAATGATGCAGCGACATGGCGTTCCTTTCATTTCAATCGCGTGCGCGTCATAAAGCGACGGGCGCTACGCGGACACGAGGCCGATCACGGCGGATCCATAAACGATAGCGGCCACGACCACGCTCGAGCAAGCAGTGATCAAAGCGGCCCCCGCAGCGCAATCCTTAGCACGCGCCGCGAGAGGATGGATGTCGGGCGAAGCAAGATCGACGACGGATTCGATGGCCGTATTGATCGTTTCAAGGGCGATTTGCACGCCTATGCATACGACGACGGCGACCCATCCCCATGCGGGAACCCGCAAAACCGCGCACAACGCCAGCGCGAGCAGCGCCGCGGCGACATCGATACGAAAATTCCGCTCATGCCACGCAGCGCGCACGCCGTCGGCCGCATGGCGAAACGAGGAAAGAAACGTATTCTCCCGTTTCAAATCGGCTCCCGTACGACGGCTCATAGCGCACACTCCACCAAATCGCCCACGCGCGCCCCGCACGGCGCTTCGATCGTATGATAGCTTTCCGTAGTCGCCATGCCGTCGGTTTCGACCAGCACACGCTCGAAAGCACCACGGCGACGAGCGAGGTCTTCCTCCCTCAACCGACGCGCAAGGCCTTCAAGCCTTTTCGCTCGATCCGCTTTCTCCTCGGGAGAAACCTGATCGGGCCTTCGGGCCGCAGGCGTGCCCTCGCGCTTCGAATAGCGGAAGATATGCATCTTCGAAAAACGGCACGCGCGGGCCACGGCCATCGTTTCCTGAAAATCATCTTCGGTCTCGCCGGGAAATCCGACGATGACGTCGGTCGAAAGCGCAAGCGTAGGCATGGCCCGATAAAGACGCTCCACCAAATCAAGATAGTACGAGGCCTTATAAGGACGGGCCATCTCCTTGAGCACGCGCGCGGACCCCGACTGCAAGGGCAGATGCAGATGCCTGCAGATTCTGCCTTCGGAGCGAGACATGAGCGCGATCAAGGCGTCGTCGACATCTTTCGGCTCCACCGAAGAAATGCGGAACCGCACGTCGTCATCGGTGGATTCGAGCAACATGGCCAGCAAATCGGCCAGCGAAACGCCGCCATCATCGTACGACCCGAGGTTGATGCCCGTCAGCACGATCTCATGCACGCCCGCGGCAGCGAGACGGCGCGCCTCTTCGACGATTTCGGCATGCGGACGAGAAGCGGCTCGGCCGCGCGCCACATGCACGATGCAGTACGTACAAGCGTTATCACAGCCATCTTGCACCTTGATGCCGACGCGCGTGGGAAATGCCTCCCCGACACGCACGACAGGAGCGTCGCCATGCGGCTCGAACGCCATGGCCTCGGAATCGAGCAGGCCCGCCATCGAGCCTTTGGGGACGACCTGAACGCGACCGTCCATCGCCTCGAACACAGCGGGATCGATGGCTGCAGCGCAGCCGGTCACGATCACGCGGGCCGCATCGTTCGAACGCAGCGCCGCACGTACCGCCTTGCGCGTCTTCTTCTCCGCTTCGCCCGTAACCGTGCATGTGTTGACGATAATCAAATCGGCCTCGGAAAGGTCGGCGTTTCGAGCCCCCGCCGCCAAAAGCCGCGCGGCGAAATCATCGCTTTCGACCCGATTCACCTTGCATCCGAGATTGACTACATGGAACGCAGGAGCGCTGCTGGAGGCGTCGAACACATCGAACCTTTCGTAGAGGCGAACAACAAAGCGCATGCGTGCCAGGCGATGCGCAGAAATAGACGGGGCGCGTCCGCATGGAAAACCCGCCCTTCGAATCACGCCGTCCGCAAGGACGGGATATCGTCGGAAGGCGTCTTGAACGCAAGGACCGCGCGCATGGCCGACAGGCCCGCACGCGGCCCTGGCGCATTAGTTGAAAGCATCACGCAGCTTCTGTAAAGGAGTGCGTGCATCGCTGACTTCTTCACCGAACTCGACCGCCACTTTCTCAAGCAGCTCGCGCTGCTTTTTCGTGACCTTCTTCGGAATGAGCACGTTGATATGCACGTACATGTCGCCGCGCGTATCGGCGTTCAGACGCGGCATGCCCATGCCCTTGACGCGCACGATCTGCTCGTTTTGGCATCCCTCGGGAATGCGCACCTGCACTTTCTCATCTTCGAAAATGCCGTCTATCTCTATTTCGGCGCCCAAGGTCGCCTGGATGAAGCTCACGTTCGCACGGGCGTGCAGATTGTCGCCCTCGCGCTCGAAGAACTCATGCGGCTGGATGCGGCAGGTGACGATGAGGTCGCCTGCCTTCGCGCCGTGCATGCCGGCCTCGCCGAAACCGCTCACGCGCAACTGCTGGCCTTCGCGAATGCCCGCAGGCACTTCGACCGTGACATGCTGACGATCGGGAATACGGCCCTGGCCTTCGCACTCTTCGCACGGGTTCTCGATGACTTTGCCCGTGCCGCCGCAGTTGCGACACGTGCTCGCCGTCTGCATATCGCCCAAAAACGTATGCTGCACCGTTACGACGCGGCCGCGTCCCGAGCACTCGGGGCAATCGATTTCACGTCCGCCTTCGCCCATGCCGCTGCCTCCGCACGTCTCGCACGGAGCAAGGCGATCGTACACGATCTCTTTTTTGGCGCCGGCGGCGACCTCTTCAAGCGTCAGGCGCAATCCGACGCCCATGTCGCGCCCTTCTTTGCGCACATTGGCGCGACCGCCCGCCGCGGCTCCCCCGAAAAAGCTCGAGAACAAATCGCCCATATCGAAACCGCCGCCGAAAATGTCGTCGAAATCGACATACTGGTACCCGCCGCCAGGACCGCCCGAGGCGCCGGGAATAGTACCGAAACGATCGTATTGGGCTCGCTTGGCGGAATCCGACAACACATCGTACGCCTCATTGAGCTCTTTGAAGCGCTCCTCCGCATCGGGCGCCTTATTCACATCGGGATGCAATTCGCGGGCCTTGCGACGGAACGCCTTCTTTATCTCATCGTCGGTGGCTGTCTTCGATACGCCTAAAACGTCATAGAGGTCTTTTGCCATAACGGTCGGTTACCTTCCTTGCTATTTAAAGATCGCCCAGCGCGCTGCGCGCCGAACGAACTGCCTTGATCACTTTCGAGTAGTCCATACGCGTCGGCCCGATAACCGCGACGATGCCGGACGAGCCGCACGAGCCGTACTGTGCAGCCACGACCGACACTCCGGCAAGCTTGCTCGACTCGTTTTCCGAACCGATACGCACTTCGATCGCGTTATCCGATTCCGCCACGTCATCGAACAGATGCATCAGCACCGTGTCGTCTTCGAGCACCTGCAGCACGGGCAGCGCCGCCGACGCGTTGCTGAATTCCGGTTTGCTCAGAAGGGAGGATATGCCCAGACGATAGGCGCGATCCGATTCCCCCTCATTCAAACACACGACCAACTCGTCGACGATGATGCGCGCGAGCGGGCTCGAAAGCGCATCGGAGATGTTCGCACGCGCCATACCGCGCACCTGCGCCATCGGCTTGCCCGACAGCACTTCGTTCAAGGCATTCTGCACGACAGCAAGCTCGTCGGAAGAAACCTCGTCGGCGAATTCGACATGACGGTCGAGAACCTGCCCGTCGTCGGTGACCACCACCATCAAAGCGCGACGAGGGGTGAACGAAACGAGCGAGACCTGCTTGACTGCCGTTCCGAGCAGCGACGGCGCCAAAACGACGGACAGGCAATCAGTCAGACGCGTCAAAGCCGCCGATGTCTTCTCCATCAAATCGTCCATCTTCGATGCCGCATCGCGCAATTCGTCGAAGGTGCCTCCTTCGGCCTCTTCGCCGAATTCGTCTTCGAGCAAATCATCGACGAACGCGCGATAACCGGCATCGGTCGGAATGCGGCCCGCCGACGTGTGCGGCGAAGTCAGATATCCCTCGTCCTCAAGAACGGACAGCTCGTTGCGCACCGTAGCCGGCGACACGCCCAAGCGATATCGGTCGACAAGCGTGCGCGAGCCGACCGGCTGGGCGTGGGCTATGTAGTCCTCGATAAGGGCTTGAAGCACCCTTTGCCTGCGATCGGATAACACGAAACCTCGACCTCCTCCGTAACCATAGATAATGCGCCGACTACATTCGCTTCATTTTAGCAGCCATAATCAGCGAGTGCTAATCCATGGCGCAATCGTCACGGACACGTCATTTTGAACCGCCTTCTTGGAAAGACGACCGATACGCAGCCGATTTCAGGCGGACAGCCGCGCTAAACGCCGTCGGGACTCTGAATGCCCTCGGATTCCGCACGATGCCAGTCTTCGACCAAACGCTCCAAAACAGCGTCGAAATCGGCGAGCGTGATGCATTGGTTCAAATCGCCGCGCGCACGGGCCGCACCGGGAATGCCCCTCAGATACCACATCACGTGTTTGCGCATGTAGACAAGATTGCCGCCTACGCGCCGAGACAGCAGCGCGGCATGACGATGAGCCATGGCGATACGGTCCTCGACCGACGGAGCGGTCGGCTCGTCTTCCCCGCGCAACACGGCTTTCACCTGAGAAAAGAGCCACGGATTGCCCTGCGCGGCACGACCGATCATCACCGCATCGCATCCGGTGCGATCGACCAAGGCCGCCGCATCCGCGCCGCTTCGCACATCGCCGTTTCCGATGACAGGCACGCTGACCGCACGCTTCACGCGCGCAATGACATCCCAATCGGCGACGCCTGTATAGAATTGAGCAGCCGTGCGCCCATGGACCGCAAGAGCAGCCGCGCCCGACGCCTCAAGCATACGAGCGAATTCCACCGCTTTATCCTCGCCCGCAGCGTATCCCTTACGAAACTTCACGGTGACAGGATGCGAAATCGCCGAAGAAACCGCACGCACGATGTCGCACGCAAGATCGGGATCGGTCATCAGCGCGCTGCCGTCGCCTTTTTTGACGATCTTGCGAGCCGGACATCCCATATTGATGTCTATATAAGCGAGAGCATCGCCCATCTCCTCTTCGACCCATGCCGCTTGACGAGCCATCGTTTCCGGCTCGTGACCGAAAAGCTGCACGGCGACACGCCTCTCATTCGCAGCACGGTCAAGCAGACGGCGCGTCTTCTCATTAGCAAATGAAAGCGCTTTCGACGACACCATCTCGGTATAGGTCGAATCGACGCCGCATTCGATGCAAAGCGATCGGAACGCCACGTCGTTCACGCCGGCCATCGGGGCCAGCAGCACCGGCGTGCCCGTCGGCTTATCGCCGCCGACAAGATCACGGAGCCAGCTCATAAATCCTCCCGTACAATTCGTTGCCCAACAACCAGCCGCCGAACGTAGGGGTATAGCGCCCATCACGGCGCTCGACCAGATTGTCTCGAACCAGTCCCCTGAACGTCTCCTGCACCGTGGGAAGAAGCAAAGCGGCGCGGCGCACCTCTTCTTCCGAAACGCCGCGGCACATACGCATCTTCATCATGAGATCTTCGGCCGCCATCTGGCGACGATCGAGGTCATCGACCACTTCGCCGTCTTGGACGCGCATGCGGCGCGCCTCGTTCTGCGTCATGGTGACGGCAGACAACCCTATGCCCAAATACGGAACGCCCGTCCAATACGCCTTATTGTGGCGGCATTCGAAGCCGTCTTTGGCGTAACTCGCCACCTCGTAGCGATGAAAGCCCGCAGACGCCAATTCGTTCGAAGCCATCGACATCATCAAAGCTTCGCGATCGTCATCGACATCGTCGATCAAGCCTTTATCGACCATCGTGCGAAACGGCGTGTGGTCTTCGATGGTCAAAGGATAGACGCTCACGTGGGAAACCCCCAGATCGACCGCGGTGCGAAGGCTTTCCAGAAACATATCGGGAGTCTGTCCCGGAATGCCGCACATCAAATCGACCGACACGTTGTCGAATCGCTCCTGCGCCATACGCACCGCTTCGACTGCGCGAGACGCATCGTGCACGCGGTCGAGCGTCTTAAGCAAGCCGTCGTCGAAGCTTTGGACGCCGATAGACAGACGGTTCACGCCGAGCGCGTAGATATCGCGCACGAGCTCGGGCGTGATGCTTTCGGGATTGGCCTCCATCGAGCACTCGACATCGGGAGTCAAATTCATAGAGACGCCGAGGGTGTAGAGCAGGTTCGAAAGATGCTTCGAACCCAGGTACGACGGCGTGCCGCCGCCGATATACACCGTTTCTATTTCCGCCAGCTCGCCTTCTTTCGACTTGCGCCGTATGTCGAGAATCAAACGCTCGACATACTCCCCGATTTCGGGGCTGTCGCGCCCGATGGCGCGTGTCGCGAAATCGCAATACGCGCACCGGTGTTTGCAAAACGGCACGTGGATATAGAGCGCTTTGTAGGGGTCGTGAGGCATGTCCGTTCCACCAATCGAATCGAGCAACCGTCGCGAAGTCGAAGACCCGCGGCGCGTCGCTAAAACAGCGAGTTCCAGCGATGCAGTATGTTAAAGATATACGCGCGAACCCTGCCGCGTTTTCACGGTATAAGCGAAAGCGAAACGTGCGATACGGTATTTGAATCCCGTGATCGAACGTCCTTGCAAGCGGCACACGTGCACGCAGCGCATGCATGAAATACACGCGCTGGAGTCGGTATGCGCAGGGTTCTCTTCAGGTATGGCGCCCGTCGGACACGCCCGCGCGCACAAGCCGCATCCCGTGCACGACGATGTCGCACGAGGCTGGAAAGGAACGCCCGAGAACTCCCGATACGGACGGCTGCCTGGAATGTCGGGCTTGCGCGCGGCCAAATCCGCGACATCGGCTGCGTCGCGCACCTTCTCGGCCACGTGCGCGCTGAAGCGGTCGATGTCCGCCAAGTCGCACGTATCGGGACGCCCTTGCGCAACGTTGGTCATCAAGCTGTGATGCGCGACGAACGCACCTCCTGCGACGATCGTGAATCCCGCCTTTTCCACGGCATCGGCAAGCTCGAGCAGCGTATCGTCGATATCACGGTTGCCGTACGACACCGCCAAAACCGCCAGAGCCCCGTTGCCGCGAAGCGAAGCAATGCGCTCCAACGCTGGAGCGGGAACACGTCCCCCGTACGACGGCACGCCGAATACCGCGATATCGCCCGCCGCGAAGCGATGCTCGACGCCGGCGCCATGCGGCGTTATATCGAACTCGACGAAAGCATCGTCAAGCCTCGAGCATATACGGTGCACTATCTTCTTCGTCGACCCGGCTCCCGTGAAATACACGCCGATCGTCGTATTCGTATCCATATCAATACCCCCTCGCAACGACGGCTCCGATTGATCGGAGCCGTCGACACCCATGCAAACGCCCGACACGATGTCTTATCGCCCGCACGGCACCGCGCCGGTCGAAACAGCGTTATTCATCCACCTTGAGGATAGCCATGAAGGCCTCCTGGGGCACTTCGACGTTGCCGATGGCCTTCATGCGCTTCTTGCCCGCCTTCTGCTTCTCGAGCAGCTTGCGCTTACGCGAAATGTCGCCGCCATAGCACTTCGCGAGCACGTCTTTGCGCTTGGCCCTCACCGTCTGACGCGCGAGAACGCGGCCCCCTACTGCCGCCTGGATAGGAACCTCGAACATCTGCTGCGGAATGATCTCCTTGAGCTTTTCGCACAGGATGCGGCCTCGGTCGTACGCCTTGTCCTTATGGACGATGAACGAAAGCGCATCGATGGGCTTGCCGGAAAGCAGGATATCGAGCTTCTGCAGGGCTCCCTGCTTATAGCCGAGATACTCGTAATCAAGGCTCGCGTACCCCTTCGTTCGGCTTTTCAGCTGGTCGAAGTAATCGAGTATCAACTCGGAAGACGGGATTTCCCAAATCATCTCGACCGTCGTCGTCGACAAGTAATTCATGGTTTTGAACGTGCCGCGATGGGCCACGGTGAGATCCATGACGGCGCCGACGTAGTCGGGCGGAATCATGATCGTCGCCTTGAGATACGGCTCCTCGATATGGTCGATCTCGGACGGATCGGGCATATCCTGAGGAGAATGCAGGCTCACCATCTCCTTATTGGTCTTATAGACGTGATATTCGACGCTGGGCGCCGTAGCGATCAGATCGAGGCCGAATTCGCGCTCGAGGCGTTCCTTGATGACTTCCATATGCAGCAAGCCCAAAAAACCGACGCGGAATCCGAACCCCAGCGCATGGCTGTTCTCCGGTTCCCAGATAAGGGCGGGATCGTTCAAGGAAAGCTTTTCGAGCGCCTCCTTAAGCGCCTCGTACTGGTCGCCGTCGATAGGAAAAAGACCCGTGTAGACCATGGGCTTGGCCTCGCGATATCCCGGCAGAGGATCATCGACGCCGCCCGCTTTCGATGTAATCGTATCGCCCACGCGCACCTGTGAAACGTCTTTCAGGCCGGTCACCAAATAGCCGACCTCTCCCACCGATAGCTCGGGCAAGGCGATTTCGGCAGGACGGCGAGCGCCCACCTCTTCGACCTGCATTTCCGTTCCCGCATTCACAAGGCGCACCGCATCGCCCTTTTTAATCGACCCATCGACGACGCGTATCAGCGCGACGACGCCGCGATACGCATCGAAATACGAATCGAAGATTAATGCCCGCAAAGGAGCGTGCGGGTCTCCTTCGGGAGACGGAATCGCATGCACCACGGCTTCGAGCAGCTCAGGAATGCCGACGCCTGTTTTACCGCTCGCAAGGATGGCGTCGTCGGCGGGAATGGCAAGGCCGTCCTCGATTTCGCCCTTGACGCGCTCGGGCTCGGCGGCGGGCAAGTCGATCTTATTGATGAGCGGAATAATCTCGAGATCGGCATTCATGGCCATCATCGCATTCGCCACGGTTTGCGCTTCGACGCCCTGCGTGGCGTCGACCACGAGCACGGCGCCCTCGCATGCGGCGAGGCTGCGGCTGACCTCGTAGGTGAAATCGACATGCCCCGGGGTATCGATCAGGTTGAACTGATACGTATTGCCGTCCTCGGCCCGATAATCGACGCGAACCGCCTGGCTTTTGATCGTAATGCCTCGCTCGCGCTCGATGTCCATACTGTCAAGCAGCTGCTCGGTCATATCGCGCGACGAAACCGTTCCCGTCAGCTCGAGAATGCGGTCGGAAAGCGTCGACTTGCCGTGATCGATATGGGCGATGATGCTGAAATTCCTGATAAAACGGGGATCTGTTGCCATGATATCCTGTTCGTTTCCTCGACTTCGTTTAAAAGCGCCTCATGCAAGCGCGCCGTCTCCGTGCATTGTAGCGCGCCGAAGACCGTTGCGCACCGCGACCTACGCTTCGTCCATGTAGCGCTCGATAACCTTCTTCAACTCGGGAATGCCCGTCCCGTTTTCGGAAGAGCACGGAACCACCTCGGTTTCGGGGCCGAACCCGAGCTGCTTGCGCAATGCGGCAAGCTGGCGCGACGCCTGCGATTTGCTCAACTTGTCCGACTTAGTAAGAACGACCATGAAAGGCAATTCCGCAGCCCTGAGAAATTCGATCATCTGAACATCGAGCTTAGTGGCGGGATGACGAATATCGATAAGCGACACCACGAGAGCGACGCGGCGATCCTGCTCGAAATAGCCGTTGATCATCTCCGCCCAACGATCTTTTTCCGATTTCGAAACCTGCGCATACCCATATCCCGGAAGGTCGACGAAATGACCTTTGTCGGCATTGAAGAAATTGATGGTCGACGTCTTACCGGGCTTCGATGAGACTTTCGCAAGCTTCTTTCGATTGAACAGCTTGTTCAAAAGAGACGATTTGCCCACATTCGAGCGACCGACGAAGGCCACCTCGCATCGAGACGATGCGGGAAGCTGCGAAGACGTGCCGTAAGCGGCGAGAAATTCGACATTGTTGTAATTCATGCAATCTCCGTTCGTGAAAGACCCGCGCCGACGTTCGAGCAAAACGGCCTGAAAGCCGCGGAAGGCCGGCAAGCGGAGACCGCCCGTGCATCAAGCGCATGCAGCCGCACAGGCGTACCATATAAAGAAAGGCCCCGAAAATCGGAGCCCCTCTTCCTCTTGATGCGGACGGATCCGCAACGCCAGACGGAACCTATTCGGCGGATTCCTCGGCGGCCTCGGCGGCAGCTTTAGCCTTGGCCTCTGCAGCGGCCTTCTCGGCCTTCAGCGTAGCCTCGCGACGAACGGCCTTCTCCTTTGCGGCGGCTTCGTAAGCAGCAGTCTTCTCGGCCTTGCGAGCAGCCTTCTTGGAACCACCCTTGGCGACGGGCATCTTCTTCTCGCGCTTAGGAGCGGCAGCGATGTCCTCGGCGGTCACGACGGTGTTGGCGAGAGCCATGACGCCGCTCTTGCGGTTAGCGGCCTGGTTCTTGTGGATAACGCCCTTGGAAACGGCCTTGTCGAGCAGACGGCATGCCTCCTGGGCTGCCACGTATGCCTTCACGCCGTCTTCAGCGGCGACAGCCTCGCGCACGCGGCGCACGGCGGTCTTGAGCTCGGACTTGACCGCGCGATTGCGCAGACGAGCCTTCTCGGCGGTCAGGATACGCTTTTTCTGACTTTTGATGTTCGCCACAGTTTTTCCTCCAGTTTTCATTGGGGTGAAGAGACGAAACGCCCGGTTTCGCCTTCGCGGCCTTATACCGCAGCTTTCACGCAAGTACGCCCCCGACAGAGGCGCGACGGGCATGTGGACAAGGCCCGCATAACGCAAAAGCGGCTGTTTATTATACGTACGAACGTCCCATTCGTCAAAACGATCAGGAAGAAAAACGACGCCTCCGCGGAATCTTCGCAGGATGCGCGCACGACGAGCCGCATTCCGCAGCGGGCGATCACCGAGTCAAAACCCCGATCGTCCAATCGAGAAAAGCAGCATCGGCATCGGGGCCCGTCTTCATGGCGCGCTCGCAGTCGCGCGCCGACGAAAATGCAGCGCGCAGCTGTGCAGGACTCCACCGACGCGCCCAATCACGATGATTTTTCACCCGCCACTCGGGTACTTTCAGATAAGCCGCCAGCGCCTTCGTCCCGCCCTGGCCGCGCGCAGCCAGAGCATGGACCGTCACAAGCTCGCGCAAGCGGACGGCACACATCCCGATAAGCGCATAAGGGGACACGTCGCGCATGGCGCCGAGAACGCCGATGCATCGTGCGACGTCGCGCGCGGCGAACGCGTCGGTGAAGTCCCACGGCTTCGCCTGGGCCGTGCGCGAAACCATGCGGTCGACCTCGTCGATTCCGACCGGCCGGCCCGAATCGCCGCAAGAAAGCGCGAGCTTCGCGAGTTCGGCATCGAGGCGAACCGTGTTTTCTCCCGCCAGGGCTATCAGGCGCTGCGCCGCAGCATCGCCTATCGTAATACCGTGGGTAACCGCCATGGCACGCACGTTGCGCGCCAATTCGTACTTTTTCGCCGGGGCGCAATCGATCACCGCGCGCGACCCTATCGCGGCGACCGCCTTGTACAAACGTGTGTTCTTCGCCAATTTGCGCGCCGTCAAACACAGCACCGTCGTCGAAGACGGGGCAGCCATATAGGAAACAAGCGCCTCGGCGTCCGCCTTGCGCAGCATATCGGCATCATGAAGCACGACAAGGCGCATCTCGCTGGCGAACGGCATCGTGCTGCATGCCGAAACCACCTCTTCGCCCGTGGCGGTTTCGCCCTGGAAGTCATCGAAATTGAAATCGATATCGCCGAGCGCGGCGACGCGGGCGCGCAAACGCTTCAGCACCGTCTCGCGCTTGAGTTCGTCTTCTCCGTTGATGAGGTATGCGGAAAGCAATGCATTGTTATCAGCCATCATGATGTCAGTGTAACGCATCCGGCCCATCCGCGCGCCGAGCTTCTCGACCGTCGTCTCATGACGCAGGCGCAACGACGGCGATACCGCGCTCGGAAAACCGGCAGGACACATCGCCGCACTCATCGCTGCGGTAGATACGGGCGCCGGCGTCACCGAATTCCTCAAGGACCTCGTCGGCGGGATGCCCGTAACGATTGTGCTCGCCGACGCTTATCAGCACGATATCGGCTCCGACCCGCTGTGCGAAGCCGTCATCCACACCCGCCCTGCTCCCATGGTGACCCGCCTTCAGCACGTCGACGCGATCGATATGCGATGCATCCATCATGGCGCGTATCTCGGAAGCTTCGGCGTCTCCCGTCAACAGCATGGTCGCATCGAACCGGCCGTCGTCGCGCGCATCGTATTCCAGCAGGAAACACAGGCTGTCGGCATTGCCTCCCTCTTCCGAAAAGCCATACGGCCATATCGCCGTGCAACGAAAGCGCCCCACCTCAATGGCTTCGCCCGCCGCCATGCCGCGCACATGCGCATCGCCGACCGTGTCGCCCGCAGCCTGCAGCAGCGAGCGGCATCCATCGCATCCGCACGAAAACGTCTCCTCGGCCACGATGACGTCGCCCGCTATATTCGGCGCCAAAAGCTCCAGGCATCCGCAATGGTCGTCATCGTGATGGCTTATGGCGACAGATCCCACACTTGATGCGCCATGACGCGCCAAAGCCGCCATCAAACGCTGCTCCTGATTGCCCGTATCGACGAGAAGCGAACGCCCTTGGCTTCGCACAAGGAAGGCATCGCCCTGCCCGACATCGAGCATGACCACTTCATCGGGCGCCAAGCGGGGAAATGCCAGGATAAACACCGCGATCGCCGCTGCCGTCGCGGCGAATAGGCGACGAACCGTCCTGGCAGATGGAATCGGCCACCATATCCATAACAACACTGCAGCGGCCGCCGTCGCGGCGCACGCCGCAGGAAGGCTTCCCGTGGCGGGAATCGAAGCAAGAGGCGCCGACGCGCATGCCTGCGCGGCGGCGCAAAAGCCATCGGCGCATGCGACCAGGATAGCGAGAAGCGCCGAACCGAGAGCGGGCATGAGCGCGCACGGAACGAGCACCGCCAATCCGCTCGCAAGAAACGCCGTGAATAGAGGCGCGGCGACGAAATTCGCAAGCGGCGCCGCCAAGGAAATTCGAGCGAACACGACGCATGTGACGGGGGCTATGGGCAACGACGCAGCAAGAGTCAAGGCGAACGCCTCGCATGCAGCATCGAAACAAGCAGGAACGGCGCGGGAGAACCACGCAGTGAACAAAGGGGCGAACACGATCACGCCGAAAGTCGATGCGGCGGACAAGAAAAACGACAGGGACAGCGCATTGTAAGGATTCAGAGCGATAAGAACGCAAACACACGCCGAAAGCGCAGCCAAAGCCGATGAACGCCTGCCCGCGAACACGGCGCACGATGCGAAAACGGACATGACGGCCGCCCGTATCACAGGAGCGGAAAGCCCGGTAAACACCGCATACGTACCATAAAACACGCACAAAACGACTGTTGCAACACGCACGCGCACCCCGAAACGGCGCATGAGGGCCCCTGCGAACGAAGCGATAACCGACAAGTGCGATCCGGACACCGCAACCATGTGCGCAAGGCCCAAAGCCTTCATATCATCATAGAGACCGTCATGATCGAGATCGGCCCTATCGCCTGTGACCAACGCCCGCACAAGAGCCGATCCGCTCGTTTGCGCAGACCCAAGCATGTCCGAGGCCCACGCACGAAGCGCGAGAATAGGGGCGAACGGGCCAGGCTCCACGTAAGACGGCTCCCCTTTCACCGACGCCTGCGCAACCAAGCCCGCCGAAGCATACCGCAAGGCTCGCTCTTCGGAAAAAGAAGAAAACGTCGCATAACCCTCGAAGCGTTCATATGCGCGATAGCGTGCCCCCTCGTAAAGAACGCGCACATTATACGACCGACCCTCGATCGAAACGCGAGCAGGCGCGCTCATCCCATACATGCCCTCGTGGGCGTCCTCGAGCAACTCGAACACATACCGTCCCGCAACGATTCCGTCGGGAACGGAGCGCTGAGGGTCATATGACACGTAAAACATCCCCGCCGCGCCGACCCACACGATCACGGCGCATAAAAACGCTATCGGCGGAAACGGGCGAACGGGATCGCTCGGTCTTCGACCGTCCTCGCGGTCGAACAGACCTTCGTCGAGCAGGCTCGTCACACGCATATGCTGCCTTCAAGCTTCTCGAACTTCTTTTCGCCGATCCCCGTTACCCGCTGGATATCCTCGACCGAGGCGAACGGCCCGTTCGCCTCGCGTTCGTCCACGATCGCCTGCGCGGTTGCCGGCCCCACTCCCGGGAGGGCGTCGAGCTCTTCGACACTGGCGCGATTGATATTCACTTGACCTTTCCCCGACTCCTGCCCGGCTGCCGAGGACGGACTAGAAACGTTGCCTGCCGCTCCTGCGGGAACGGCTTGATCTTGCGTGGGAACATATATCTGCTCGCCGTCGGAAAGCTTGCGAGCCAAGTTCAATGCCGCCTCGGCGGCATCATCGCGCAATCCGCCCGCCGCGTCGACCGCATCACGAACGCGGGCGCCATCGGGCAATTCGTATACTCCGCACGATTGGACGGCCCCGGCGACATGCACGGTGACCATCGCGGCGGATGCAACCGCCTTGCCTGAATCGGATACCTCCCCGTCTATGACGGCGTCATCGTTTGCGCGGACATCTTCCGAATCGGACGAAGACGAAACCGAGCCATCGGATGACTCCGCAAGCCGTTCATCAGGGGAATCGGCCGTAATCGTCGGAGTCGGCGAACAACCCGCAAACCCGATGAAAATCCCCACGAAAGCGCAAACGAGCAATGCCGCTCCTCCTGCCAACGCGGGCTTTGGGATGCAGGCGGACCTGTCGACCCGTGCACGAAAACATGACGATCGAAACGGCAGCATCGCGTCCTCCTTCACAACGAACGATGCCGCCATCGTCGCACGCGCTTCCGGCCCGCATCCGGCCGAAAGCGCACCTCGACCCTTCGCCTCGCCTGCATGCGACGGGTCGCCGACGCAAAAAGACCCGCCCGGACATTACCCGGACGGGCCATTGCGCACAGCGGCGAAAACCCGAAGCCTTCACGCGCTTCGTCTCCGACGAAAGCCGCTACTGCGCGACGGCGGCGTCATCGGCGCGAACATCGCCTTTCTCGTCGCATTTCACGCTCTTGTACGAAGACGGGCAGCGGTACTCATGCAGCTCGAGGGAATCCATGATCTCATCCATCCAACGTTCGATCGGCAACGTCGCCTCCGCTGCTTCGACCTCGGGAATCTTAGCGTGGGTTTCCGGGCTGCGCGGCATGAACAGAGTGCAGCAATCAGCGGCGGGCGTGCTCGAAATATCGAACGTGCCGAGCTTTTGCGCGTCGGCTATGATCTCGACCTTGTCGCTTCCGATCAGGGGCCTGAAGATCTGCATGTCGACCGATGCATTCGTCGCAGCCAGATTATCGAGGGTCTGCGACGCCACCTGGCCAAGGCTTTCACCCGTCACCAGGGCTTTCGCACCAACCTTGCGCGCAATGCGTTCGGCGATTCGCATCATAAGCCTTCGGTAGATGATGATGCGCAAGGCCGGCGGAACAGACCCCGCGATCTCACGTTGGTAATTGCCGAAAGGCACGACGTACACGCGCGCGATGCCGCCGAATCGCTCGAGAACATGAGCGATATCGTCCACCAGGTATTCCGACGTCGAAGCCGTCTGAGGCCGACCTGAAAAATGCACGCCGATGCACGTGGCGCCGCGACGTGCCATGCGCCACATCGCCACCGGCGAGTCGATACCCGACGAGAGCAAGCACACTACCTTGCCTGCCGTGCCGACAGGCAATCCGCCGACCCCGGGGACGCTATGGGCGTAAAGGTAGCTATGACCCTGCACCACTTCGACATGAACTTCGACATCAGGGTGCTTCATGAGCACCTTCTTGTCGGGATGGCGCTCGCACAAATAGGCGCCTACCAGCTGATTCATCTCCATCGAATCGATGGGGAAATCGGTATGGCTGCGACGCGCCACCACCTTCCACGTAGAAAACGGCTCGGCTTCGCGCAAGGCCAAATCGGCGGCGCGATACATGGTATCGAGCTCGCGATCGCATACGAATCCGCACGAAACACGCGCGACCCCCGGAACCCGCGTCAGCAGATCGACCGTCTCGAACACTTCATCGGCGTCGGCATCGGGGGCATACATCACCAAAACGCGCCCCGAAATACGCGTGACCTTTTCGACGGGGGCATCTTCAAGCAACGTGCGCACGTTGTACATGAGACGCTTTTCGAACGCGGTGCGATTATGGCCCTTCAGGCCGAGTTCGTGGTAATGCACGAGACTGATTCGTTGGAATTGAGACATGGTCTCCCTTTTCTCTTCAGGCGCGGAACTCTCGTCCGAAAATACAAAAGGCCCGTTTCCGGGCCTTGTCGAATACGCGACGCATCACGTGATTAGTGCTGCGAGATATCGATCGTCTCGGGATCGTAGGAAACCTCGCCGCGGGCGATTTCAGCAAAAGCCATGGACAAAGGCTTTTTGTTGTTCGCTTTCGCAATTTCGACGGCGCTGGACAGCTGGATAGCGCGATCGCGCTGGCCGCGCATCATGTCGTTGATATCATGAGCGCGCTTGGAAGCGAGAGAGCACAGCAGAAAACGGTCGTTATCGGCGGCGTCCAGCAAGACGTCGATTTTAGGGTCGATGATGCTCATAATCCACGTTCCTCATCTATATAGTAGCTTGGCGTTCGATGTAGGCCACCAATTCATCGGTGCAGACATCGATGTCGTCGTTCACGAATTGTATATCATACTCCATCTTGCGAGAAAGCTCCAGTTCTGCATTGCGCAAACGCAGAACGATATCCTCTTCGCGTTCCGTGCCGCGGCCGCGCAGACGATGCTCGAGCTCCTCAAGAGACGGAGGCTCGATGAAGACCAGATGGGCATCAGGGTCCTTTTCTTTAACCTGAAACGCCCCCTGCACGTCGATTTCGAGAATGACTTGATCTCCGGCGGCCATATGCTCTTCGACCAGCGAGCGCGGCGTGCCGTATTTGTGATCGTGGACCGACGCCCATTCGAGCAAGCCGCCCGATGCGATAAGCGCATCGAACTCGGCATCGGTCTTGAACAGGTAATGAACGCCGTCGACCTCCCCGTCGCGAGGGGCGCGCGTCGTGGCGGAGATAGAAACCCACGCACCGGGAACCCGCTCGAGAAGCCGCGCGACAAGCGTACCCTTGCCGGCGCCCGACGGACCGGATATCACGAACAGATTCCCTTTACGCACAAAACCCACCTCTTAGCGAAGACGCTCGAGCAGGGCGGCCTCCTGGCGCTCGCCCAGACCCTTCAAACGACGGCTTTCGGCGATCTTGAGCTCGCCCATGATCTTCTCAGCCTTGGCCTTGCCATAGCCGGGAAGGGTCTCGATCAAGGTGGAAACCTTCATGCGGCCGACGATGGGATCGTCCTTCATGCCCAGAACGTCTTCCAGAGAAAGCTTGCCGGATTTCAGGTCGTCGCGGACCTGCGCACGCTTGATGCGAGCGGCCTTTGCCTTCTCGAGCGCAGCCTGGCGCTCTTCGGCGCTCAGTTGAGGAATTGCCATTGTATACTCCTTTGATTTCTGCATGATCTTGATTGCAGCGATACGGGATAATACCACATGAAACGGCAGTTTCAAGAAATCTTGCACGTATTCGCAATACACCGACGCATTTAGGCGATGCCCGCCGCGAACAGGCGCCGACCTGTGTGTTTTCCGTGGCATCCCATTCGATTCTCGGGCGTAGATAGAGCCGGATGCCGCTTGTGGAAGCGGCATCCGGCTGCATGCGTTTCCAGTGAATACCGAGCGTTACAACTCGGCGGCAATGGCGTCGAAGGCCGCCGCAGGATCGTCCGCCTGCGTGATAGGACGGCCGATCACGATATGGGAAGCACCCGAATCAAAAGCCTGCTTCGGCGTGGCGACACGACTCTGATCGCCCAAATCGGCGCCGACAGGACGCACGCCCGGAGTCACGATCAGGGCATCGGGACCCAAAACCTCGCGCAGCATGGCAGCCTCCTGAGGCGAAGCGACCACGCCCGAAAGACCCGCCTCCTGCGAATTCAGGGCGAGGGCACGCACCTGCTCGGCCATAGGACGGTTCACGCCCGTTTCCGCCAAAGTTTCAGCATTCATGCTGGTCAATACCGTAATAGCAAGCGTGTCGGCCTGCGAGCCCGACTCATCGACGGCCTCCTGGGCGGCCTGCATCATGGGGACGCCGCCGACCGCATGCATGGTGATCATGTCGGCGCCCGCCTCGACCGCCGACGCCGCCGCTCCGCTGACCTGGTGCGGAATGTCGTGGAACTTCAGGTCGAGAAATACCTTGAAACCCAAGAGCTTGAGTATCTCGACAATGGCAGGACCCTCTGCGTAATACAGCGTCATGCCTACCTTCATCCACCGAGCCTTGCCCTGCAGCTTCTTCGCGAGGTCGAGTGCGGTCTGACGATCGCAATCGAGCGCCACGATGACGCGATCTTTGCGCGGGATGCTTTCATATGCTGCTAGCACTGCAGTCCTCCGATCAACTCGTTGATGTCGCGAACGCCGTGGCGCTCGCAGTAATCGATCATGCCGTCGAGCACGTCGTTTTCCGCATGGGGATTGACGAAATTCGCCGTGCCGACCGCGACGGCCGTAGCGCCCGCCAGCATGAATTCGATCGCATCGATGCCGGTGGAAATGCCGCCCATGCCCAAAATAGGAACATCGACCGCCTGATGGCACTGCCACACCATGCGCAATGCCACAGGCTTGACCGCGGGACCCGAAAGACCTCCCACCGCACGTGCGAGCTTGGGACGGCGGGACTCGGCGTCGATAGCCATGCCGAGAAGCGTGTTGATAAGCGAAATGGCATCGGCGCCCGCCGCCTCTACGGCGCGCGCGATCTCGGCGATGTCGGTCACGTTAGGCGACAGCTTGACGATCATGGGCTTCGTCGCGACGGCACGACACGCGCCGACCACGGCCGTGACGCTCGGGACATGCGTTCCGAACGTCAAGCCGCCTGCATCCACATTCGGACAGCTGATGTTGACCTCGTAGGCATCGGCCTGGCCGTCTTCTTCGAGCGCCTCGATGACGCTCACGTACTCTTCGATGCTATGCCCGGAAACGTTCACGATGGCGGCAACGCCCTGCTCTTTGATCCACGGCAGATCGACTTCGCACAAATGCGCGACGCCGGGATTCTGCAGACCGATGGAATTGAGCATGCCGCTCGGCGTTTCAGCGATGCGGGGAGAATCGTTTCCCTCCCATCCGTGCAAAGAAACGCCCTTCGTCGTAACGGCGCCCATGCGCGACACATCGACGAAATCGGCATATTCGCGGCCGGCGGCGAACGTGCCCGATGCGTCGGTCACGGGATTGGGCATGACGAGCCCGCCAAGATTCACCTCGAGATTCACCGTCATTACCACACCACATCCTTAGCATCGAAGACCGGTCCGTCGACGCACGAGCGACGCTTCCCGGCCGTAGTCTGGACAACGCACGACAAGCAGGCGCCCACGCCGCACGCCATGCGCTTTTCCATAGAGACATAGCAGGTCACGCCTGCCTCGTCCGCAAGAGCGGCAACGGCGCGCATCAAAGGCTCGGGGCCGCAGCAATACACCGTGGCATACGCGCCCGATGCCAAAGCCTCGCGCACAGGCTCGGTGCAAAAGCCCGCATAGCCGGCCGATCCGTCATCGGTAGCCACGATAGGATCGCGACCGAGAAGCTGCGCATAATCGTCGCGCGTGACCAGCATGCTTGCGGTTTGCGCCCCCAAAACGACCTCGAACGCACGCCCTTCGGCAGCGAGCTTCTCGGCGAACAGGAACAACGGAGCCGCTCCGACGCCGCCGCCGACGATCAACGAGGCACCCTCTTCGACCTGCCAACCATGGCCCATGGCACCGATCAGCATGCACGAAACACCGGGTTCGTACGTCGTCATGAACTGCGTGCCCTCGCCGACCGTTTGGTAGATGATCTCGATAGTCCCCGCTTCGCGATCGGCGCGGTAGACGGAAAACGGCCTGCGCAAAATATGCGCTTCCATGCCCGTCAGCTGCATATGGACGAACTGACCGGGCTCGATGGCGGCCGCCATCTTCGGCGCCTCCAAGACTATCTTGTACAAGCGGGGGCCCACCTGCTCGTTGGAAAGCACGCGTGCCCGCTCGTCGAAATGCTTCGACGTCGCGCAATCACACATAAAGAACCTGCCTATTCCATTAGATTCATCGGTCTTCCGGGTGTTTCGCACAAGCGAAAACCGTCCTGCGAGTATAGCGCAAGAAACGGCCCGCCGCGTATGCGCGACGGGCCGTACGGATGCGATCTATCGCATACGCTGCCGGCTACTCGACGATCTCGCCGTTTTCGAGCGTTGCGACGCCGCCCATGAACACATCGGTCGCACGACCGGTGAGTCGGGCCCCGATAAAGCCGGAATTCTTGGACTTCGATACGAATTCGGCTTCGTCGACGACCCATTCGGCATCGGGATCGAAAACCGTGATGTCCGCGACGCTGCCCTCGGCGATCCTGACGGGCTCCAGGCCCAAGATCTCACGCGGAGCAATGGCCATAAGCTCGACCATCTGCGCATAATCGATGACGCCCGCCTTCACCAGGTTGGTGTTGACCAGAGCAAAGCTGGTTTCAAGGCCGGTCATGCCGAAGGGCGCATACTCGAACTCATGCGCCTTCTCCCATGCCGCATGCGGAGCATGGTCGGTCACGATGGCATCGATCGAGCCGTCCTTGACGCCTTCGACAAGCGCCTGGCGATCGGCCTCGGTACGCAGCGGAGGATTGACCTTCAGGCTGGTGTTGTACGTCGAATCGATATCGTCTTCGCTCAGGAAAAGATGGTGCGGGGTGACCTCGCACGTTACAGGCAGACCCTTGTCCTTGGCGGCGCGGACCATATCGAGGCCGGCGGCCGTGGAAATGTGCTGGATATGCACGGCGCAGCCGGTAAGTTCGCACAGCATGATATCTCGTGCGATTTGCAACTCCTCGCCCTGGGCCGGCCAGCCGAGAAGACCGAGACGAGTGGAAACGACGCCCTCGTTGACCTGGCCCGCGCCGACCAGACCCTCATCCTGGCAGTGGCTCATGAAGACCTTGCCGAACATCTTGCCGTAATCCATGGCGCGGCGCATCATGCCCGCGTCCTGGATGCCGCGGCCGTCATCGGTGAACGCGACGGCGCCATTGGCGACCATATCGCCCATCTCTGCGATGATCTCGCCTTTGAGGCCCTTGCTCATTGCACCGGAAGGATACACGCGGCACTTGCCCACCTGGGCGGCACGGGCCACGATGTATCCCACGACGACGCCGTTGTCGGTCACGGGATCGGTATTGGGCATCGCACACACGCCGGTGAAGCCGCCTTTCGCAGCCGCGCGGGTGCCGCTGGCGATGTCCTCTTTATGCTCGAAACCGGGCTCGCGCAGATGAACGTGCATGTCGACCAGACCGGGAACGAGATACTTGCCCGTCAGATCGCGGACCTCGGCGCCTTCGACCTCGATGCCCTCGGCCACGCGGGCGATCTTGCCGTCTTCGATCAGGACGTCGCACACGCCGTCGAGTTCGACGGACGGATCGACCACATGGGCGTTTTTAAGAATCAAGGCCATTATCGGCACCTCCCAAAAGCAGATACATTGCAGCCATACGCACACAGATGCCGGCGTAGACCTGTTCAAGAATGACCGAACGCTGCGGATGATCGGCCATGTAGCTGTCGAATTCCACGCCGCGGTTGATGGGGCCCGGATGGCACACGATGGCGTCGGGCTTCATGAGATGCTCGCGCTTCTGCGTAAGACCGAACAGGTTATGGTATTCGCGCAGGCTCGGGAAAGGCGCGCCCTCCAGGCGTTCGCGCTGGATGCGAAGCATGTAAACCACGTCGAGATCGGGCAACGCGCCGTCGAGATCGGCGGTCACATGATCTGCGCCGAGCACATCGGGACGTGCAGGCATCAGCGTGCCGGGGCCGATCAGGGTGACTTCGGCACCCATGATTTTAAGGGCGGGAACGAGCGATCCGCATACGCGGGAATGGCCGATGTCGCCGACGATGCCCACCTTCAATCCGTCGAAGGACTGCTTGTGCTGCCAGATGGTGTACAAATCGAGCAGGGCCTGCGTGGGATGCTGATGCTTGCCGTCGCCGGCGTCGATGACGGCGGCAGGCGTGTGCTGAGAGATGATATGGGGAGCACCCGCATGCTTGTCGCGCACGACGACCATGTCGATCTTGTAGGAGTTGAGCGTTTCCACCGTATCGATGAGGCTTTCGCCTTTGACGGTCGCCGTGGAAGATCCGCCAAAATTGAGGCTGTCGGCGGACAGGCGCTTTTCGGCGAGCTCGAACGAGCTGCGCGTGCGCGTGGAGGGCTCGTTGAACATATTGACGATGGTCTTGCCCTTCAGCGTAGGAACCTTCTTGATAGTACGCTGATTGACCTCGGAAAACGCCTTGGCCGTTTCCAGGATGGTCATGATGTCGGAGTCGGAATACTCCGTGATGTCGATAAGATGCTTATGGTTGAAGGCCATCGCCTTATTCACCTCCAAGAGGAGCGGAACCCGCGCGCTCGCCCGGTTTCATTTCCAAAATCTCTACCGCCGACACGCCGTCGACCTCTTCGAGGAACAGACGCACGTTTTCGTCGTGGGACGAAGGAACGTTCTTGCCCACGTAATCGGCACGAATGGGAAGTTCGCGATGGCCGCGATCGACCAAAACCGCCAGCTGGATCACACTCGGACGGCCGAGGTCCATGATGGCATCGAGCGCAGCGCGGATGGTGCGCCCCGTGTACAAAACGTCATCGACCAAAACGACGTCTTTGCCGTCGATGTCGAACGGAATATGCGTTGCATGGATTTCAGGGGCGAAATTCGTCAGGAAGTCATCGCGGTAAAAGCTGATGTCGAGGCTTCCGAGCGGCACCTTGGCGCCCTCGATCTGCTCGATCTTTTCCGCGAGTCGCTTCGCGAGAAGATCTCCTCGGGTGACGATGCCCACGAGCGCGATATTCTCTGCGCCGTGGTTCGCCTCCAGGATCTGATGAGCGATACGCGTCAGCGAGCGCTCGATTTCCGCGTCATCCATGACGACGGATTTCACCTGGTAGGTGTCTTTCATACACACTCTCCTTTCTTGTCGGATCGCGAGTGCGTACAGACTGACCATACGGTGCCGCCCGAACCAAGGCATAAAAAAGGCCTCGGCCGATGCGGCGAAGGCTTCGTGAGGTGCCGTATTATTGCGTAACGCAGGCACCGGGCGCGTGGCCTTGCCGGTCTCTCTGTACCGTCTTAAAGGACAAGGCACAGTATAAAGCAAAGCGGAACGAACGCAACCCTCGGCACTCAGAAAAATGCACTCTGATGCATAAATATGCCCGACAGGCCGCAGCGGAGCATCCGCCCCCCCTGACGAGTCTGCGGCGAAATCGTCACCGAAGCGTCATCGCTTTTCAGGCGCGGCGGCACTACACTCGAAAAAACTATACTTGCAGCTTTGCCGCGGCGCGCATCCGCGCGTCTCGCGCAAGGGCCGCAGAACACATCCGTGCAAGACCGAGGAGCATCGTGACCGCATCGAACACCCCCTGGGAGCAATCGCTCGCCCAACCGCCCAAAGAAAAACTGCCCCTGCTCTTGAAGATATTCGGCATCGTGCTCGTCGTCATCGGAGCGCTTTCGCTTCCCGGCATCTTCGGAGCGGCATTCGACATCTCGGAAGGCTTCGAGAAATCGCTCGCGGAATACGGCACCACCACCCTGGTTATTTTCGGCACGCAGATAGCCCTGTTCGTCGCAACGGGAGCGCTCTACATCGCGCTGGGCATCTATCTGCTCCGCAACAACAGACGCCATGCCCGCCATGCGCTCGAGACGCTCATCGTGCTCGACATCGCCCAAATCCTCTGCGAGATGATGGTTTACGGAATCGCGATCGGCAGCATCGCGGGCGGCCTCGTACGCCTCATCGTCGCGATCGCCCTCATGGTCTACATCGATCCCTCCCTTTCCGAAGAGCGTCAGCTGCGAAGAAAGCTGCGCGACCTTGAATTGAAAGAGCGCGCCGAAGACGGCACCCTCGGACGCGATGAGAGCGGCAAAGGCTATATCGAGCTCGACTTTTTCAACCTGTTCTGGATATTCATGGTGTGCTGCGTTCTGGGGCTCGTCATCGAGACCGTCTACCACGCCATCATGTTCGGCGGCTATCAGGATCGCGCGGGGATCCTCTATGGACCGTTCTCCCCCATCTACGGGTTCGGCGCCGTGCTCATGACCATCGCGCTCAACCGGTTCCACGACAAACCGTTGCCCGTCATTTTCCTGGTCAGCGCCGTCATCGGCGGTGCGTTCGAGTATCTGACCAGCTGGTTCATGCAATTCGCATTCGGCATCGTGGCATGGGACTACACTGGATCGTTCCTTTCGATAGACGGACGCACCAATTTCGTCTTCATGTGCATGTGGGGCGTTCTCGGATGCATCTGGATCAAGCTCCTGCTGCCGCGCCTGCTCAAGCTGGTCAATATCATTCCATGGAATTGGCGCTATGGAGTCACGTCCGTCTGCGCGGCGCTCATGATACTCAACGGCGCCATGACGCTGTTCGCCCTCGATTCATGGTATCAGCGCGAAGCAGGACAGGCGCCGCATAACGCCATCGAGAAATTCTGCGCCGAACACTACGATAACGAATTCATGCAGCATCGCTTCCAGACCATGTCGATCGACCCGGACAACGCCACGCGTATCGGCTAGCGATTCGAAAGCGTCATACGACAAGCGGCGTGCCATCCGCATACGCAAGCGGCACGCCGTGATGCGCAAGCTCGGCGAGCACGGCGCCGACCAGCGTATCCAGGTTACGCGCCACCGGATCGGTCAAGCCTTCGGTCATAAAAACGGGGTTCATATTCGCCACCTGCATGCCGAAACATACTCCGCACGCCTCGTAGCCCACAAGCGATGCGGCAGCCAGCAAATCGGCCAGACGTAAATCGTGCAACGATGCCATCGCGGCATGACCGTCAATGGCATCGGGGTCGAAACGCACGACCGTCCCGGCAGGCTGCCCCGTTCCGTCGACTGCATCGACCACGATCAAGAAATCGTTATCGCGCACCACGGGCAACAGGCCCATAGTCATGCAGCCCGCATCGATAAGCGACACCTCGCACGGAAAAGTATACTTCGCAGAAAGCTCGTCGAACACCGCAGGTCCGATACCGTCATCGAGCATCAACCGGTTGCCGACACATATGAGAGCGATTCGTTCCATGCGAGCGATTCTACCGGTATGCGGCCCATACGGCCTCCATGCGCACGCAGGAAGAGAGGCGGCGGGGCAAAGCGACCGAGAAATCCCCGTCCGATACAAAGCGGTGCAAAGCGCGAATCCCCTATCGATAGCCTAGAAAAGTCCGCAACCCAGGAGGAATTCGAGCGATTTCAAACGCACGTCCGCATGCTCCTTCAGCCACAACCGGCACAGACGAAGCACCTCGAACGACACGCGAACAGGAGGAGCCTTGCGCACCGCTTCGTCGAAAGTGGCCATAAGCAGGTAGTCGGCCCATGCAAGCGTTTCACACGGCACACGCACGGTATCGGAAAACGAAAGACACTCCGCACATACCGTCCCGCCGTCCGCAGCAGAGAAAACAACGGGATTGCGATCGACACGATCGACGTTGAGCGCAATGGGCGCGCCGCACAAAACGCATCGGCGAAAACTCGGCCTGAAACCCGAAAACGAGCATACCTTCAAAAGATACGCCGCGCATAAAGCGAGCGCAGCCCCCTCATCGCATGATTCCATATGGGAAAAAACAGAAGAGGTCAGCGCGAAAACCTTCGGTGCGGGAAGCCCCGGCTGGCAGAGACGCGCTGCGGCGTCGGCGACAAGCGCTGCAGCGGCCGCATGCTCGACATCGGCGATAAGATCGCGATGGGCATCGATCAAGCGAGCCTCCTTCACAATATCGAGGCTCTTTCCCCTCACGGCGAGGATATCGACTTCCGCGAAAATCTCAAGACGCGCGGAAAACGGCGACGACGGCTTGCGGGCGCCTTTTGCAACCGCTTCCACGATCGCGCCGTCCTCGGCAAGAAGCGTGGCGATGATATCGGTTTCCGCAAGCTTGGTTCTACGCAGCACGATCGCATGCAACGGGTACGTCGCAGATCCCACAGCCCCCCCCTTTTTTTTCGAATCCCTTACCGAAAAAAGGCGAAGCCCGAAGGCTTCGCCGCACTCGACAACCGGTCGACTAGGAACGCGTCGCGATTTCCTCGACGATCTCGGCAATGAAACCGTCGATGGATTTCTCCACCGTTTCATTGCTGCGGTCGCGCACCGAAATAGTGCCTCGTTCCGCTTCTTTCTCGCCAAGAATCAGCATGTAAGGAACGCGGTCGATGCTGCGCGCCTCGCGAATCTTGTAGCCGATCTTCTCGTCGCGATCATCGACGACGACGCGCACGCCCGCAGCCTCGAAACGATCGGCGACCGTATGGGCGTAGGCGCGGCTTTTCTCGGAAACGGGCAGCACCTTCACCTGCGTAGGCGCAAGCCACGTGGGGAACTTGCCCGCGAAATGCTCGATCAGAATGCCGATGAAACGCTCTATCGAACCGAAGCACACGCGATGAAGCATGATCGGGCGCTTCTTCTCGCCATCGGCATCGGTGTATTCGAGATCGAAATTGATCGGCATCTGGAAATCGAGCTGCACGGTGCCGCACTGCCACGTGCGTCCCAGCGAATCGTCCAAATGGAAGTCGATTTTCGGGCCGTAGAACGCACCGTCGCCCTCGTTGACCACGTAATCCATGCCAAGCTTATCGAGCGCCGTCTTCAGTCCGTTCTCGGCAGCCGCCCAATCCTCATCCGACCCCATGGAATCCTCGGGGCGCGTAGAAAGCTCGACGTGATACGTGAAACCGAATTTATCGTACACAGACGTTATCAGATTCGCCACGCCCACGATTTCGTCGGTCAACTGCTCGGGAGTCACGAACAGATGAGCGTCGTCCTGGTTGAAGCAACGCACGCGGAACAAGCCATGCAGCGCACCTTTGAGCTCATGACGATGGACCAGACCGATCTCGCCCGCACGAATGGGAAGTTCACGGTAGCTATGAGGCTTAGACGCATACACCAGCACGCCGCCCGGGCAATTCATGGGCTTGATGCAATACTCCTCGCCGTCGATAGAGGTGGAGTACATGTTGTCCTTGTAGTGATCCCAGTGGCCCGAGGTCTCCCACAGCTGGCGATTCATGATCTGCGGCGTGGAAATCTCGACATAACCGGCCTTATGATGAATCTCGCGCCAATAATCGAGCAGCGTATTCTTCAGAATCATGCCCTGGGGCAAGAAGAACGGGAAACCGGGGGCCTCGTCGCGCATCATGAACAAGTCCATTTCGCGGCCGATCTTACGGTGGTCGCGCTTTTTCGCCTCTTCGATCATGGCGATGTGAGCTTCGAGTTCCTCTTTACTGGCGAACGCCGTGCCGTTCACGCGCGTCAGCATCTTATTGCTGGAATCGGCCTTCCAATATGCGCCAGAAACGCCGGTGAGCTTGAACGCCTTGAGAGCCTTGGTGTAGGTCAGATGAGGGCCGACGCACATATCGATGTACTCGCCCTGCTGGTAAAACGTGATGCGCGCGTCTTCGGGCAAGTCTCCGATATGCTCGACCTTGTACTTCTCCCCGCGTTCCTCCATCAGCGCGATAGCCTCCTGTCGAGGAAGCTCGAAAACGCTGAACTTCAGATTCTCTTTGACGATCTTCTTCATTTCCGCCTCGATGGCAGGCAGATCGTCCTCGGACAGACGCTTATCGCCCAGATCGACGTCGTAATAAAAACCGTTATCCGTCGCGGGGCCGTACGCGAAATCGGCCTCGGGATACAGGCGCTTGATGGCCTGGGCCATGATATGGGCGGCCGAGTGGCGAATAACGTGCGTCGCCTCGTCGGCGGCGACTTCGGCCACCGCGCCGTCGTTATACAAAGCTTTCATTGGGATTGTCTCCTCTCGCATACGCGTATGCTCGCTCTTTCGACATCGCGAAAGATCCGATACCGAAACACAATCAAGAAGCGCCCTGAACTCGCAACGCGAGCCGGACGCATTGCAAAAAAAGCCGCCTCGCGTCGAGACGGCTTTTCAAACGGATACCGCGCATCCTTCCCCGAATGGCGTGTGACGCCTACATTCGGGGCTGACCCGCCTGGTTCGCCTGAGGCGCCGCCTGCTGATGCGGGCGGCCGGTAGTTCGAGCGCTATGACGGGCAACCATGCCGGGCAGCGGCGTGGCGCAGTACGGGCACACAGTCCACGAGGGGTCGAGTGCATGACCGCACTTCGCACATTGGTTCTTCAGACGCTGATGGCACTGCGGGCACAGCACGTAATCGGCTTCCACCGGATAGCCGCAATTGCCGCATTCGCCATAATGCATAAGCTGACGTTGTTTCAAGGCGATTTCAAGTTCCTGTTCATCGCGATCGATCTGCAGCAGCGGCGGACGAAGCAGGCAGTAGGCGATAACGCCCAAAACAGGAATCAACGCCACAATCGCCCAGGCATACCACAACGTGCCGCGCTGATAAGCGTCACGTACGACCCACACGACGGACAGCACGTACAGGGCGACCAGCAAAACGATGATGACGGTCACGGCCATCTGCAACTCGGGCGTCCACAATTGAGAGAGAATCTCGCTCATATCGCTTCCTTTTCGAAGCGCGCCGAAGCGCGCCGATCGTTTCCAGTGTCAGAACTCGATTATTGTACCGGAAGCGCTGCCGTTTCACGAAAACGACGCGATGCCCGGCGACACGAAGGCCGCTTCGCGCCTTGCGCGCAAAGCGGCCTTTCCAGCAATGGAAACCGGACGTTATCCGAGTTCCGCTATCTGCTTTTCCAGAAGATCGATCTTCGCGGAAAGTTCGGCATGCTTCGCCTGGTCCTTCGCGACGATCTCGGGCTTCGCCTTGGCAAGGTATCCGGGATTGGCAAGCTTTTTGGCGACCTTGGCGTCTTCTTTACGCAGCTTGTCGAGCTCCTTGACGAGGCGATCGCGTTCAGCGGCGAAATCGACCAAGCCGGACAGGACGCTGTACACCTCGCAACCGGCGACCAGCACGGCGGCCGATTCCGCAGGCTTTTCCACTTCGACTCCCGTCGTCATGGAGGAAAGGCGGGCAAGCGATTCGATCAAGGCGCGCTGCCCCTCGATAAGGGCCGCGTCCGATGCGTCGGACGCCTTGACGACCACATCGAGCTCGCGCTTGGGCGAGATGCCGTAACGCGCACGAGTGGAGCGAACCGCGGAAACGACGCCGCAAACCAAATCGATGGAACGCTCCGCCTCCTCGTCGATCCAACATGCCAACGTATCGGGCTCGGGCCATGCCGCCATCATAAGAGCGGGAGCCTCGTCGCCATGCGGCAGCTTCTCCCAGATCGCTTCGGTCACAAACGGCATGGCGGGATGAAGCAGGCGAAGAGCCATGTCAAGCACGTACACCAGATTGCGCTGGGTTTGAAGACGCGCGGGACCCTCCTGCTGCAAAGCGGATTTGGAGAACTCGATGTACCAGTCGCAGAACTCGTTCCAGAAGAAGCCATGCAGCTCGCGAGCGACTTCGCCGAACTGATACGCCTCGATGCCTGCGGTAACGCGGGCGGAAAGACCCGCCAAGCGAGAGAAGATCCACGCATCGGCGGGACCCGCGACCTGCGGATCGCCGGGCGTGTACCCGTCGAGATTCGACAACACGAAACGGCTCGCATTCCACACCTTGTTCACGAAGGCGCGAGCGGCCTCGGTGCGCGGAGAGTCGATCAGCTCATGAGTCGTATCGTCGATGTTGGCGTCGAAACGCACATCCTGATTGTTCGTGACCAGCGTGAGCAGGTTGAAACGCATGGCATCGGCGCCGTACTTGTCGATGAGGTCCATCGGATTGACGCCGTTGCCCTTGGATTTCGACATGCGCGTGCCGTCTTTAGCCAAAATGGTTGCGTAGATGACCACATCATGAAACGGAATCTCATCGAGGAAATACGTCGACGCCATGATCATACGAGCGACCCACAACGCGATGATGTCGCGCGCCGTGACAAGGGCCGTCGTGGGATGATGGCCCTCGAGCAGCTCGGGGTTGTTCGGCCAGCCCTGCGTGGCGAACGTCCACAACTGGCTGGAGAACCAGGTATCGAGCACGTCTTCGTCCTGACGCGTGGCAGCGCCGCACTGCGGGCATTCATGCGCGTCTTCCATGGATGCATCCATCCAGCCGCATTCGTCGCAATAGAAGACCGGAATGCGATGGCCCCACCACAGCTGACGCGAAATGCACCAGTCCTTGAGGTTTTCCATCCAGGTCAAATAGCTCTGCGTCCAGCGCTCGGGATGGAACGTGACCTTGCCGCTCGTCACGGCCTCGGTCGCAGGCCCTTTGAGCTTATCGACCGCCACGAACCACTGCTCGGACAGCCACGGCTCCAAAGCGGAGGGGCATCGGTAGCAATGCATGACGGAATGCTGATGGTCCTCGACGCGATCGAGCAAACCGTGCTCGTCGAACCAGGCGACCACGGCCTCGCGGCACTCTTCGCGGCTCATGCCCGAAAATGCGCCATAGCCGTCCACGACATGGGCGGTCTCGTCGAAGATATTGATCTTTTCCAACCCGTGGCGCTCGCCCATCGCGAAATCGTTGGGGTCATGCGCAGGCGTCACCTTCACGAAGCCGGAACCGAAATCGGCATCGACGTAGAAATCGCTGAAAATGGGGATTTCGCGATCGACGATGGGCAGCTTGACCGTCTTGCCGACGAATTTGTCCTTGTCGTGGTCTTTCGGGGAAACCGCCACGCCGGTGTCGCCGAGCATGGTCTCGGGACGCGTGGTCGCCACCACGATATAGTCGCAGCCGTCGACAGGTTCGCTCAACGGATAGCGCAGATGCCACAGATGGCCCGCTTCTTCCTTGTATTCGGCTTCGTCATCGGAAATGGCCGTGCGGCAATGCGGGCACCAGTTCACGATGCGCTTGCCGCGATAGATCAAGCCGTCGTGATACCAGTCGACGAACGTCTTGCGCACTGCGTCGGCGTAATCGTCGTCCATCGTGAAGTGGGGGTCGGAAAAATCGACCGAGCAGCCCATGCGCTTGATCTGCTCCACGATATGGCCGCCGTATTCATGCGTCCAATCCCAACAGGCCTCGACGAACTTCTCGCGACCGATTTCGCGACGTGAAATGCCCTCTGCCGCCAGCTTCTTATCGACCTTGGTCTGCGTGGCGATGCCCGCGTGATCGGTTCCCAAGATCCAGCGGGTAGAACGCCCGCGCATGCGCATGAAGCGCACGAAGGTGTCCTGGATGGTATCGTCCATCGCATGGCCCATATGGAGCACGCCCGTGACATTCGGAGGCGGGATGGTGACGGTGCAGTCGCCCACGCCCTTCGATCGTTTGTAGTAATCGCCCGCAAGCCATTTGTCGAGCATCGCCTGCTCGACAAGGGCCGGGTCGTAGTTTTTGGAAAGCTCTTCCATGGCTCCTCTATTCCTGGACTTCTTCGGACGAATCTTCGTCGGAAGGATTTTCGACGTCGTCGTGTTCGGGGCGGACCGCTTCGATCTCGGGCTTCGTCGTGCCCTCGATATCGCTCGCGCGCACCGTCACGCGCGTGCCGGGCTCATGCTCAGGCAGATCGAACATGACGTCTTGGAGCACGCGTTCGCAGATGGATCGCAAGCCGCGCGCGCCCGTGCCATGTTCGACGGCTTCGTGCGCCACAGCCCGCAACGCCTCATCGGTGAACACCAGATCGGACTCTTCGAAATCGAACATACGCGTGTACTGTTTGACCAGCGCGTTTTTCGGCTCGGTCAGAATGCGTACCAGGTCGTCTTCGGTCAGCTCGTCAAGCGAGCAGATCACAGGGATACGGCCGACGAATTCGGGGATCATACCGAATTTGTTCAAATCCTCAGGAAGGACCTTGGACAAAAGCTCGGCCTCCGCATGCTTTTTGCTCTCGGGCATATCGCCGGTGAAGCCGATGCCCGTTTTTCCGACGCGAGCGCCGATGATGTCGGCCAAGCCGACGAACGCGCCGCCGAGGATGAACAGGATGTTCGTCGTATCGAGGTGGATAAGCTCCTGTTGAGGATGCTTGCGTCCGCCCTGGGGCGGCACGGAGGCCTCGGTTCCCTCGACGATTTTCAGCAACGCCTGCTGCACGCCTTCGCCCGATACGTCGCGCGTGATGGAGAGGTTTTCCGCCTTGCGCGCGATCTTGTCGATCTCGTCGATGTAGATGATGCCGATCTGAGCGCGCTCGACGTCGAAGTCGGCCGCCGTGAGAAGCTTCAGCAGGATGTTCTCGACGTCCTCGCCCACATAACCCGCCTCGGTCAGCGTGGTGGCGTCGGCGATGGCGAACGGAACCTGCAGCGTGCGGGCGAGCGTCTGCGCAAGCAGCGTCTTGCCCGATCCGGTAGGACCGAGCAGCATGATGTTGCTCTTCGCGAGCTCGACATCGTCATCGGCGGCGTTCTGCCCCAGGCTGATGCGCTTGTAGTGATTGTATACCGCCACAGACAAAGCGCGTTTGGCGGCATCCTGCCCGACGACATGCTGGCTTAAACGGTCGTACAGCTCATGGGGCGTCGGAAGCGCGGCGAGCACCTCTTCGGCACTCGGAACCGCATGCTCGCCCTGATCGGCGGATTCGCGCGGCTGACCATCGGAAGAAGATGCGGGCTCCTGCATGTAGCCGCCGCGTACGAGCACGTCCGAACACACCGAAATGCACTCGTCGCAGATACAGACGCCATCGGGGCTTTGAATCATGCCACCGACCTGATCGGCCGTCTTGCCGCAGAAAATGCAGCGTGCGTCTTTAGGGTCGATGCCCTGCGGATCGTTTTCGTTGATGCGCATCGGTTAGGCTTCCTTCTTCGAGGCGGCGCGAGAGGTGATGATTTCGTCGACCAGGCCGTACGCCTTGGACTCCTCGGCCGTCATCCAGTTATCGCGCTCGGAATCGGCATGGATGGTTTCGACCGTCTGACCGGTGTGCTTCGCCAAAATGCCCTCGAGACGGGCACGGCATTTACGCATCTCGGCGGCGGCGATCTCGAAATCGGTCTGCTGAGTGCGCTGTTCGGCGCCTCCCATGGGCTGGTGAATCATGATCTGGGAATTCGGCGTGATGAAACGCTTTCCAGGAGCGCCTGCGGCCGTCAGCACGGAACCCATGGATGCGGCCATGCCCATGCAGACCGTCGAAACATCGCAGCGGATGAACTGCATCGCATCGTAAATAGCCAAACCGGCGGAAACGCTTCCTCCGGGAGAATTGATATACAGCGAGATATCCTTCTCGGGATCGGCGCTCTCGAGATGAAGCAGCTGGGCGATGACGACGTTGGCCACATCGTCGTCGATCGCGCTTCCCAAAAACACGATGCGGTCGTTCAGCAAGCGCGAGTAAATGTCGTAGGAGCGTTCGCCGCGCGGCGACTGCTCGATGACGTAAGGGATGGTATAGCCGTTATGTATCATATTGTTCCCTGTTCCCTTTCCTCAATACAACCCTGGCTCGCCTCCTTGCATGAAGGTGACGAGCCAGGGCAAATGTAACACGTTATGACGCATGCATGTTTCGAACGCAACGGCGGTTTACCGTACATCCATAGAACCACGCACGGCGCAATACTCGCCGCTATTCGGCAGCGGGCGCCTCCTCGGCGGCAGCGGCCTTCTTGGAAGACTTCTTAGCGGTCTTCTTAGCAGGCTTTTTCTTTTCCTCAGCCTCGGCAGCGGGGGTTTCGACCTCTTCGACGTCGGCCTCGGCAAGCACTGCCTCGAGCGCCTTGCCGCGCATGATGCCCTCGCGGACCACGTGCAGACGACCCTGCGCCTTCCACTCGGCGAACAAAGCCTCGGGATCCTCGGCGCCGGAATTGGCGAATTCGGCGGAAATCTCCTCGTCGGTCACCTCGATGCCGGCATGGCGTGCGTATGCGTCGAGCGCGAGATTCTGCTTGACGGTATCGACGGCCTGCAGCTTGACGTCCTCTTTGAACTGGTCGGCAGTGATGTCCTGCGCCTTCAGGTATGCATCGAGCGTAGCGCCCTGATTCTGAAGCTGGGTGAAGAAGTTCTGGAGCAGATCGCGCTCGGCTTCTTCCGCCATGACGCCCGGAACCTCGCCGATCAGGCGCTCCTGCAAAGCGAACAGAGCGTTGTTCTCCATAATGCGGGGAATGATGTCACCCTTCTGCTGCTCGATGGATTCGCCCATGCGCACGCGCAGCTCGGCGACGTCGGCAAAGCCGAGGGTCTCTTTGACCCACTCGTCGGTGACTTCGGGGGCGATCTTCTTCTTGACGACCTTCACCTCGACCTCGAAGGTGACGTTTTCGGTCTTATCCTTGAGGATGGACGTCATCATGCAGGGGTTCTCGGCGACATTGAGGGTGATGGACTTGGTCTCGCCCTTCTTCATGCCGAGCAGCGCCTCGTCGAACGCCGCGGGGAACAGGCCCTGGCCGAGCTCGTAGAGACGGTCCTCAGCGCCGAGGGACTCCATGACCTCCCCGTTGTCGTCTTTGACGACCAGCGTGATCTCGATGCTGCTGTTCTCCTTGACCTTGGTGTTGGCGGGAGCGTTCTTGTAATCGTAGTAGTAGTTGCCGAGCGCCGCGATCTGCTCGTCGATTTCGGCATCGGAGGCCGTCTTGAACGGAACTTCGATATGCACGGGAGAGTAATCGGACAGCTCGAGTGCGGGCTTCACCTCGAACTCAGCGGAGAACGTGAAATCCTTGCCCTCTTCGACCAGGCCCTCGACGTCGCCGAACTTAGGCTGGGAGATGATGTTGAGATCGTTCTCGTCGATGGCCAGCGGGAAGCTCTCGTTGAGCAGCTCGTCGGTGACGGTGGAACGCACGGCCTCCTTGCCCAGGTTGCTGTCGATCACGGGACGGGGCACATGGCCGGGGCGGAATCCAGGGAAACGATACTTCGTGCCGAAATCCTTATAGGTCTTCTTGATGCGAGCGTCGATCTCGGACGCCTCGATGGTCACCGTCAGCTTGGTGGCACCGGACTCGAGAACCTCTACCTTCGTTTTCAACTCTATCCTCCATCTGAGTCTTGCTCAGTTCGCCCGAAGGCGAACAGGTTACCTATGTCGCAAGCGCCATCGCGGATGCGAGAATGGTGCGGGCGAAAGGACTTGAACCTTCACGGGGGTTGCCCACCAGAACCTAAATCTGGCGCGTCTGCCAATTCCGCCACGCCCGCACGCGCCTCCGCGTCCATCGGGACACGCAACAGCACATGATAGCAAAAACGCGCCCCTTGGTGGAGAGGTAAACCATGCTTCGCGCCGATATGCCCCGAAAGACGGGGGAAGCGGCCCTCGTGCGGGCAGAAACGGCCGCAGCGATCGCGGCCGCTCCCCCGTCACACGCGGTCTTCCAAATCCAGCTGCATGAGATGGACGTTTTCGCGCATCACCTTGGCGGTCGCGCGCCTGATGCGCCCCGCCTCGTACATATCCTGGATATGGTCGAGTTCGAGCTGGCAAGCCGTCCTGCGCACCTCGGTCGCCTTATCCTCGACGCGGGCAACCGTCGCAAGCCCGCGCCCCGTTCTGCGCATACGGCGCAGGTCGCGCTGCACTTCGACCATAAGCGCGCTGACGTGCTCGGTGCGATACGCGGGATCATCCAGACGGACGCGCAGCTTGGACAGGACATGCTCGAACGCGCGTTCTTGGAATTCGTGCATCTCCGCCTCTTCTTCCGAGGGATTGCCCACGGGGTTTTTCTCCTGCAGGGCGCGCTTCAAAGAGCGCAGGACCAACGAAAGACGACTGCGCATGAGCACGAAAAGCCACCAGACGTTATGCTCATGGCAGAGCAGATCCATCTCCTGACGGATGCGACGAAGCATGCGATAGCCCACGACAGGCGAGACGTCCTCGTCTTCCATGGCACAAAGCACGTACTCCTGCTCCCATTCGAGCGCCTGCATGCGCAACGACGAATCGTCGTCCTCGTAGCCGGTCCCCTGCTTGATGCGGTCGATGCGATCGTTGTACTGCTTCATAACCACCTGGGTCGCCCGACGGTTTTCCCTGGTCTGACGCGCCGCGAGGTCTTCGATCACCAAGCGAAGCACTTCGAGCGAAGCCTGTATATCGGTTTCGTAAACCTGAGCGTCCTGTTTTTTCGGCAGCAGAACGGGCAAGACGAAATTAGCCAAAAGGAGCGTGAGCAAAATGACGCCGCTCGCCAGAAATATCAAGAAATCGCGCTGGGAAAACGCATCGGGAGCGCCGAGCGAATACGGCAAGGTGAACATGATGGAAAGCGTGATGGCGCCCTTAGGGCCTGCCAAAGCGAGAGCCGCCGACTCGACAAGCGCGTCCTTGGTGAAGAAGCGCACCGACCGCATGACGTCTTTCACCTGGTCGGGCGTACCTCCGCTATTACGCTGCTCAAGGCGGGCGCGGCGCTTGCGGCCTATATAGTTAAGCGCCGCGAACCAAAGCGCGCGCACGCCGATCGTCACAGCGGCCAACAACACCACGATACCGATCAGCTCGAGATTGCTTATGGCGCGATCTTCCCATGTATCCATCATCGCATGCGGCAACTGCACTCCCAGCAAGACGAAGACCACGCCGTTGAGGACGAAACCCATCACCTTCCATACGCTGGTCGAGACGATTTTCATGCGCGCGATAGACGGCCCGATGCTCTTATTGAAAAACGAACTCGACAGGCCCGCGGCGACGACCGCGAGAATGCCCGAAACGCCCAGCTCCTCTGCCGCGAGAAATACCAAAAACGGCGTCAGCACCTCGAACAGCACGTGAAATGTAGTGTCCTCGAGCCCGGAATCGCGCACGCGCGCCGAGGCGAACGCAAGCAAGGCCGCGCATACGAGACCTGTCGCGATGCCGCCGAAAAAGCTCACCAGAAACGACACCGTAGCGTCCATCAGCGAGAATGCGCCCGTCGTCAGCGCGGCGATGGCGAACTGGAACGAAACGACGCCCGATGCGTCGTTGATCAGCGACTCGCCCGAGAGCAGCACCTCCTGGCGTTTATCGAGCGACGCGCGCTGGGAAAGCGACGAAACGGCCACGGCGTCGGTGGGACCGAGCGCGGCGCCGAGCGCCAACGCGGCGGCCAAAGGAACGCTCGGCTCGATCACCTGCAGCACGAAGCCGACGCAGAGCACCGTCGCCACCACCAACCCGACGGCAAGCGAAAGAATGACCGTGCGATTCGACCAAAGCGAGACCTTGTCGGCCTGGCGCGCCTCGTCGTAAAGCAGAGGAGCGATGAAAAGCACCAGGAACAGCTCGGGATCTACCGTGAAATTCGCCGTCGTGAAGCCACACAGCGCGATGCCTGCGCCAATGGCTATCTGGATAAGAGGCGTCGACACGCCGCGCACCATCTGATTGACCACCGCGGACACAAGGACGGCCGCAGCGAGGATCAAAATAAAACCGAACGTACTCATAGGCGACGCCTTTCTCCAGGTGCGAATATCACGTCGAGCTCGCCAGGAAGCACGGATATATCGTATGCATCGGCACAAAGCAGCTCTTCGCCGTCGATCTGCGCAGGGGGCGCAAGTGGAAACGACAGGCGAAGCCGCTTGGCGCGACCGAACGAGAGCACATCGCCGCACGAGGCGTGGTTTCCGTTTTTGGCTTTAAGGAATATGGAAAGCGCGCGCAGCAAGCCCACAGGCGGACGGGCGATGCAGTAATCGAGCGACCCGTCGAACGGATCGGCCCGGGGGCAGATGGCGAACCCTCCCCCGTAAGTCGGACCCACCTGCACGGCGCAAAGAAACATCGCCGACGAAACCGGCGCTTCTCCGTCAAGCGCTATCGAGCATGCATATTCGTCCCGATGAAACAGCAGCTGGTTCAACCCCTCTTCGAGAAACAGCCGCGTGCCCGTATGCCCTGTACGAAGCCTGCGCGCGTGCGTTCCGAGCGCGATGGCGGCATCGAATCCGAACGAGAGGGTCTGCACGAAAATCGAACCGTTGACGCAGCCCACATCGACGCAACGCCGTGAACCTGCCCGCAATGCCCCGAGAGCATCGTCGAAACGCATCGGCATACCGAGCGTGCGCGCATAATCGTTGCCGTTGCCGCACGGAAGCAGCGCGAGCGCGGGGCGATGCGCCCGATCGGTGGCCATAAGGCCCTGGGCGGTCTCATGCACGATGCCATCGCCGCCGATGACGAGCACGGTATCGAACGATGCGGCCGCCGCGGCGATTTCGCGCGCGTGCCCGGAACCCTGCGTGGCCCGCACGACAAGCGAGCGAAACGGCGTGCGACCGTCTGCATACGCCGCCTCGAGAAGCGCAGCGTACGTCGGCGCTTTTCCATTCTGCGCAGCAGGATTGACGATGGCCAGCACGGTTTCGAATGCATGCACGAACAAGGGTCCTTTCGATCGCAACGGGCGGCTTCGTCCATTATACGGATACACGTCGTTCAGGCATTCGGATGAATGCATGCGGCGGCGCGCACCGAAAGGCCCTTCGCCCGGCGCTCAAAGCGCCTGCGGCGAAGGGCCGATCATGCTTATCGACACGAAGGCCTACGCGATCGTTTCGATAAGCAGAGCCGTGAAATCGCACGCCGCGCGCGAAGCGCGATCGTTATTGATCTCGTAATTGCCGAAGCCGTCATGCTCGGCGGTATCGGTTATGCCGCGCACCGACACGAAGCGCACGCCGTTCGCGAAACACGTCTGAGCCAAAGCGGCGCTTTCCATGTCGACGGCGAACGGATGATGACGCTCCATGATGCCAGCACGCTGGGTATCGTCGATGAACTGCTCGCCCGACACCATAGCGCCGAACTTCACCGGCGACGTCGCACGCGCAGCCGCCGCGCGAGCAGCCGAAACGAGCGCTTCATCGGCCGCGAAGACGCCGCTCGGATAGTAGGGGTAGGAATCGACCAGCACCATGAAAGCGTCGACATCATGGTGGGAGCATGTCGTGGAGACGACGATATCGAACAACTCGAGCGAAGGATCCATGCCGCCCGCGGTTCCCGCATTCACCAGCGTATCGACCCCATAGCGATCGATGAGCATCTGGGAGACCATGGCGGCGTTGGTTTTGCCGACGCCGCAGCATGCAAGCACCACGTCGACGCCGGCGAAAACCCCCTCGTACACGTCGACGAGGGCATGACGGGCGACGCGCGCATGATCGAGGCGCTCGACAAACGGCGTCACCTCGGTTTTCGTCGCGCAGACAATGCCGATCGCCATGGGCTACGCCTCCTTCGATGCGTCGCCCGCGGGCTCGAAAGGCACGCGCGGGGCATTGTTCCAAATCTCTTCGAGGCGGTAGTAGTCGCGTCCCTCGGGCTGGAAGACGTGCACGACGAAATCGCCGTAATCCTGCAGGGCCCAAAAGCCTTCCTGAGCGCCCTCCACGTTGAACGGCTTGACGCCCGCCTCTTTGATCTCGGCTTCTTCGACGGCGTCGAGCACCGCATTGATCTGGCGATTGTTCTGAGCCGTCACGATAACGAAGAAATCGGTGACGCTCACCAGCTCGCGCACGTCCTGAATGACGATATCGACCGCCTTTTTCGAATCGGCCGCACGCGCGGCGATCAGAACCTTTTCGAGCGAGGACAGTCCTTTATCCTGTGCCATAGATGAAAATCCTTTCTTTCAAGCGAAAGCCGCGCGTGCCGTCGCATGCACGCGGCCGGGCGGCGACATGGCGACATGCGCCTACTGCATATGCGCCACAGCCGCATCGCGGCGATCGACCAGCGCATTCCAAATGTCGATCGAATCGGGATGAACGGCCATGCCGTTCCCGATAAGATACACGAGCGTGGAAGCGTATGCCATGAAAAACAACTCATCGAGATCGACCGCGCCGACGGCCTCCCGAAGCGTTTCGGCTGCGCGATTCGCGCGGCCGGGTTCGATGATATCGGCGATGAACAGCACCTTGTCGAGATCGGTCATGTCATGCGCCCCGCAGGTATGGCGCGCGATGGCCTGAAGCACGTCGCGCGACAAGTCGGGAAATTGCGCATGCAGCTCGTAAGGGGCCGTCAACGCGTGCAGCACGCCAGGCATGCGCTTGCGCACCGCTTTCGGGGCAAGCTTGCGCTCTTTGGCGATACGCTTGAGATCCTTGAACGAACGGCATTTGTCCCAATCGTGCAAAAGCCCCGCCACCGCCGCATCGTTTTCGTTCACGCCGTATATGCGGGCAAGCTGCTCGGCCGTCTGGGAAACACCGAGCGAGTGCCTATAGCGCGAAGGCTTCAAGCGGCCTTGCAGGCTGCGACGCATCTCCTCGAACCTATCGGAACCTATCATGGCAAGCCTCTCCTTTCCAGCCGATACGCCAGGCGTATCAGGCGCGATACAATCCCCGCTTCTCGATATAGTCCGCCACCTCCCGCGGCACCAGGTAGCGGATCGAGCGACCGGCGCGCACCATCGCGCGCACGTCGGTGGACGAGAGGTCGATGCCGACGATCGGCACATCCACCATCCGGTCCGCTCCGACAAGACGGCGCGCGGCATCGAGACGTCCATCCGAGGTATCGTAGCCGGGACGCGTTACGACCGCGATCGTCGCCAAAGAACCCAGGCGATCCGCCTCGCGCCATAAGGGCAACGCGGCGACGGCGTCGACGCCCGCGATAAAGAACAGCTCCGTGCCATCGGGGCAGCACCCGCTCAACTCGCGCAAGGTGTCGACGGTATACGTCGCCCCGCGACGATCGATCTCGAGCGCGCTCGCTGCGAAAAACGGGTTGTCATCCACCGCAGCGTCCACCATGGCGAACCGGTCGGCCGCAGGCGCAAGGTCTCGCCCCCGCTTCATCCAGGGATCGCCCGCAGGAACGAACAACACGATATCGAGAGCGCACGCCGCGCGCACTTGCTCGGCGCATGCGAGATGCCCTATGTGAATAGGGTCGAACGTGCCGCCCATGATGCCGACCCGCGCCCCGGTCGCGCCCGAAGCCGCTGCTGCGCACGGCAGCATCGACGAAACGATCCGTTCGCACGATAGCGCATGGACGCACGACGGCGACGCCGCGACCACTACGCGCGCACCTGGCCCGTTCCGCGAATGACGTACTTATACGACGTCAAAGCATCGAGCGCGAACGGCCCGCGCACATGCAGCTTCTGCGTCGATATGCCTATTTCGGCTCCGAGCCCGAAGCATGCGCCGTCGGTGAAGCGGGTCGAGACGTTGGCATACACCGCCGCCGCATCGACGCCCGTGAGAAAACGGTCGATGGCCGCCGAGCCCGCGGGCGCCTGTTCGTCGGCGACGATGCACTCCGAATGCCCTGTTCCGTAGCGATTCACGTGCGCGACGGCCTCATCGACGCCCTCGACGACATGCACGCTTATCTCGAGCGCGAGATACTCGCGCGCCCAGTCGGCATCGTCAGCGCCCACGATCATGCCCTCGGGCGCATCGACGGGCGCCGCCGCGCGGGCGGCCGCATCCGCATGCACCACGACGCCCGCATCGAAAAGCTCCTGCAGCATACCGGGCAAAAACGCATGCGCGACGCTGCGATCGACCAAAAGACTCTCACACGCATTGCACACCCCGGTACGCTGCGTCTTCGCGTTCATAACGATGGCCCGTGCGCGCGCGAAGTCGGCGGTTTCGTGCACATAGACATGGCAATTGCCCGTGCCCGTCTCGATAACGGGCACTTTCGAACGCTCGACGCAGCGGCGGATGAGACCCGCGCCGCCACGCGGGATGAGCACGTCCACGACGCCATGAAGATCCATAAGGGCGTCGGTCGCCGCACGGTCGACGGTTTCGATGGCGCATACGCAATCGGCAGGCAGGCCGCACCGCGTCAATGCCGCGCGCAATGTCGCCACCAGAGCCTTATTGGAATGCAACGCCGCCGAACCGCCGCGCAGCACGCAGGCGTTGCCCGATTTCAGGCAGATGCCCGCAGCATCGACGGTCACGTTGGGGCGAGCCTCGTAGACCATCGCCACGACGCCGAGCGGCACGCTGACGCGGCGCAGGTCCATGCCGCCTTCTATCGTGCGGTGCTCCAGCACGCGGCCGATCGGGTCGGCCAGATCGGCCAGCGCTTCCAGCGAGCACGCCATCGACTCGATGCGTCCGTCATCGAGCATCAGACGATCGAGCAGGCCGGCGCTCATGCCGTCCGCCGATGCCTGTTCCATATCGACCGCATTCGCCGCCGCGATATCGGCCGCGCGCTCGCGCAGCGACTCCGCCATCGAACGAAGCGCCCGGTTGCGCGTTTCGTTCGAGGCTCCGGCGATCGCGTACGATGCCGCACGAGCGGCATGGGCGACGTCGCTCACATACGATTCGATATCCATCTTCGACCTCCCGACCGCGCGCCGCATGAATGCGGTGCGTCGTCATCACTCGAACAGCACCATTTCATCGCGATGCAGCGCCGTGCCCGCGCCGGCGAAAACCGCGGCGGCATCGCAGCGCGCAAGGCCGCGCGCTATGACATAGCCCGATTCGTCGAGCACATCGACCACGTCCCCCGCACGAAACTCGCCCTCGACATGTTTGACGCCGACGGCAAGCAACGAAGAACCCTGCTCGATCAGTGCACGGGCGGCTCCCGCATCGACGACCAAGCGGCCGCGCACCGAATCACCCAAGGCGATCCACAGCTTACGCGGCGTGATTTCATGACGGCGCTCTTTGGCCGTGAACAGCGTTCCGATGGGCTCGTCGTCGAGCGCGCGCAGCACCGCATCCTCGGCACGGCCGTGGCAGATGACCAGCGGTATGCCGGCGGCGCCGAGCACGCGGGCCGCCGTGAGCTTGGTGATCATGCCGCCGCTTCCCACCGCGCTGCCCGCTCCCGTGGCTCCCGCCATGATTGCGGGAGTCAGACGATCGACGCGCGCAATCAGCTCGGCATCGGGATCGTTGTGCGGATTCGCCGTATACAAGCCGTCGATATCGCTCAAGATGACGACCCGATCGGCATCGGCCAAACACGCGACCAGCGCCGCCAGGGTATCGTTGTCGCCGAACTTGATCTGCTCGACCGACACCGTATCGTTTTCATTGACGATAGGAACCGCGCCCAGTTCGAGCAAACGGGCGAACGTGTCGCGCGCATGCAGATACGCCTGACGGTCGGCCGTATCGCGACGCGTCAGCAGCACGAGGGACGTCAGCATGCCGTACGGCGAGAATACCTGGTCATACGCCGCGATCAACGCACGCTGGCCGACGCTTGACGCCGCCTGGACCGTAGGCATGTCTTTCGGACGCTTCAAAGGCAGCCCGAGCGATTCCAAGCCGCACGGAATGGAGCCGGAGCTCACGATGATCACGTTCCACCCCGCTTTGCGAACGCGATTCACCTGATGGGCCAAATCGGCCAGGTAAGCACGGTCGACTTTGCCTTCGGCATCGGTAAGCGTGGACGAACCTATCTTGATGACCGCCGTGCGCGGCTTGCGCGTGTGTTCCATCAGAAATCGAGCTCCCTGTAGATATCGACGCGATCGTCTGCGCTTTCGAACTCGAAAGCGCGCCCGACGATGCGGATTTCGTCTCCGTTGACGGCGCCCGCATCGATGAGGGCGGTTTCGAGCCCCATGCGATCGAAGCGGTGCTGCAAAAACGCCAGCGCCTCCTCATTCTCCCAATCGGTCTGGATGACCATGCGTTCGATCTGCGGACCCTCGACGCGGAATACGCCGTCGGAAAGCTTGCGGACCGTAAAGCTGCGGTCGCGCTTGAGCCGCTTGTGCTCCCACACGCGGTCGTAGCGGACTTCTTCCGCCTGGGTCTCGCGAACGGCCTCGCGCAACTCATGCACCATGTCGGCGGTGGCCCTGATCAAGGCATCGACGCCCTTGCCCGTCAGCGCGCTGATCTCGAAAACGCGCGACGCCTCATCGACGCCGTCGGCGAATTCGTTGCCGTCGGCCGCGGCCACGGCGTCCTTGCGCACCTCTTCTTTCAAGCGGCGGATGTTGTCTTCCACCCCGGCGACGTCGCATTTATTGGCGACGACGATACGGGGGCGGCAGGCAAGCTCATCGGCATACAAAGCGAGCTCGCGATTGATGATGCGATAATCCTCCACCGGATCGCGGCCTTCGTAGCCGCCCGTCATATCGACCACATGCACGATGAGCGCCGTACGCTCGATATGACGCAGGAATTCGTGGCCCAGGCCGCGGCCTTCGTGAGCGCCTTCGATCAGACCCGGAATATCGGCCACGACGAAATTGTGCTCGTCTCCTTTGACCACGCCGAGGTTAGGCACGAGCGTAGTGAAGGGATAGTCGGCGATTTTCGGACGTGCGGCGCTCATACGCGCGATCAGCGAGCTTTTGCCCGCCGAAGGCACGCCCACCAGCGCGGCGTCGGCCATAAGCTTCATCTCGAGTTCGATCCAGCATTCCTGGGCAGGCTCGCCCAATTCCGCGAAGGCGGGAGCGCGGCGCGTGGACGTGACGAAATGGATATTGCCGCGGCCGCCCATGCCGCCTGCGGCCACCACGACGCGCTCGCCGTCGTGCGTCAGATCGGCGATCAGCTCGCCTGCCTCTTTCGTCTCCTCGGAATACTCTCGCACCACCGTGCCCACGGGCACCTTGAGCACCAGGTCTTCGCCCGTCGCGCCATGCATGCGGCTGCCTTTGCCGTGGGTTCCGCGCTGCGCTTTGAAATGATGCTTGTAGCGATAGTCGATCAACGACGATACCGACGCGTCGGCCTCGAGCACGACGTTGCCGCCATGGCCTCCGTCGCCGCCGTCGGGACCGCCCTTGGGAACATGGGCCTCGCGGCGAAAACTCATGCAGCCCGCGCCGCCGTCGCCGCCTTTTACGAAAATATGCACCTTGTCAGTAAACATGACCGTCCGTTCTCGTGGAATGATTTCGGATGATTATAGTGATTAAATTGTCGAAGTTCGGCATTTTCATGAACTGCGCTTATGTTTCGACAGGCAAAGCAGGCCGAAAGGCGCGGCACGAATCTCGCAGCCGTCGCCCGAGCATCAGCGCACCGAAGCAAGGAGGCAATATCCGTGATAGACGAGGTCCAGCGCGTCCGCAAAGACATCCGCAAGGCGCTTTCCTACCGCGCCCAGGTATCGGCGAAAAGCAGCAAAGAGCACGGCAAGCGCCTGCGTGAAACCGTCGCGCGCAATGCGCACGCCGCCTGGGACGTCGAGCGAGGACGCACCGAAGCCATCGCGCTTCTGCACGAGCAAGACGCGACGCGCGTGGCCGAGCTGGTGCCGCTGCGACGCGAGCGCATGGCCGCGTCGCCGTTCGCGTTTTTCAGGGGCTCGGCCCTCATTATGGCGGCCGATCTGTCCCGCACTCCGTCGACGGGCATATCCGTCCAAGCGTGCGGCGACGCCCATATCGCCAATTTCGGCCTGTTCCACTCCCCCGAACGCCGCCTCGTCTTCGACATCAACGACTTCGACGAAACGGCGCAGGCGCCCTGGGAATGGGACGTCAAACGCCTTGCCGCCAGCATCGAAATCTGCGGCCGCGACAGGAAGTTTTCGAAAAAAGACCGCGCTTCGGCCGTCTCGGCGGGCGTGCGCGCGTATCGCGAGGCCATGCGGTCTTTCGCCCGCATGGGATCGCTCGACGTATGGTATGCCCACATGGACGCCGACGAACTCTACGAGCGCATGGCCAAGGCCGCCTCGAAAAAAGAGCGACGCGAAACCGAAGAGCTCTTCTACAAGGCAAGCACGAAAAACAGCGGGCGCGCGGTCGAAAAACTCACCGAGGTCGTTGACGGGCAGCTGCGCATCGTCAACGACCCGCCTTTGATCGTCCCCTTGCGCGAACTCGTGCGCCAAAGGCTTGGGGCCGACGTGCCCGACGCCGACCTGCACGAACGAGAGCGCATCATCGCCGCGATCCTTTCCGATTACCGCGCCAACCTGGCAAGCGACAAACGCCTGCTGGTCGAGCAATACCGCGGCGTGGATATCGCGCGCAAGGTCGTCGGCGTCGGCAGCGTCGGCCTGCAGGCATGGATCGTCGTGCTCGAAGGGGCCACGCCCGACGACCACCTCGTATTGCAGGTCAAAGAAGCGCGCGCATCGGTGCTCGAGCGCTTCGGCGGGCAAACGAGCGCGGACAGCCCGGGCGAACGCGTCGTGCGCGGGCAACGCGCCATGCAGACCGCAGGCGACGTGCTGCTGGGATGGGCGGACATGCCGCGCGAGAACAAAACGTCGCGCAGCTACTACGTGCGCCAGTTGTGGGACGGCAAAGGCTCGATCGACCTCGAGACGATCGACGAGGATTCGCTCGAGGCCTTGGCCAGCGCCTGCGGCTGGACGCTCGCCCATGCGCACGCCCGCACCGGAAATCGCTTCGCCATTGCAGGATACCTCGGCAAAAGCGACGAATTCGACCGCGCTCTGGTGTCGTTCGCATCCGCCTATGCCGACCAGAACCTCGCCGACTACGAGGCGTTTTTAGCCGCATTGCACTCGTAAGGACATCCGAAACGCACGAAGGCCGCATTCCTGCTCGCGATTCGAGGGTTTCGGAATGCGGCCTTCGGCCTTTGCGGACAAGCACGACATCCGCGCCGCGCATAACGCTTCGGCCCCGCGACGCGCGCAGGACGGGCGACGGCGCGATTATTTCTCTATGAGCACGGGGCAAGACGCGTTGCGCAGCACCGCATAGCTGACCGACCCGAGCATGCCCGCAACCGCATTCAGACCGCGGCATCCCATGACGATCAGGTCGTTGTTGTGATCGAGCGCGTAATCGAGAATGGCCTTGCTCGGCTTGCCCTGACCCACGGCCACGGCAAGCGGACCCTGAGGCGCGAACAGCGAATCCCCCACGTAATCTTGCAAGTCCTCCGCGAGCAGGCCCTGTTCGTACGCGATGTATTGCCGCTGCATGGCCCCAAGCTCGTCGGCCGGCATATGCATGATGCCCGAAACGCTTTCGGCGGCGAGGAACTGAGACGATTCGAACTCGGGAACGGGGGCGGCGAAAAACGCCGTCACGCGGGCGCCGGGCGTATCGGCGGCCATGGCGAGCGCCGTGGTCAGCGCGCGCTTCGCCGATTCGGAACGGTCGTAAGGAACAAGGATGTTTTCGAACTTCATAGCGACCCCTTTCCTGAAAGGATATCCCTTTTTCATTGTAGCACCGCCGCAACGCGCGAAACGTCCCCGAGGCACGCAGAAAAGGCCGCGTGCGAACGAAGCGCACGCGGCCTTGCGCAAACCGAACAGCCTCGGCCTTTATCCGCGCGCGACGGCGCCGGATGCGCCCAATTCTTCGGCTTTGTCCTTCTGGTTGTAGCCGATGCCGATGCGCGTTTCGTCGGAAGCGTCGAACAGTTCGACATGCTCGTCGCTTTCCTCGATGTTCTTACGACGCACGTATCCGCTCAAGAACAGCGTCAACGCGCCGTCGCCCGTCACATTGCAAGCCGTGCCGAAGCTATCCTGCAGCGCGAAAATGGTCAGCACCAAAGCCGTGCCGGTGGCATCGAAGCCCAACACGCCCGTGATCAAGCCGAGCGATGCCATGACCGTGCCCCCCGGAACGCCTGGAGCGCCGATGGCGAAAACGCCGAGCAACAGGCAGAACAGCACCATCGTGCCGATGTCGGGCATGCTTCCGTACAGCATCTGAGAGATGGTCATGACGAAGAAGACCTCCGTCAGCACCGATCCGCAGAGATGGATATTGGCGAACAGCGGAATGCCGAAACGCACCATATCGCGGCGCAGAGGCGGCACCGCCTTATCGGCGCAGCGCAGCGCCACGGCGAGCGTTGCAGCCGAAGACATGGTGCCGACCGCCGTCAGATACGCAGGGCCGTAATGCTTGAGCACTTTGAGGGGGTTTTTGCCCGCATAGGCGCCCGCAAGGCCGTAGATGAACGCGAGCCACAGATAGTGCCCCACGATGACGATGATCACGACGACCAGGAAAACGGGAAGCTGCTTGGTGATGGTGCCCTCGTAGGCAAGCGCGCAGAACGTTGCGGCGATGAACACCGGCAGCAACGGAATGACCACGCGCGTGACCACCGAGAGCACGATGCGCTGGAACTCGTCGAGCAGACGCGCGATGCCTTCGGCCTTGGCCCACACGCACGCAAGGCCCAGAAGCACCGAAAGCACCAAAGCGCTCATGACGGGCATGATCTGCGGAATGTCGAGCTGGAAAACCACCTCAGGAAGCTCTTTGAGCCCGTCTACCGACGTGGCGATGGACAGATTGGGAATAAGCGCATAGCCCGACGCCATGGAGAAAAACGCCGCGCCGATCGAAGAGAGATAGGCCAGCACCACGGCCACGCCCAGGATGCGCGAAACGTTTTTACCCAGCTTGGTGATAGACGGCGCGATGAACCCGATGATGATCAGCGGCACGCAGAACGTAATGAGCTGGCCGAGGATATACTTGATGGTGACCACGACGTTCATGACCGTTTCGTTGGCCACAAGGCCCACGAGAATGCCCACGACCACGGATACCAGCAAGATGAACGGCAAGCTGGTAAGCACCTTCTTCATGACGGCAGTCCTCCTTTTTCTCTCGAATCGTGCAATATGGAGGCATACTTTACCACGATGAAGCGCCCTCGTGCAGCAAAAGGCCGGCGCGACCCGCCGACGGCGAAGCGAACGCGAAAATACCGGGCGCGCATAGGCGCTGCAGAATCTACGCGGCTTTGAAGGCGTACATGGCTATCGACTGGTTCACGACGCGCTCAAGATCCCAGGTCTTACTCGAATTCACGCTCGAATACGGATCGTTGATCGCGATCGTGCCGTCATCGGCCACGCCGGTGATCACGAAAAAATGGCCCGCCTCGGTGAAATCGCCCGGGCCTACATTGCATATCACGCACCATCCGTCGCGCAAACGCGACATGAGATCCGCCGCCGCAGGCACGAATTGTTCGCAGCGCAACCCCAGCGTAGGAGCCGTATCCACCAAAAAGCTCCCATACGTTCCGCGCCCGTCTTCGGCGTATCCCGTACGCGCCGAAAGCGACGCCATATCGGCGGGCGTCATATCGGTCTTGCCGGTCAGCCCCATATACACCATGGAAAGCGAGGTGGGACAGCACCCCGTGAGGCCGAGCGGCCCGGCGCAATACGACAGATAGCCCCAACGCGTATCCCACTGGAACAGCAACGGCACGCTTCCCGCCTCTACGGGCCCTGGGTATCCGGCCGGTATGGTGGCGGGATACGACCCGAGCACGCCCGCCACGAAATCGAGCGCCTGCTCGTCTTCGGCAGCCAGCTCGAAAAGCTTCAACGCCTCGTCAATGCCGAACGTGTCCACGTAGGCCTGCGCATCGTTCACGATGGCGGCGACGCGCGGATCGCGCGCGCGCTCTTGCAAAGCCTGTGCCACATCGGCAGAAACGCCGTCGGGCAGCAAAGAGAAATCCGCTTGGACGGGCTCGGGCGGCGCCTGCTCTTCGACGACGGAAACGGCATCATCAGGCGCCTGGGGAGACGAGCACGAACGTTCGATCAGCGCGATGCCCGCAAAAACAGCCGCGAGCACGAAAGCGCCCGCAGCGAAGATGAGGAATCGGGGAATGCGCACCGTTTGCGCCTGCCGCCCATCGGAACATCCGACTGCATCGGCCACCGACGCACGCGCAGCGACAGCGTCCCGTTCGGAAGCGAAGTCGTGCGCGCGGCGGACACGCCCCTTGGAAGATGCGGCCTGACGGCGCGCGAGGCGCTCGCGGGCGACGTCGCGCTCGGTCCGATCGATGCGCCCATTACCTTTGTCGCGCCGTCCCGGCGCTGCATCCTTGTGCATCATAGCCGCCACCGTGCGCCCGCCGCTAAAGACGGCGAGCCTTGGCCACGGTGGCCGCAAGGGCCTCCATGACCGCCGCGCGCATGCCGCGATTCTCGAGCGCCCGCACGCCCTCGATGGTGGTGCCGCCCGGCGAGCACACCGCGTCTTTCAGCGCGCCGGGGTGCATACCGCTTTCGAGCACCATACGCGCAGAACCGGCAACGGCCTGGGCAGCGAAACGATACGCCTGGTCGCGCGGCATACCCTCGAGCACCGCCGCATCGGCCATGGCCTCGATGAACATATAGACGAATGCAGGCGAGCACCCCGCGGCAGCCGACGCCGCATCCATCAGATGCTCGGGAATGACCTCGCTTGCCCCGAAAGAATCAACAATGGCGCAGATCTTGTCGAGGTCGTCTTGCGAACATAGCTCTCCCGGCACGACGGCCGTCATGCCCTCCCCGACCGCAGCAGGCGTATTCGGCATCAAACGCACGACCTTGCGCGCGCCCGAGCGCTCGGCCAGCCATGCCAGCGTTTTGCCGGGAGCGATGGAGACGAGCACGCACTCATCGTTCAAAAACGGAGCGATTTCATCGATGACCGCATCGTACATCTGCGGCTTCACCGCCAAAAACACCACCGACGCCTGACAGGCCTGCGTGTTGTCGAGCGTCGTGCGCACGCCGAAACGCGCGCCGATCGCATCGAGCGTCGCCTGCGTGCGCGCCGACACCACGATACGCTCGGGCGACGCCACCCCGTGCGCGACGATGCCCGCCAGCATGGCGCTGCCCATATTGCCGCACCCTATGAAACCGATCTCGTACATGGCTGCCCTCCGGTATCGAAGCCGCGTCGCGTCAAAGACGGACGGCTCGGTCGTTTTCGTTCGTCGGGACATACTACTACGCATCCCGGGCGAAGCCTGCGCACGTGCGCAAAAAACAAAAGGCTTCGCCCCGTGGGGCGAAGCCTTGAATGCATCCGTGCAAGCGGCGGTCGCTTACGCGTGCGCGAGAATAGGAGCCGCGACCTGCTTCTTGCGCGAAAGCACGCCCGGCATCCACACGCTCTTGCCGGTAACGTCGATGCCGAAGACGTCGTTGACGAACTGCGTGTCGCCCTCGACGATGAACTGACTGCCTTCGGCCAGGATATCGGTAGCGAAGAACAGCACGAACTGATAGCCCTTTTTGGCGACCAATTCTTTGATCGCTGCGCGGATTTCATCCTCGCGATTCAAAACGGCCTGCAGATCGACCGTTTCGAACTGGCCGATGTACACCTTGTTGCCGTTGGCGAGCTCGAACTCCTTGGCATCGGCATTGACCACCTTGGCGATGGGGAGCTCGGCCGGATTGGAGCGGCACTTGAAGATCTCCATGCCGTATTCGACCGGATCGACGCCCACATATGCGGCCGTCTTGGCGATGATGGCGCGATCGAAGTCGGTAGTGGTGGGAGACTTCATGATAACAGTATCGGTGAGCATGGCGCCCAGCAGCAGCGCAGCGATATCCTGCGGAAGCTCGACGCCCTGAATCTCGAATTCGCGCGCCACGATGGCGGAGGTGGAACCGACCGGCATGGCATTGAAGCGCAGCGGCTGAGCGGTCGTCATGCCGCCGAGGCGGTGGTGGTCGACGATCTCGAGGATCTCCGCCTGCTCGATGCCGTCGGCCGACTGGGGAACCTCGTTGTGATCGACCAGGATGACCTTGTCGCCCTCGCCGACGCCTTCGATCAGGCGCGGCTCTTCGATGCCGCGATCGGCGAGGATCTTCTTGGTCTCAGGCGGAAAACCGCCCAGGCGGCACGCCTCGTACACCGCGTCCTCGCCTTTCGCGCGGGCGAGCTCGTTTTTCAAATACGCATAGCCGACCGCCGCGGAAAGCGCGTCGTTATCGGGGTTCTTGTGACCGAACACCAAAACGGGTGCTGCCATGGATGATCCTCCTTGTTGTATGTGAGTAATGGTTTCCCTCGATGCGCGTTGAGCGCCTATGAAGACGATTCAGTTTACCACGCCCGCGAAAAGTATGCGCCGACAGACGATGCGGGAGGCCCGAACGCCCCCGCTTCAGGTATATTCGACACCGCACCACCACCCGTAAGCAGCGGCGTGCGCATGCCGCCTTTCCAGAAAGGACGCGCAATGAAGATACTCGGCATCCGCGATGTCATAGGACCCATCATGGTCGGCCCGTCGAGCAGCCATACGGCGGGAGCGCTGCGCATAGCGCTCATGTGCCGACGCCTGCTGGCGGGAGAGCCGCGCCGGGCTACTTTCACCTTATACGGAAGCTTCGCGCATACCTACCGAGGCCACGGCACCGACAAAGCGCTGGTTGCGGGCCTTCTCGGCATGGGCACCGACGACCTGCGCATACGCGATTCATTCGAGCTGGCGCAGGATGCAGGGCTGACGTTCGAGTTCGTCGCGGCGCCCGAAGGAGCCTGCGAGCATCCGAACACCGTCGATATCGACGTCGTCGACGAAACGGGCGGCGCCACGAGCATGCGAGGCGAAAGCATCGGCGGCGGCGCGGCGGTCATCAGCCGAATCAACGGCGTCGACGTGCGCCTGACAGGCGAATACCACAGCATCGTCGTCAAGCAGCGAGACGTCAAAGGCGTTCTCGCCCATATCGCCACGTGCCTGAACATCTTCGACATCAATATCGCCACCACGCGCTTGTTCCGCGAACGCAAAGGCGACATCGCCTACACCATCATGCAGACCGACGACGAAGTGGACGAAGCGATCGCGCGCGCTATCGCGAACAATCCCGCCATCTACGACGTGCGCATCGTGAAAAGCGACCGCGCATCGGGAGCCGTGCCCCCGGTGCCGGCGGACGCCGTCTGCGCCCTCGACGGATTCGGAGCCGACCTGACCCCCGAAACGGCGGCAGAACTGTTCGAGACGCTCGATTTCCCCGATGCGAAATCCCTGCTCGCCTACTGCGAGCGCGAACGAACGGGCATCGGCGCCGCGATGTGCCGCCGCGAGCGCTGTATGCTGGCCGCGGAGCATATCGCCGTCGACGACACCCGCCGCTACCTGGCCGAAGCGCTCGACGTGATGAGAGAATCGGCGGCGCGCCCGCTTGACGAGCCGCACGCTTCGATGGGCGGGCTTATCGGCGGCGAAGCAGCGAAGCTTTCGGCGCGCGAAGAGGAGGGGCCGTGCGGGCCGCTGCTCGCGCGGGCCGTCACCTACGCCATGGCGGTGCTCGAAACGAATGCCTCCATGGGGCGCATCGTGGCCGCTCCTACCGCAGGATCGTCGGGCGTGGTGCCCGCCTTGCTGCTCGCCTGCCAAGACGTCCACGGGTTCTCCGACGCCGAGCTGATCGACGCGTTGGCCAACGCCGCCGCCGTCGGCTATTTGATCACGCGCAACGCCACGGTGTCGGGCGCCGAAGGCGGATGCCAGGCGGAAGTGGGCGCGGCAAGCGCCATGGCCGCCTCGGCCGCCTGCCAGCTTTTCGGCGGAAATCCGCGCCAGTGCCTCAACGCCGCCGCCAACGCGATCGCGGGGCTTTTGGGCCTCGTATGCGACCCCATCGCCGGCCTGGTGGAAGCCCCCTGCCAAAAGCGCAATGCCACGGGCGTGGCCAACGCCCTCGTATCGGCCCAGATAGCGCTCGCAGGCATCGGGAACCTGGTCGATTTCGACCAAACGGTGGAAGCCATGCATCACGTAGGCCGCTCGCTTCCCTTCGAGCTGCGCGAAAGCGCGCTGGGCGGCCTGGCGGCGACGCCTGCGGCGTGCGCGTTCTGCCAAGGATGCGGACAGCGATAACCCCGTGACGAAGCCGCGTTGCAAGAAGGAGGCCGCATGCATGCCTGCATACGGCCTCCTCTTCTGCGTGCGCGTCCATAACGACAACGACGCAGAGCGTTCCTATTCGTCTATCCGCACGATGGGCGCGTAATCCTTCAAGAGCTTTTTCACCATGCCGTTGGCGAATTTCACCTGAAGCAGATCGCCGTCGACTTTGATGATGCGGCCGCGGCCGAACGTCTTGTGGTCGATCGCGTCGCCGGCCGAAAACGAAGCCGACGAACGCGTCGTCGCATGCCCGCTCGCACCCATACGACCCGCGGCCGCGCGCGACGATGCGACGAAATCGGAAAACGACGAACCGCCTCCGCGCGATGCGCGGCCCGCAGAACGGGATGCGGATCCGCCCGCGCTCGAACGGTCGAACACGCGACCGCCGCCCGCCTCGGTACCGCTGCCGGAAATGCCGCGTCGGCTACCGCGTTTTTCCCAACCCGTGCCCGAAAAGCCCGCGCTGCCCACGCCGATCGTGCGACGTAGCTCGGAAGGAATCTCTCCGATGAATCGCGACATAGGATTCGAAGCGGTCTCGCCGAAGATCTGGCGTGCGTACGCGCACGTCAGATAGAGCTTTTTGCGGGCACGGGTGATGGCCACGTACGCCAGGCGACGTTCTTCTTCCAACCCCGATTCGTCATGCGAGGAATTGGAGTGAGGGAACAGGCTTTCCTCCATACCGGCGACGAAAACGCAATCGAATTCCAAGCCCTTCGACGAGTGCACGGTCATAAGCGTGACGGCGGATTCCGTCTCGGACGCCGCAGCATCCAGATCGGTGCGCAAGCGGATCCACTCGATGAAATCGGCGAGGGAATCGGGAGCAAGGCGGCGCACCTGCGGCCCGCCGTCGTACGCATCGGCGAAACCGTCGTCTTCTTCGCTGTGCTGATCGACGTATTCGTCGACGACCGACAGAAACTCCTTGATGTTCTCGATGCGGCCGCGCGCCTCGTCGGTACCCTCGGCTTCATACGCCGCGATCATGCCGCTTGTATCGATGACGGCCTCGATGACTTTGCGCAAGTCGCCGCCGTACGAGCGGGCCTCTTCGATAAGCGACAGAAAGCCGCCTACCGCATTGCGGGCACGCATCTGGAGGTGCTCATCGGACAAACACAGCTCGGCTGCCAGCAAAAACGGCATATTCGCCATATGCGCCGCGCCGTCGATGTATTCGATGGTCGTACGCCCGATGCCGCGACGCGGCGTATTGATCACACGCTTGGCGGCGATATCGTCCGCCGGGTTGACCAGCAAGGTGAGATACGCCATGACGTCGCGGATCTCGGCGCGGTCGAAAAAGCGCGTGCCGCCCACGATGCGATACGGCACGCCCGCGCGCAGCAGCATATCCTCGATGGAACGGCTCTGGGCATTCGTGCGGTAGAAGACGGCCATGTCGTCATACGAATGACCCTCGGCATGCAAGTGGTCGATCTCGGACGCGATCCAGCGGCCTTCATCGCGCTCGTCGGTCGCCATGTATACGGCGATCTTGTCGCCCTCGCCTTCGGCTGTGAACAGTTTCTTCTCCTTGCGATGGGCGTTGTGGGCCACCACCGCGTTCGCCGCCGCCAGGATGTTTCCCGTGCTACGGTAGTTCTGCTCGAGCTTCACCGTGCGCGCGGCGGGATAATCGGATTCGAACTCCAGAATATTGCGGATATCGGCGCCGCGCCACGAATAGATCGACTGATCGTCGTCGCCCACCACCATGATGTTCTTGTAACGCGCCGCCAAAAGCTTGGTGATGGCGTACTGGGCATGGTTGGTGTCCTGATACTCGTCCACCATGATGTAACGGAATCGATCCTGATAAGCGGCCAGCACATCGGGGTGATTCTTCAGCAACAGATACGTGTACAGCAGCAGGTCGTCGAAATCGAACGCATTGGCCGCCTTCAGGCGCTCCTGCAAGCGCTTGTACACGCGCGCGGCCACCTTGGCCGCAGGGTCGTTCGCCTGCTGCTCGAAATCGCCCGGCACCGTCAGTTCGTTTTTCGCCGTCGAGATGCGATTGCGGATGGCGTTGATCGGCCAGCGCTTCGGATCGAGATCGAGCTCGGCCATGATGTCTTTCACCAGACGCTTGCTGTCGTCGTCATCGTAGATGGTGAAGCCTTTGTCGAAGCCGATCTTCTCGCAATCGGCGCGCAGCATACGCACGCACATGCTGTGAAACGTCGAAACCCACATGCCGCGAGCCGCAGGCCCCACCAGCGTTCCGAGGCGTTCGCGCATTTCGGCGGCCGCCTTGTTGGTGAACGTGATGGCGAGGATCTGCCACGGCTGCACGCCCATATCGCCCAGCATATGGGCGATGCGGTACGTAAGCACGCGCGTTTTGCCCGAGCCCGCACCCGCAAGCACGAGCAGCGGACCTTCGGTGCACAAGACGGCTTCCCGCTGCGCTTCGTTAAGCGTTTCGACATCGACGATGCCCATAGACCCCTCCGTTCCATCGGCGCATGCGCGCTTTTCCACCAAACGCCGCCGCAGCGGCAAAAAGGCGCGGCCTGAAGCCGCGCCCGAACGAACTTGTTCGACGGCCGCGCCGCACCGATGCGCAACGAAGCCGCCATGCCTATGCGTCCGCTACGCGACGATAAGCAGGAAGTAGCCCAAAACCACGAGGCCCAAGACGATGCGATACACGCCGAATACCGTGAAATCGTGCTTTTTCACATATCCCACCAGGAACTTGATGGCGATAATGGACACCACGAAAGCCGTTGCCAGACCGACGGCGAAAATCATCCATTCGATGCCCGTATACGCGAAGCCGTGCTTGATGAACTTGATGACGCTCCAGCCCAGCATGATGGGGATGGCCAGGAAGAATGCGAACTCGGTCGCGATGGTGCGCGACGCGCCCACGAGCATGGAGCCGATGATGATGGAGCCCGAACGCGACGTGCCCGGGATGATGGCCAGGCTCTGGAAGATGCCGATGATGAACGCCTTGCCGTACGAAAGCTCGTCGAACGTATTCACCTTGGCGATGGCGCTGGAGGCGTCGTATTCGGCTTCGGCATCGGGATCGACCGACACCGCACGGGCGGCGGACGCCTGAGGCACGCGCGCATGCTTGCCGCGAGGCGCGGCGGCGGCCTCGGCGATCAGGCGACGATTGCGCAGCTCGATAGCAATGAAGATCACGCCGTACACGATGAGGGCCGCAGCAACCACGATGGCCGCGACATCTTCGTTGGTCATGATGCGCTCTTCGATCCAATCGTCGAGCAACAGGCCGACGATAGCCGCGGGAATGGACCCCACCGCCACCTTCGCCCAGATATTCCACGTGGTGCGCTTCTGCTCGGCGTTCTTGCGGGAAGAAAACGGATTGAGCTTGTGGAAGAAGAGCAGGATGACGGCCAGAATGGCGCCCAGCTGGATGACCACGAGGAACGTGCTGTAGAACGCTTCGGACACATCGAGCTTGACGAATTCGTCAAGCAGCATCATATGACCGGTGGACGAAATGGGCAGCCATTCGGTGATGCCTTCGACCACACCGAACAAAAACGCTTTGAGCGCCTCGAACAAAACCATGCGTATTCCTTACTCGACCGTGATTTTCGCTTCGCCTCCGCCCGCGGCGGCGCCCGAAAGCCCGCGCAAACCAGGAGGAACCCAGACGGAAACGCCCGCGCCTTACGCCAGTATACGCAGGTGGCAGGCCTGTGTTTTCGATTTTTTCCGTGGGCGGTATTCTAGCATATGCGCTATGCTTGACCGCACGTTTCAACCATCCGACAAAAGGAACAGACGCATGAACGAATCCACCTTTCCCGAGCAGAAGGCCGTCGTGCTCGACTTCGGCGCGCAATACGGCCAGCTGATCGCGCGCCGCGTGCGCGATCTGGGCGTGTTCTCGGCAATCGTGCCCTGCGACATCTCCGCCGAGGAGCTTTCCGCCATGAAGCCCTCGGCCATCATCCTTTCGGGCGGACCGGCCAGCGTCTACGCAGACGACGCCCCGCGCATAGACCCGGGCGTGCTCGAACTGGGCGTGCCCGTGCTGGGCTTTTGCTACGGCCAGCAGATCATGGCCGTCACGCTGGGCGGCGCGGTCGGCCACACCGAAAAGGGCGAATACGGCCCTGCCGTCATCGTGCGTCAAGGCGAAAGCGCGCTGTACGGCGCCACGCCCGAACAGCAGACCGTGTGGATGAGCCATCGCGACGCCGTCAGCCGCGTGCCCGAAGGCTTCACGGTGACCGCGGCCACCGACGTATGCCCCGTGGCTTCCATGGAATGCGCCGAGCGCAAGCTGTTCGCAACGCAGTTCCATCCCGAAGTGCGCCATAGCGAATACGGCAACGAACTGTTGAGGAACTTCCTGTTCGACATCTGCGAGCTTACGCCTGATTGGACCATGGATTCGATCATCGAAGATTCGGTAGCCGCGATTCGCGAGCAGGTAGGAAACGACCGCGTGATCTTGGGCCTTTCCGGCGGCGTGGATTCATCCGTGGTGGCGGCGCTGTGCGCACGCGCCATCGGCAAACAGCTGACCTGCGTATTCGTGAACCACGGGCTTTTGCGCAAGAACGAGCCCGAAGAGGTCGAAGAGGTGTTCACCAAGCAGTTCGACGTGGACTTCGTGCACGTGCACGCCGAAGAGCGCTACCTGAAGCTGCTCGAAGGCGTGGTCGACCCCGAAACCAAACGCACAATCATCGGCACGCAGTTCTGGAACGAGTTCTTCGAGGTAGCGAAGGAACTCGAACAGGACGGCCGCCCGGTGAAATTCTTGGCACAGGGAACGATCTATCCCGACATCATCGAAAGCGGCGCGCGCAAGACAGGCGGCAAGGCGTCCACCATCAAAAGCCACCACAACCTGATTCCGTTCCCCGAAGGCGTGCATTTCGATTTGATCGAGCCGCTCGATCACTTCTTCAAAGACGAGGTGCGTGCGCTGGGCACAGCACTCGGCCTGCCCGACCACATCGTACATCGCCAGCCCTTCCCCGGCCCTGGCCTGGCCATTCGCATCATCGGTTCGGTGGATGCCGAAAAGCTCGAAATCCTGAAAAACGCTGACGCGATCGTGCGCGAAGAGCTTGACGCGTACAACCAGAAGCTGTTCGAGGAAACCGGCGAGCGCAATAGCGAGCATGCGTGCTGGCAGTACTTCGCCGTGCTGCCCGACATCAAGAGCGTGGGCGTGATGGGCGACGAGCGCACGTATGCGCGTCCCGTGATTCTGCGCGCGGTAGAAAGCAGCGACGCCATGACCGCCGACTGGGCGAAGCTGCCCTACGACGTACTTGCCCGCGTGAGCGGCCGCATCGTCGCCGAGGTTCCCGGCGCCAACCGCGTGTGCTACGACGTGACCAGCAAGCCGCCCGCGACGATCGAGTGGGAATAACGGGAACTGGCTTCTGAACTCGCGTTTTGGTGCTGCCGAGTACCGCCTGATACTGTTTCGGCATCGCCGCAGGACGAAGCCACCAGCGAAATAGTGGGAATAACAGCCCTCGAACCCTCTGGTTCGAGGGCTTTCTTTTTGTATCTCTACCTGGGAAAACGACCCAATTATTCCCGTCTATCCCTACTGGGCGGTACAGCGGAGTACTCGGCGGTACGGGAATAATTAGGCCCTGCGGGAATAATTCACAATTCGGGTCCCCCGAAGGCCGGTTTCGAACGGTCGAAACTGAGTTGAAACTGCGAGGCGGATTCAAACCCTTTTCAATTGTATTTGCCCAGGTCAACAAACGGGAATAAAGAAACGCGGAAATCGGTTTCCGCAGTTTCGACAACCCCGAATGCCGCCGAATAACGCCGTGTATCTTGCTGTATTTTAGCGCGCAATTATTCCTCGAACGGGGCTTCAGGGGTGCCGATTTCATACGGGAATAATGGGCTCTTCGGTGGTTTCTGTGGGAGAGATTCCGGCATAGGCCCAGCTCAGCGGGCGAAAACAACGATCTGGAACTGAAACGGCCCCGGGAGGGGCCGTTTCCGCGTCATCCGCCTATGATTGCTAAGCCAAATTCAGACAACCGAAGAGGTGTGACGCATGAAGAGTCTACTACTTCTCGCCCTCGGTCTGGCCCGCACGGTCGTCCTGGGCGCGCGCATCGAGGCCGAGCGCATCGTCGTGAGCGTCCGGCCCTACAAGCGCGAGCAGCGCCGCTGCCCCGTATGCGGCAGGGCCTGCGACTTCTACGACATGGCGAACCGCGGGGCCCCCAGGCTGTGGAGGGCGATGGACCTGGCGCGCTCGGCCTGCTACCTGGAGTACGCGCCCTGCAGGGTGCGCTGCCCGGAGCACGGCGTGCGCACCGAGGCCGTCCCCTGGGCGCGGCACGGGGCGCGCTTCACGCGCGACTTCGAGGACTGGGTGGCGTGGCTGGCGGTCCGCTGCACCGCCTCGGCGGTCTCCGAGCTCGCCCGCGTCGAGTGGCACAGCGTGGGCGGCGTGTGCAGGCGCGTCTACGCCGAGCTGGAGGCCGCGCGCGGCGCCTCGAGGTTCGACGGCGTGCGCCGCATCGGCATCGACGAGACGTCGTACAAGAAGGGCCACAAGTACGTCACGGTGGTCGTCGACCACGACCGCGGCTGCCTCATCTGGGCGCACGAGGGCACCGGCAAGGACGTGCTCAACCTGTTCCTCGACGAGCTCACGCGCGAGCAGAGGCGCGCCATAGAGGTGGTGACCGCCGACGGCGCGAGGTGGATAAGGCAGCTGGTCAAGCGCCGCTGCCCCAACGCGAGGTGGGTCATGGACCCCTTCCACGTGGTCCAGTGGATGAACGACGCGCTCGACGCCGTGCGCTGCGAGGAGTGGAACGCCGCCAGGGCCGCCGCCAGGGCCGCCAGGCCCAGGCACGAGGGCTAGCGCGGCAGGCCTGACAAAGGCGAGCTGCCGCCC